>NZ_KV812672.1:0-628 GCF_001813485.1 Pseudomonas sp. HMSC067G02
ACGATCACTTCCTGGCCGATCCGCGGGATCTGCACCGAGCCCCAGTTCTTCCCGGCCCAGGCCTGGGAGACGCGCATCCAGCAGGAGCTGTTCTCGTTGGACTGGTCGTGGCGGTCCCAGTGGAAATGCACCTTGACCCGGCCGTACTGGTCGGTCCAGATCTCCTCGCCCTTGGGCCCGACCACCACCGCGGTCTGCGGGCCACGCACCACCGGCACGGGGGTCGACGGCAAGGGGCGGAAGGCCTGGCCGGCATCGATACAGTCCAGCTCGCTCTCGAACTGCGAGCCGCCCCCGCCATTACCGGTCTCGTAGAGTTCCTGGACTACCCGGTACTCGGCGCCAACCACCAGGTATTCGCGGTTCTGGTCCAGGCGCGGGTAGTTGCTCAGGTGGAACAGATGGCCCGCCCCGATACCCCTGGCGCATCCCCGCAGGCGAACTCGCTCGTACTGGGTCTGGATCGCCTCGATGCGGGTCCGTGCATAGTGTTCGCCGTCCTGACTCTGCACATACTCGCCAGGGTAGTCGTAGAGCGGGTAGTCGGCCGCGGCATGGGCGCGCCCGACATTGGAGCGCACTTCCAGGCGGGTACCGGGACGCTGGAAGTCGTAGTCGTTGAGGCTCA
>NZ_KV812672.1:728-66053 GCF_001813485.1 Pseudomonas sp. HMSC067G02
CGGGACGCTGGAAGTCGTAGTCGTTGAGGCTCAGCGAGCCGGGCTGGACCTCGCGCGCCATGTGCCAGTCGAAGAAGTGGTCGCGCTCGCGGTGGCCGAGGCTCGGCGGGTAATAGGGCACGCTGGTGTAGCCGGCCGGGCTGTGGTGCGCGCCGTAGGCATCGGAGAGCACCAGGATGTGGCGCTTCTTCTCGTGGCGGAACCAGTAGTAGATGCCTTCCTGTTCCATCAACCGGCTGACGAAATCGAAGCTGGTCTCGCGGTATTGCACGCAGTATTCCCACTCGCGGTAGGAGCGGCTCAGGGCGTCCTCGAAGTCGGAGAAGCCGAGGTCGCGGAACACCTGCTTGATGATGTCCGGGACCTTCTGGTTCTGGAAGATGCGGCAGTCGGAGGTGCGCGTCAGCAGCCACAGCCAGGGGCGCAGGGTGACCTGGTAGCTGGCGAACTGGCCGGCGCCGGCGCCCTGGCTGCAGCGCGCGACGATGCCGTGGAAGTGCCGCCGGCTACCGCCGGGGAGTTCCAGCGCGAGGCTCATCGGCTTGCCCAACAGGGCATCCAGAGGCAAGGCGGGATTGCTCGAGACCAGTTCGAGTTCGTGGCTGAACAGCCGGCCCAGCTCCTCGCGGCCTTCCAGCCGTTGCAGTTGCAGGACCTCGGGGCCCAGCGGGGAGTCCACGTGCACCAGACGGGTATGTTGGGAGAACAGCATGGGCAATCTTCCTTGATAGTCACCTGCGGCGGGCGGCCCGAACAACGCGCCAGCGGCGCGCAAGATGATCGTACAACCCCGTGCCGTCGCGAAAGGCTAGCCAATAGCCACGACACCCCTGCCCGCCTCCTGCGGACCCGCCGACCCTAAGCCAGAAAAAAAACCGAAGCAACGACGGCTTTGTCGAAAAGTATTTCCGCTCCGTGCGCGATGCGTCGCATTGGCCCATTGCCCGATCCCCGGCAAAAATGAGATATTCACGAACGTGAATCATTCTCATATCTCAAACCCATCTCCCCGCCTGCTGCTGGTCGAAGACGACCCGCGCCTGCGCGAGGATCTCGACGCGCATTTCCGCCAGCGCGGCTTCCGCGTGACCGTCTGCGGCGATGGCTCGCACGGGCTGAAAGCCGCCGGGCGCGAAGCGTTCGACCTGGTGTTGCTGGACATCATGCTGCCCGGCCTCGACGGCCTAGCCCTGCTGGAGTCGCTGCGCCGCGAGCAGGCCACGCCGGTGATGCTGATGTCGGCCCTGGGCGCCGAACAGGATCGCATCAGCGGCTTCACCCGCGGCGCCGACGACTACCTGCCGAAGCCGTTCAGCCTGGCCGAGCTGGATGCCCGCACCGACGCCCTGCTGCGCCGTGTACGACTGGACCGCCTGCCGTCGGCGCAGCGGCGGGATACCCGGCTGGTGTTCGACGACCAGGCCCAGGATGTGCTCCACCAGGGCCTTCCGGCGGGGCTGACGCCATCCGAATACCGCCTCCTGGCGACGCTCCGCGAACATGCCGGCGAGGCGCTGAGCAAGCCGTTCCTCTACCGGAGCGTGCTGCGCCGCAGCTACACGCGCCTCGACCGCGGTCTCGACGTGCACGTCTGCAACCTGCGGCGCAAGCTCGCCGCCGTCGCCGTCCGTCACCTACAGATCCAGGCGGTGCGCGGCCAGGGCTACCTGCTGGTGGAGACGGAACACCCCTGATGCGCAGGCACCCGCTGTTATGGAAACTGGCGCTGCTGCAGGTCGGCTTCTGCCTGCTGCTGACCTGGCTGATCTACACCTGGGGCCTGTCGGTGGAGCGCAGCACCTACTTCCTCGCCCCGGCCGACCGCCACTACCTGGCGGATTACGCGCGGCAGGCGGAGGATGCCTGGCGCAGCGAGGGCGCCGCGGGCGCCGAACGCTTCCGCAAGGAACTGTCGGCGAAGGAAGATACCTGGGTGGCGCTGGTCGGACCGCACCTGGAAAGCCTCGGCAGCACGCCGCTAAGCGCCGAGGAGTCGAGCCACCTGACCTTCATGCGCAAGCTCGACTGGCCGATGAGCCGGCGCCTGCAGGACGAACTGCCGTACGTCAGCATCGAGTTCCCCGGACATCCCGAGCAGGGCCGGCTGGTAATCCAGTTACCGGAGCGCCTGCTGCCCGGCGGACTGACCCCCTGGACCCACCTGGTCACCCACGGCATAGTCCCGACCCTGCTGGCCGCCCTGCTCGGCCTGCTGCTCTATCGCCACCTGGTGGTGCCGCTGAACCGCTTGCGCGATCGCGCCGACGCCCTGCGCGCCGACGAACTGGAAAGCACTCCCCTCGCCGCACCGCTGGCGGCCCGCCGCGACGAACTGGGCGAGCTGGCCCAGGCCCTGGAGCACATGGCCGAGCGCCTGCGCCTGAGTCTCGCCCAGCAGCGCCTGCTGCTGCGCACCCTGTCCCACGAACTGCGCACGCCGCTGGCGCGCCTGCGCATCGCCCACGACAGCGAGCTACCGCCGGAACAGTTGCGCCAGCGCCTGGATCGCGAAATCGGCGACATGCAACGACTGCTGGAAGACACCCTCGACCTCGCCTGGATGGACACCGAGCGCCCGCAACTGCCCACCGAGCCGGTGCTGGCGCTGTCGGTGTGGGAAGCGCTGCGCGATGACGCCTGTTTCGAAAGCGGCTGGGACCCGGCGCGGCTACCCTGCCGCTTGGGCGTCGACTGTCGCGTCGAGGTCCACCTGGACAGCCTGGCCCAGGCCATGGAGAACCTCCTGCGCAACGCCATCCGTCACTCGCCCGAGGACGGCACGGTCAGCCTCGACGGCGAGCGCGAGGGCGACTTCTGGCACCTGCGCCTGCAGGACCAAGGCCCTGGCGTGGCGGAAGACCAGTTGGAACGCATCTTCCTCCCCTACCAGCGCCTGGACGATAGCGCCGGCGAAGGTTTCGGCCTCGGCCTGGCGATCGCCCGGCGCGCCATCGAGCTACAGGGCGGCCGGCTCTGGGCCAGCAACGGCAAGCCCGGATTGTGCCTGCACCTGTGGCTGCCGGCGGCCGCCTGAGGGCGAAGTGTTTAGAAAGTTAATGCGCTTTACTCTCAAATAACAATCAATATCATTCGTGATCTCTTGCATTTCGCTGCATTGCCCGGAGATCACCGATGTCCTCACGCGCCCTTCCCGCCGTTCCCTTCCTGCTGCTGTCCAGTTGCCTGCTCGCCAACGCCGTACACGCCGCCGGCCAGGGCGACGGCTCCGTCATCGAGCTGGGCGAGCAGACCGTGGTCGCCACCGCCCAGGAGGAAACCAAGCAGGCGCCGGGAGTTTCCATCATCACCGCCGAGGACATCGCCAAGCGACCGCCGAGCAACGACCTGTCGCAGATCATCCGGACCATGCCGGGGGTCAACCTGACCGGCAACAGCTCCAGCGGCCAGCGTGGCAACAACCGGCAGATCGACATCCGCGGCATGGGCCCGGAGAACACCCTGATCCTGGTCGACGGCAAGC
Organism: Pseudomonas sp. HMSC067G02; assembly: GCF_001813485.1. Taxonomy (NCBI): domain Bacteria; kingdom Pseudomonadati; phylum Pseudomonadota; class Gammaproteobacteria; order Pseudomonadales; family Pseudomonadaceae; genus Pseudomonas; species Pseudomonas sp. HMSC067G02. The sequence goes on from NZ_KV812672.1 coordinate 4,210, forward strand.
CGGTCAGCTCGCGCAACTCGGTGCGCTACGGCTGGCGCGGCGAGCGCGACAGCCGCGGCGACACCAACTGGGTGCCGGCCGACCAGGTCGAGCGCATCGAAGTGATCCGCGGCCCGGCGGCGGCGCGCTACGGCAACGGCGCGGCGGGCGGCGTGGTGAACATCATCACCAAGCAGGCCGGCGCGGAAACCCACGGTAATCTCAGCGTCTACAGCAATTTCCCGCAGCACAAGGCCGAAGGCGCCAGCGAACGGATGAGCTTCGGTCTCAACGGGCCGCTCACGGAAAATCTCAGCTACCGCGTCTACGGCAACATCGCCAAGACCGACTCGGACGACTGGGACATCAACGCCGGCCACGAATCCAACCGCACCGGCAAGCAGGCCGGCACCCTCCCCGCCGGTCGCGAAGGCGTGCGCAACAAGGACATCGACGGGCTGCTCAGCTGGCGCCTGACGCCCGAGCAGACTCTCGAGTTCGAGGCCGGCTTCAGCCGCCAGGGCAACATCTACACCGGCGACACGCAGAACACCAACAGCAACAACTACGTGAAGCAGATGCTCGGCCACGAGACCAACCGCATGTACCGCGAGACCTACTCGGTCACCCATCGCGGCGAATGGGACTTCGGCAGCTCGCTGGCCTACCTGCAGTACGAGAAGACCCGCAACAGCCGGATCAACGAAGGCCTGGCCGGCGGCACCGAAGGTATCTTCGACCCCAACAACGCCGGCTTCTACACCGCCACCCTGCGCGACCTGACCGCCCACGGCGAGGTCAACCTGCCGCTGCACCTGGGCTACGAGCAGACCCTGACCCTCGGCAGCGAGTGGACCGAGCAGAAGCTCGACGACCCCAGCTCCAACACCCAGAACACCGAGGAAGGCGGCTCGATCCCCGGTCTCGCCGGAAAGAACCGCAGCAGCAGTTCCTCGGCGCGGATCTTCTCGCTGTTCGCCGAGGACAACATCGAGCTGATGCCCGGCACCATGCTCACCCCAGGCCTGCGCTGGGACCACCACGACATCGTCGGCGACAACTGGAGCCCATCGCTGAACCTGTCCCACGCGCTCACCGAGCGGGTCACCCTGAAGGCCGGTATCGCCCGCGCCTACAAGGCCCCCAACCTGTACCAGCTGAACCCCGACTACCTGCTCTACAGCCGTGGCCAGGGTTGCTACGGGCAAAGCACCAGTTGCTACCTGCGCGGCAACGACGGCCTCAAGGCCGAGACCAGCGTGAACAAGGAACTGGGCATCGAGTACAGCCACGACGGCCTGGTAGCGGGGCTGACCTACTTCCGCAACGACTACAAGAACAAGATCGAATCCGGCCTGTCACCGGTCGACCACGCCAGCGGCGGCAAGGGCGACTACGCCAACGCGGCGATCTACCAGTGGGAGAACGTGCCCAAGGCGGTGGTCGAGGGCCTCGAAGGCACCCTGACCCTGCCCCTGGCCGACGGCCTGAAGTGGAGCAACAACTTCACCTACATGCTGCAATCGAAGAACAAGGAAACCGGCGACGTGCTCTCGGTGACGCCGCGCTACACCCTCAACTCGATGCTCGACTGGCAGGCCACCGACGACCTCTCGCTGCAAGCCACGGTCACCTGGTACGGCAAGCAGAAGCCGAAGAAATACGACTATCACGGCGACCGTGTCACCGGCAGCGCCAACGACCAGCTCTCGCCCTACGCCATCGCCGGCCTCGGCGGCACCTATCGGTTGAGCAAGAACCTGAGCCTCGGCGCCGGCGTCGACAACCTGTTCGACAAGCGCCTGTTCCGCGCCGGCAATGCCCAGGGCGTGGTCGGCATCGACGGGGCCGGCGCGGCGACCTACAACGAGCCCGGACGGACCTTCTATACCAGCCTGACCGCGTCGTTCTGAGCCATAACGAGAAAGCCTGATGAGAACCTCCCTGCTCGTCGCCGCCCTGGGCCTCGCCCTGGCGGCGGCCCTGCCCGGCGGCGCGCCGCTGGCGCAACCGTACCCCGAGGCGACCATGGACCGCAGCCTGCTGCAACGCCAGGACCTGCCCTATCGCTTCAGCGCCGTGGACCTGGACTCCGTCGATGGCCAGCGGCATTACCGGCTGTGGCTCGGCCGACCGCTGCAGGCACCGCCCGCCGCCGGCTACCCGGTGGTCTGGATGCTCGACGGCAACGCCGCCGTCGGCGCCCTCGACGCGTCCACCCTGAGACGCCTGGCCGACGGCGACGCACCGCTGCTGGTCGCCATCGGCTACCGCACGCCGCTGCGCATCGACCGCGCCGGGCGTACCTTCGACTACACCCCGGCGAGTCCCGGCCAGGCCGATCAGCGCGACCCGCTCAACGGCCTGCCCAGCGGCGGCGCCGACGCCTTCCTCGACCTGCTGCGCGACGGCATGCGCCCCGCCGTGGCGGCGCAGGCGCCCCTGGACACTGCGCGACAAACCCTCTGGGGACACTCCTACGGCGGCTTGCTGGTGCTCCACGCACTGTTCACCCGTCCCGGCGAGTTCGCCCGCTACGCCGCGGCCAGCCCGTCGCTGTGGTGGCGCGACGGGGCGATCCTCGGCGAGCGAGCGGGGCTCGAACAGCGCCTGCGCGGAAAGCGCGCGGAACTCCTGCTCTGGCGCGGCAGCGCCGAACCGGCCAGCCCGCGCGGCTCGCTGAAAGCCGAGCCGGGCCAGGCGATGGCGCGGCTGGTAGATGACCTGCGCCGGGTTGCCGGGCTCACGCTGGACTTCCAGCCGCTCGACGGCCTGGGTCATGGCGAAACGCTGGGGGCCTCGTTGCGCCTTCTGCTCGCCCGTCCGGCGGTGGAACGCCAGCGCTGAAGGCGCACGCTCCCAAGAGAACCGAGGCAACGGCGGATAACCGCTTCGCGGTTATTCGCCCTACCGGAGGCCAGACATCCGCGCGCCGCGACATCCCTCTACGCTGCACGGCATCCTCTCCCGCCTGCGGGAGAGGGTTGGGGTGAGGGAAAATCGCCCTACGCCACCACCGGAATCAGCGGGTCGGCCGCCGCCAGCGCCACGGCGCGGTCCGCCGCCGGCGGGTAGATCCACACGCCATTGATCTCGGTCTTGATCTTCTTGCCCTCCTCGCGCACGAACCGTACCTGGCGGTCCCAGCCCTCGGTGAACACCGCGCCCCAGCCGCCGAGGTCGAGACAGGTCACGTACTTCACCTGGCTGTAGGGAATCGGCTCGACGCCGAGCAGGTCGGCGGCCACGTTATTGCCGGCCGAGCGACCCAGGGCGATGGCGTGCTGGCAGGTCATCAGGGCATGGTTGCCGAGGTCGTCGGTAGCCGCGCGGGCCACGTCGCCGGTGGCGTAGACATCGTCGAGACCGAGCACCTTGAGGTTGCGGTCGACATGCAGGCGACCCTGGGCATCGCGCTCGCCCGGAATCTGCCCGGTCAGTGTGCTGGCCCGCACGCCCACGGTCCAGACCACGGTCTTCGCCTCGATCCGCTGGCCGTCGTCGAGCGTCACGCCCTCGGCATCCACCGCCGCCACCGAACGCCCCAGGCACCACTCCACGCCCAGTTCCGCCGAGGCCTCGGCGATCAAGCCGCTCAGGTCCGCGCCCATCGATGCGCCGATGGCGGCGCCGCGGTCGACCACGATCACTCGCAGCGCCGCTTTCTCGCCGAGGATCGCCCGCAGGCGCGCCGGCATCTCGGTGGCGGTCTCGATGCCGGTGAAGCCGCCGCCGGCGACCACCACGGTGTTGCGTGCCGGCGAATCCGGCAAGTCGCGCAGGGCATGCAGGTGTGCCTCCAGGCGCAGGGCGTCTTCCAACTGGTCGACATCGAAGGCCGCGTCGATGCCGGCGACACTCGCCGGACGCCACACGCCGCTGCCGGCCGCCAGCACCAGGCGGTCGTAGTCCAGCTGCGCCAGCGTGCCCTCGGCATCGCGGTACTCCACTCGCTTGCCGGCCACGTCGATGCGCTGCGCGCTGCCCTGCACGAAACGCACGCCGACCGCGGCGAACAATTCGCCCAGCGGCGCCGCCATGCGCTGCACGTCAGGCTCGTAGAAACGCGGGCGGATGCGCAGCTCGGGCTGCGGCGCGAGCACCGCGACCTCGACGTCGTCGCGGCCCTGGCGGTCGAGCTGGCGCACTGCGCTCAGCGCGCTCCACATGCCGGCGAATCCGGCACCGACGATCAGGATACGTTGTTTCATTGGGGGCTCCTGGAGGGAAAGGACGGGATATCCGGAGAAAAGCCTCTCCGTAACTACGACTATATTTGTCGTAGTTAAGAAGATCAATCCCCGAAAAGCGTTCCGACAGGCAATCGCCCCTCGCCGTGAAAGAGAGGAAAAGACGTCGAAAACATACGAAAAGGATCGGAGATAGAGCGCTTCGAGGCGGAAGACAGCGAACGACCTGTCCTTGTGAGCGGCCTGAAAACCGCGCAGAATATTGCGAATATTTCTGTCGGAGTTAGTGATGGCTCTCTATAGCGCCGGCGTCGAATACGGCATCCACTGCCTGTTGTTCCTCGCCGACGAGAAAGGCGACAGCCGCGAGTCCAGCGTACGCACCCTCGCCGAGTTGCAGGGCGTGCCGCCGGAACTGCTGGCCAAGGTCTTCACCCGCCTGGCCAAGGCCGGCCTGGTGGCTGCCACCGAAGGCGTGCGCGGTGGCTTCCGCCTGGCACGGCCGGCCAACGAAATCAGCGTGCTCGACGTGGTCCGCGCCATCGACGGCGACAAATCGATCTTCGAATGCCGCGAGGTCCGCGAGCGCTGCGCGATCTTCGAAGGCAACCCGCCTTCCTGGGCGACCCGCAACACCTGCTCGATCCACGCGGTGATGCTCACCGCGCAGAAGCGCATGGAAGAAGCGCTGGCCCAGCAGACCATCCTCGACCTGGTACGCCGGGTGGGGCGTATCGCGCCACCGGAGTTCGGCGAAGAAGTGCTGCGCTGGATGGATGCCAGCCGGGAAGGACGCGGCGGCTCCCGCGACTAGCCCTTGGCGCATACGGAGCGGCGCCGCAAGCCCGTTTCGCGGAAAACACCATTGTCGACTGCGGTGCTAATCGCGCCGGCGTTTCTCCCTACCCTATCGCCAGAGGCCGCCGCAGAGCGGCCGCCGGCCCACTGCAATGGCCCGTGACCAACTTGCGTGATAGGTGAACGATGGAACCTGGCAGCTACCAACTGACCATGAGCGTGCTCATGACCCCCGACAAGGCGAACTTCTCCGGCAACGTCCACGGCGGCGCGCTGCTCAAGCTCCTCGACGAAGTGGCCTTTGCCTGCGCCAAGCGCTACGCCGGACGCTACGTGGTGACCCTGTCGGTGGATCAGGTGATCTTCCGCGAGCCGATCCATGTCGGCGAACTGGTGACCTTCCTCGCCTCGGTGAACTACACCGGGCGCACTTCGATGGAGGTCGGGGTGAAGGTGATGACCGAGAACATCCACGAGCGCACCGTGCGCCATACCAACAGTTGCTTCTTCACCATGGTGGCGATGGACGACCAGCGCCGGCCGGTGGCGGTGCGTCCGCTGGAACCGGAGACCGCGATCGAGAAACGCCGCTACGCCCAGGCCCTGGCCCGGCGCGAGCAGCGCAAGCTGATGGAACTGCGCTACCAGGAGATCCGCGAACAGGTGGATCACGCGATGCCGGCCTGAACGCCGCCCGGCCCGCGGGCCGGGTCCTCAGCCCTCGCCGACCAGGCTCTCGAACGCTTCTTCCAGCACGCTGGCGCTGCCGGGGCGGACCACCCGCGCCACCTCCCGGCCGTCGCGAAGAAAGACGAAGGTCGGCCACAGCTTGACCTGGAACGAGCGCCCCAGGCGGCGCCCGGGACCGTCCTCGACCTTCAGGTGGCCGACCTCCGGATAGTCGCTGAATACTTCCGCCAGCAGCGGCTGGGCGGCCTGGCAATGGCCGCACCAGTCGGTACCGAACTCCACCAGCGTCGGACCGGCGAGCCGGTCCAGTTCGTCGCGCGCCGGTGCCTCGGCGCTGTATCGGGTCTTCATACGCTGCTTCTCCATGAGCTTGGCTGACAGGACGGCAGACTCCCGCGGCGGCGCCAGGTTCGACCCGCGCGACCGCGCGACGATGGACTCAGCGTTTCCGCACGCGCGCCATGCAGCGCTGGTAGCGTTCGTCGACGCGCTTGGCGAACCAGGCGGTGGTCAGCTTGCGGGTGATCTTCGGGCTCTCCAGGGCGATCCCCGGCAGCACGGCGCGGGGCAGCGTCTTGCCGGTGGCGCTTTCGGCCAGGGCGAAGACCTTGCGGTACAGCGCGCTGTCGGCGAACTCCGGGCTGTCGCCCTGCTCCAGCGCCCGGCGGATCGCCGCGTCGCTCATGTCCAGGCGCTTGCCGAGGCTGCGCACGGCCAGTTCGGTGGAGCCCGGCGTGCGCGTGCCGTAGCGGATCAGATCGCCATCCAGCGCCAGCGGAATCCCCGAGACGCGACTCACCGCGCTCTGGAACGCGGCGTTGCGACTGGCATACCAGCCGGCGTTGAAGTCGGCGAAGCGGTACAGCGGCGCCGGGTAGTCCGCCGGATAGCCAAGCAGGTGGGCGATGCCGAAATACATGCCGCCGCGCCGGCTGAACACCTCGCGGCGGATGCTGCCGTCCAGCGGATAGGGATAGCCGTCCGCGTGCTGCTCGGCGAAAGCGATGCTGACCTGCATCGGCCCGCCGGTGTGTACCGGGTTGAAGCCGCCGAACAGCTTGCCGCCCATGGGCACGATGGCGATGAAATCGTCGAATGTCTCGCTCAGTTCCTTCTCCGTGCGCGCCGCGGCCAGGCGCTGGCTGTAGGTGCGGCCATCGGGCGACTTGATATTCAGCGCCGAGCTGACCAGGAACGCCGGCACGTGCAGCTTGCCGGCACGACGCTCGACCTCGCGGGTGGCGATCCTGCCCAGGCCGGCCACCGGCGGGTCGACCTGGTAGGTGGACTCCTGCTCGGTCACCGCCAGCACCGCACAGAGATTCTCGTCGCTGGGGTAGATCTGCTGGGCGGAAAAGGCCGCGTAGATATCGCTGGCCCACCCTTGGCGATCGCGCACCGTGGCCGGCATCAGGCGGACGATCTTCGCCCGTACTTCGTCGGGGTTGGGCGGCGGCGGCTCCGCCGACCGCGAACTGCACCCGGCCAGCGCCAGGAGCATGAGCAACCCCGTTACGCCGCGACCCTGGCGTACTGCTTTCATCTGCGATTCCCTGTTCCGTTGCGAAGTGGGCGGCCGGTGGCGACCGCCGAAGCCAGGGCATTCTAGCCGAGCATCCGGCGGCTTCCGTACCGTCCGTCACGCACGGTCGCGGTTCAGAGCGCTGCGTCGGTGCGCTGCCGCTTGACCCGACGCCAGGTCGAGGGCGAGGCGCCGGCCAGCCGGAGAAAGATCCGCGAGAAATGCGGCTGGTCGGAAAAGCCGCAGGCGACGCCGATCTGCGAAAGCGGTTCGTCGCTGCCCAGCATCAGCTCCTTGGCCCGGTCGACGCGCATGCGCATCAGCCATTCGTGGGGCGAAACACCGGTGCTGCACTTGAAGGCCTTGGTGAAATAGCTGCGCGAGAGCCCGCACTCCTCGGCCAGGCGCGCCACCGATACGCCCTCGGCCAGATGCCCGGCGATCAGCTCCTTGGCCCTGCGCAATTGCCAGGGCGCCAGGCCCTTGCCGGTGCAGACCGGGACCTGGGTCGAAGCGAAGCGATCCTGAACGTGGGTCAACAGCGCCAGCATGACCTGCTCGATGAACAGTTCGTTGCGCTCGCCCGCCCTGGCGAAGCTGGGCAGCAGCGCCAGCGCCAGGTGATAGACCACCGGATCGTCGACACCGATGATCCGCTCCGGCTCGGCGGACGCGCGTTGCCCTTCTTCGTAGAGAAACTCCTTTATCGAAGCGCGCGGCAACATGAAGCGGACATTGTCGTAAGTTGTCCGGTGCTGGCACTTTATTTCATCGCCAAGATAGGCGATGGAGATACTTTTCCGTGGATGTCCGCCATCGAAAACCAGTTTGTTTCCATTCCAGAGACGATGGGAATTGAAGTCGCGCAACTGAACGATGACGGAAAACGAATCGGCACAAGGAATATGGATCACCTTGTCCGGATCGGGAGTCGCCTCACTATTGCGAATCAAGGCGTACCCTTCTCCCCTTATGATGTTCCCTGGCGTGGATTGGTCGCCCTTTGTTCTGTCTATGGCAACAGTCATGACTCCCCCTGATTCCATGCGCCTGATGATCTCGTGACACTTTTCTCTCGACGCGAAAAACGACGCACGAAAGCTCCCCCAGAGATTAATCCGAGGGAGCCGTTCCGGGGAAATCTAACCGACGAAGATAACTACCAGATTACTGCGCTGTTACTCGATGATATAGCGCTCAACCCTTTTCCTTTTCCGACGGGCCAGCGGCCTGGTCGAGGCGATGCCGACCCGGTAGTTGCCCCAGCACATGGCCGACCGAACCCGCCTTGTCGCAGGCCGAGGCGAACGCGCAACCGCCGAGCAATTGCTTGCCGACCGGGATGACCTGCTCGCCGAGCAGGATGCCGAGCAACCCCACCAGCGCCACCAGCGGCGGAGCCGGCGAACGCACCTGCAGCAGGCTGTAGACGATCCCCACCAACAGTCCGGCGCCCAGCGACAATACGTAGAGCTTCATCTTCGTTCTCCTTCGCGGCCGTGCCGCCCGGCGGGCCGGAGCGGCACGGCCGGCATTCACTTGGCCGGATTCGGGCCGATGCGTTCGCCGTGGGTCACCCGCTCGGGCGCCTTGTGCATCATGGTGTAGGCGTAGTCCACGCCCATGCCGTAGGCCCCGGAATGCTCCTTGGCGATGGCCATCACGGCGTCGTAGGTATCCCGGCGGGCCCAGTCGCGCTGCCACTCCAGCAGGACCTGCTGCCAGGTCACCGGTACCACGCCGGCCTGGACCATGCGGTCCATGGCGTACTTGTGGGCGTCGCTGGAGGTGCCGCCCGAGGCATCGGCCACCATGTAGATCTCGTAGCCGCCCTCGAGCATGGCGCAGAGGGCGAAGGTGGTGTTGCAGACCTCGGTCCACAGCCCGGCGACCACGACCTTCTTGCGCCCCCCGGCGGCCAGCGAGTCGCGCACGTTCTGGTCGTCCCAGGAGTTCATCGAGGTGCGTTCGAGGATCTTCTGCTCGGGGAACACCGCCAGCAGCTCCGGATAGGTCGGGCCGGAGAAGCTGTCGGTTTCCACCGTGGTGATGGTGACCGGGATGTCGAATACCTTCGCCGCCTTGGCCAGGCCCACTACGTTGTTCTTCAGCGTCTGGCGATCGATGGACTGTACGCCGAATGCCATCTGTGGCTGCTGGTCGATGAAGATGATCTGGCTGTTCTGCGGAGTTAGAACTTCGAGATAGTGGCTCATGATTGTTTCCTGACAACGAACGATGAATTCCAGCTGTTGCGCACAACAGCACGCGGGCCAACAGATAATTTCCCGTGGCCGGCCAGACTATGAAGCATGGATATTGGAAAAAACAAACTTTTCGAGAAAATAAATCACTGAACTGCGGCCCCGGATAAAGTTGAACGGCGATATTCAAAATATTCGACACATCCATACAAAAAGCGCACACAGAGACAATAAAAGAAGGATTACCAGCTAGCAGAATCGACAGTCCGCCCTATAAGAAAAAGCCCCCATGAAGTTCAGGACATGTCTCGCGCCTTACTTGCTATCGACCACCAGCAAGTTGCGCTTGCAGGAGGATGCGTCATTCGGGAAAACCGCTCTTTCGTCCCGTACGTTTCCCGCCGCACCTATCCTGTCCGGTGGCCTCTCTCGCCGCCGCCCTCGCTGACCGATTCCGCCCCGCTGCCAGGAGCACGCCATGAGCCACGATCCGCCGAGCAAGGACCGCCGCCATTTCCTCACTACCAGTTCGGTGCTGGGCGCCGCCGGAGTCCTGTGGTCCGCCCTGCCCTTCGCCAACGCCGCCAGCCTTTCTCCCGCAAGCAACCCAGGAGGTTCCATGACCGCCGACCTGATCCTGCACAACGGCCGCTTCCACACCGTGGACCGCGACAACCCCACCGCCACCGCCGTGGCGATCAAGGACGGCAAGTTCCTTGCCGTCGGCAACGACGCCGAGGCGATGCTCCATCGCGGCAGCGCCACCCAGGTGATCGACCTGCAGAAGCGCACCGTGATCCCCGGTCTCAACGACTCGCACCTGCACCTGATCCGCGGTGGCCTCAACTACAACCTGGAGCTGCGCTGGGAAGGCGTGCCCTCCCTGGCCGACGCCTTGCGCATGCTCAAGAACCAGGCCGAACGCACGCCCAGCCCCCAGTGGGTGCGGGTGGTCGGCGGCTGGAACGAGTTCCAGTTCGCCGAGAAGCGCATGCCGACCCTGGAGGAATTGAACAAGGCCGCGCCGGACACCCCGGTGTTCGTCCTCCACCTGTACGATCGCGCCCTGCTCAACCGCGCCGCCCTGCGCGTGGTCGGCTACACCAAGGACACGCCCAACCCGCCCGGCGGCGAGATCGTCCGCGACAGCAGCGGCGAACCCACCGGCATGCTGATCGCCCGGCCCAACGCGATGATTCTCTACGCCACCCTGGCCAAGGGACCGAAGCTGCCGCTGGAGTACCAGGTCAACTCCACCCGCCAGTTCATGCGCGAACTCAACCGCCTCGGCCTGACCAGCGCGATCGACGCCGGCGGCGGCTTCCAGAACTACCCGGACGACTACCAGGTGATTCGCGAACTGGCCGACCAGGGCCAGCTCACCGTACGCATCGCCTACAACCTGTTCACCCAGAAACCGAAGGAAGAACTCGCCGACTTCAAGAACTGGACCGGCAGCGTCAAGTACGGCCAGGGCAGCGATTTCTTCCGCCACAACGGCGCCGGCGAGATGCTAGTGTTCTCCGCCGCCGACTTCGAGGACTTCCTCGAACCGCGCCCGGACCTGCCGCAGACCATGGAGCAGGAGCTGGAGCCGGTGGTCCGCCACCTGGTGGAGCAGCGCTGGCCGTTCCGCCTGCACGCCACCTACGACGAATCGATCTCGCGGATGCTCGACGTGTTCGAGAAGGTCGACCGCGACATTCCGTTCAACGGCCTGCCCTGGTTCTTCGACCACGCCGAGACCATCACCCCGCGCAACATCGAGCGGGTGCGGGCACTCGGCGGCGGCATCGCGATCCAGGACCGCATGGCCTTCCAGGGCGAGTACTTCGTCGACCGCTACGGTGCCAAAGCCGCCGAGGCCACGCCGCCGATCCAGCGCATGCTCGCCGAGGGCGTGCCGGTGGGTGCCGGCACCGACGCCACCCGGGTCTCCAGCTACAACCCCTGGACCTCGCTGTACTGGCTGGTCAGCGGCCGCACCGTCGGCGGCATGGCCCTGTATCCGCAGGGCCTGCCGCGGGAAACCGCGTTGCAGCTGTTCACCCACGGCAGCGCCTGGTTCTCCAGCGAGCAGGGCAAGAAAGGACAGATCAAGGTTGGCCAGCTCGCCGACCTGGCGGCGCTGTCGGCGGACTTCTTCGGCGTCGAGGAAGAGGCCATCAAGTGGATCGAGTCGGTGCTCACGGTGGTCGACGGCAAGATCGTCTATGCCGCCGCCGAGTTCGACAAGCTCGGTCCGCCGGCGCCGCCGGTGCTGCCGGACTGGTCGCCGGTGGCCAAGGTACCCGGCCACTGGCGGCAAGGCGCGCCGCTGACCGCCCAGGTCCACCAGTGCGTCGGTGCCTGCGCGGTACACGCCCACGAGCACAACCGCGCGCGCCACTCCAACGTACCGGTGAGCGACTTCCAGGGTTTCTGGGGCGCATTCGGCTGTTCCTGCTTCGCTTTCTGACGTACCCGGGCGGGCCCTTCGCGGCCCGCCTCGCCCGGAGTTTTCCCGATGATCCGCGTTCGACCGGTCGGCCGCCTGGCCCTTTTCCTGGCGCTGGGCGGCACCTCGCCGTGCCACGCCGCGACAGAGGAAGCCAAGGCGCCCGACTACCTGGAGTGGCGCCTGCTCAACCGCAACTACTTCCTCTACAACGACTATCGCCGCGCGGACGCCGGGCGCGGCTACCGCAAGGAATGGGCACACGGCCTGATCGCCGACCTGGAGTCGGCCTATACCCCCGGCCGCGTCGGTTTCGGCCTCGATCTCCACGGCTTCGCCGGCTTCAAGCTCGACGGCGGACGTGGCCATGCCGGCACCGGCCTGTTGCCGCTGGACTCATCCGGCGATAACGCCAGCGAGTATTCCGACGCCGGCGCCGCACTCAAGCTGCGGCTCGGCGAGAGCCTGCTCAAGGTCGGCGAAATGACCGTCGAGACCCCGGTCTTCGATACCAGCGACAAGCGCCTGCAACCCCAGTACGCCAGGGGCTTCTTCCTGCAGAGCGACGACCTCGACCGCGTGCGGATCCAGGCCGGGCGCTTCACCGCCTTCAAGGAACAGGCCTCCAGCTCCGGCCATGGCGACTTCGACGGCTACGGCGCTAGCACCGCCGGCAGCGCCATCGGCTTCGCCGGCGCCAGCCTGGCGGCCAGCGACAACCTGAGCGGTTCGCTGTTCGCCGCGCAACTGGACAACGTCTGGCGCCAGGTCTATCTCAACATGAACCTGCAACGTGCCGCGTTCAGCCTGGATGGCAACCTCTATCGCACGCGCGACCAGGGCCGCAGCCGGGCCGGCGCGATCGACACCCTGGCCTACAGCCTGCAACTGAAGTACCGCGCCGGCGCGCAGGGTTTCTCCCTGGCCTACCAGCGTGTCCATGGGGATACGCCGTTCGACTTCGTCGGAGGTGACTCCATCTACCTCGCCAACTCGATCAAGTACGCCGATTTCAACGGTCCGGGCGAACGCTCCTGGCAGGCCCGCTACGACCTCGACCTGGCCCCGTTCGGCCTGCCGGGGCTGAGCTTCATGGCGCGTTACGTCAGCGGCCGCGCCATCGACGGCAGCCATGCGCCGGCCGGCGGCGCCTACAACCCGCTGGGCGCCGATGGCCGCTACCGGCCCTTGCAGGGCAGCGGCGGCAAGCACTGGGAGCGCGACCTCGACCTGCGCTACGTGTTCGCCTCGGGCCCGCTCAAGGACCTCTCGCTGAACGTCTCGCACCTCAGCCACCGGGCCAACGCGGCCCAGGCCGGCGACGACATCGACCGCCTCTACCTGATCGTCGAATACCCACTCAAAGGCTCGCTCTGACCATGACCGCACCCGCCGCCTCACCCTGGAGTCCCCTGCGCCAAGCCACCTTCCGCTGGCTATGGCTGGCCAGCATCGCCTCGAACATCGGCACCTGGATGCACGAGGTGGGCGCCGGCTGGCTGATGACCTCGCTCTCCGCCAGCCCGCTGAACGTGGCCCTGGTGCAGGTCGCCGGATCGCTGCCGATGTTCTTCCTGGCCCTGCCGGCCGGCGCCCTCGCCGATATCGTCGACAAGCGCCGCTACCTGCTCGGCGTGCAATTGTGGATGGCCTTGGTGGCCACCCTGCTGGCCAGCCTCACCCTGCTCCAGTTGACCAGCGTCTGGCTGCTGCTCGGCCTGACCCTGTGCATGGGCATCGGCACCGCGCTGATGATGCCGGCCTGGAGCGCCACCACTCCGGAACTGGTGGGCAAGGACGAACTGCCGGCGGCGGTGGCGCTGTCCAGTGTCGGGGTCAACCTGGCGCGGGCGGTCGGACCGGCCATCGCCGGGGTGCTGGTGAGCCTGGTCGGCCCCTGGCTGACCTTCGCCCTCAACGCCCTCTCCTTCTTCGCGGTGATCGCCGTGCTGCTGGCCTGGAAACGCGAGGCCGTGCCCTCGGTGCTGCCGGCGGAACGCCTGTTCGGCGCCCTGCGCGCCGGCTGGCGCTACAGTCGCAGCTCGAGGCCGCTGCAATCGGTGTTGGTGCGCGCGGTGGCGTTCTTCCTCGGCGCCAGCGCCGGCATGTCGCTGCTGCCCCTGATCGTGCGCGGCGAACTGCATGGCAACGCCATGGACTTCGGCCTGCTGCTGGGCAGCGTCGGCGTCGGCGCGGTGCTCGGCGCCGCGTTCCTGCCGCGCCTGCGCGAACGCCTCGGCAGCGACCGCCTGGTGCTGCTCTCCAGCGTGCTCTACGCACTGGTGCTGGTGGCCCTGGCGCTGCTGCGCAACCTCTATTTGCTGGTGCCGGTGATGCTGCTCAGCGGCGCGGCATGGATCGCCGTGCTCTCCAGCCTGCAGGTCGCCGCGCAGACCTCCGTGCCGGCCTGGGTCCGCGCCCGCGCGCTGGCGGTCTACATCCTGGTGTTCTTCGGCAGCATGGCCGCCGGCGGCGCCCTGTGGGGTCTGCTCGCCAGCCACCTGTCGATCACCTTCGCCCTGCTCTGTGCCAGCGCCGCGCTGCTGCTCGGCCTGTTCGCGTCGCTGCGCTGCCGGCTGCCGGTCACCGAGGCCGAGGACCTCGCGCCGTCGCTGCACTGGCCGGCACCACTGGTCGACGAAGAGGTGGACCAGGAACGCGGCCCGGTGATGGTCACCCTCGAGTACGACATCGACCCGCAGGACGCCGCGGCATTCCAGGCGGCGATGGTCGAGGTGCGCGCCATGCGTCGGCGCAACGGCGCGGTGTCCTGGGGGCTGGTCCAGGACAGCGGCAACCGTCGCCTGTGGCTGGAGTTCTTCATCGACGAATCCTGGCTGGAGCACCTGCGCCACCACCAGCGGGTGACCCGCGGCGAGTTGCGGGTCGAGGCCGCCGCCCGGCGCTTCCAGAGTGCCGGCGTGGAGGTGCGCATCCGCCATTACCTGCACGGCGCGGCCAGGCCTTGAGCCTCCCGGGCGACGGTCGTCGCCTGCCCCTGGCGGATCCGCATACGGCTGTTATCCTGCTCGGCGATGGCGCCACAAGGACGGTGGTCGGTAGCGATGCCGCGCACCCGCGGCGCCGCAAACGCAACCCACAGGGAAGTCCACGCATGTCCTACGACTACGAGAAAACCAGCCTCACCCTCTACCGGGCGGTATTCAAGGCCAACTACGACGGCGACGTCGGTCGCTACCTGCGTCCCGACAAGGAACTCGCCGAGGCTGCGGAAGTCGCCCCGCTGCTGCATCCGACCTTCGACAGCCCCAACACCCCTGGCGTCCCCGCCCGCGCGCCGGACATCGTCGCCGGCCGCGACGGCCTCTACGCCCCGGACACCGGCGGCACCTCGGTGTTCGACCGCGCCGGCGTGCTGCGCCGCGCCGACGGCGACTTCGTGATACCCGACGGCACCGACATCCCGCCGGACCTTAAGGTGAAACAGGACAGCTACAACAAGCGCCTGCAAGCCACCCACTACACCATCATGCCGGCCAAGCCGATGTACCGGGAGGTCCTCATGGGCCAACTGGACAACTTCGTGCGCAACGCCATCCGCCGCCAATGGGAAAAAGCCCGCGGGCTCTAGGAGTGAACCATGAACCTGAAACCCCAGACCCTGATGGTGGCGATCCAGTGCGTCGCCGCGCGCACCCGCGAACTCGACGCGCAGTTGCAGAACGACGACCCGCAGAACGCCGCTGAACTCGAACAGTTGCTGGTCGGCTACGACCTCGCCGCCGACGACCTGAAGAACGCCTACGAGCAAGCCCTGGGCCAATACAGCGGCCTGCCGCCCTATGACCGGCTGATCGAAGAGCCGGTGTCCTGACGGCCCGTGGGCGGGCCGTCGTTGGCCCGCCCGCTCCAGCGCGCGCAGAGAAACGACAGATGGTCTTCGGCTGGCACGGCGACACCATCACCCGCGACACCGCAGTGTGCCGCGACTAGCGCAACACCCAGGACGTACGGCGCTTCCTCGCCGGGCTGCGCGGCGCCGACTTCCGCTTCGATCGTGCCTTCATGGCCTGGATTGGCGACGGCGCGGCAAAATCCCTGGGTGAGGTGGCGGACGAACGGCGGCGGCGCCACGCCGACACCAGCCCCTCCGCCTGAGCGAGCGCTCAGGCGCGGAAATGGCTCGGCGGCTGGCCGCTCCAGCGCTGGAAGGCATGGCGCAGGCTGGCGGTCTCGCTGAAGCCGAGTTCCTCGGCGATCCGGTAGATCGGCATGTCGCCGCTCTGCAACAACTCCTTGGCGCGGGCGAAGCGCAACTCGTCGAGCAATTGCTGATAGCTGGTGCGCTGCTGCTGAAGGTGCCGGCGCAGGCTGCGCGACGAACAGTTCAGGCGCCTGGCCAGTTCCTCCAGGCCGGGCGGGTCCTGCAAGCGCTCGGCGAGGATCGCCCGGACCTTGTCCAGCCAGGCACGACGCGCGGCCAGGTCGATGTTCTGCCGCCGGCACTGTTCCAGCATCTCCCGGTGGGTCACCGGGTCGGCCAGCGGCAACGGGCGCTCCAGCCATTCGGCGGCGAAGCCGATGGCGCTGCGCTCGCGTTCGAAGTGCAACTCGCAGGCGAAACCCTCGGCGTAGGCCCGCGCCATCGCCTCGTCGCCGGCATAGTCGAAGGCCGCTTCCAGCAAGGGCAGCGGCTGGCCGAGCAGGTCGGCGCAGGTGACCTTCAACGAGCCCAGGCAAAGCTCGGTGTTGAATGGCCGCAGCGCCTCGTCCTCGCCGTAACCGGTGGCCACCAGCCAGGCGCGGCCGTCGGCGACCTCCAGCGACAGGTGGAAGTAGGTGCCGAGCAAGACCGGATAGCTGAGGCCGATGCGCAGCGCCTCGCCGAGGGTCGGCGCGGAGAGCAGCGCTTAGCCGAGCAGGCCGTAGGCGGAAATCCGCGTGCGCAGCCCCAGGCGCAGGCCGAGGGCCGGCTCGTCGCTGAGCCGGCAGGCGTTGGCGAACACCTGCTGCTCCTGCCAGGGGCTGATCAGGCGCCGCAGGTCGAGCAGGTCGGCGGGGGTGATGCCACTGCCTTCGAGCAGTTGCTCGCGGGCGAACCCTTCCTTCTCCAGCAGCGAGAGAGTGAGGGTCGACATGTGCAGCGAGTTGAGCCAGGTGGCGCGGGAGAAGGTCGAATCGATCATGGCGTGCCCATCGTTACCGGTGGCCGCGCCGCGCTGTTACCGCGCGGACGGGATACACAGGGTAGGCAAGTTGCGTGCCGCCGCGCCTGTCGCCGGTCCCGCAGGCAGTTGGCTCAACCACGCGAGAGGAAGCGCATACCCTCCTCCAGGCCGCTCAGGGTCAACGGATACATCTGTTCCTTGACCAGTTCGCGGACCAGGCCGGTGGACGCCGTGTAGTTCCAGGTGTCCTTCGGATAGGGGTTGATCCAGATGAGCTTCTTGTACTTCTCCATGAAGCGCTGCATCCAGACGTAACCGGCTTCCTCGTTCCAGTGCTCGACGCTGCCGCCGGCCTGGGTGATTTCGTAGGGCGCCATCGCCGCGTCGCCGACGAACACCACCTTGTAGTCCGGACCGTACTTGTGCAGCAGGTCGAAGGTGGCGGTGCGTTCGCTGCTGCGGCGCAGGTTGTTCTTCCACACCGACTCGTAGATGAAGTTGTGGAAGTAGAAATACTCCAGGTGCTTGAACTCGGTCTTGCAGGCCGAGAACAGCTCCTCGCAGACCTTGACGTGGGCGTCCATCGAGCCGCCGATGTCCAGCAGCAGCAACAGCTTCACCGTGTTGCGCCGCTCCGGGCGCATCTGGATGTTGAGCAGCCCGGCGTCCTTCGCGGTGTGGTCGATGGTGCCGTCGATGTCCAGCTCCTCCGCCGCGCCCTCGCGGGCGAACTTGCGCAGGCGCCGCAGGGCGATCTTGATGTTGCGCGTACCCAGTTCGACCTGGTCGTCGAGGTTCTTGTATTCGCGCTGGTCCCAGACCTTGGCCGCCTTGCCCTGGCGCTTGCCGGCGTCGCCGACGCGGACGCCCTCCGGGTTGAAGCCGCCGGAGCCGAACGGACTGGTACCGCCGGTACCGATCCACTTGTTACCGCCGGCATGGCGCTCCTTCTGTTCCTCGAGGCGTTTCTTGAACTCCTCGATCAGCTTGTCCAGGCCGCCGAGGGACTGGATCTGCGCCTTTTCCTCGTCGGTCAACAGGCGCTCGAATTCCTTGCGCAGCCATTCCTCGGGGATCAGCGCCTTGAGGTGGTCGTCGAGCTTCTCCAGGCCCTTGAAGTAGGCGCCGAAGGCCCGGTCGAACTTGTCGAAGTGGCGCTCGTCCTTGACCATGATGGTGCGCGCCAGGTAGTAGAACTCGTCCATGTCGGCGAACACCACGCGGTGCTTCAGGGCGTCGATCAGGTCGAGCAGCTCGCGCACCGACACCGGCACCTTGGCTGCGCGCATTTCGTTGAACAGGTTGAGCAGCATGGCTGCGACCTCGTCTGTTGTCCGTTGATCCCGGCGCGCGAGCGCCGGTCAGTATTGGTGTTCCTGCGGCAGGTCGTCGGCGATGACGTACCAGTCGGCTTTCGAACCCACGTAGATGTGGCGCTGCGCTACCGATGGCAGCGGCGAGTCGAGGGTGCCGAGGGCGATAGAGGTGTACGTCGGGTCCTCGTTGCCGCCAAGCCACTGCAGGTTCGATCCGCAGTGGCGGCAGAAGGTACGGGTGACGCCTGGCGACGAGTGGTATTCGGCCACCGCGTCCGCCCCGGCGACATAGCGGAACGCCTCGCGACGCACCTTGCCGTAGGTGGCGAACGCCGCGCCGTGGGCCTTGCGGCACTGGCTGCAATGACAATGGCTGGCCGATTCAATGGGCGCGTCGATCTCGTAACGTACCGCGCCGCACAGGCAACTTCCGCTGAGCATGGGATGTTCCTCCGCTGTCTGGCGTGCCGCCCCGCGGCCCTTTCCCCGGAAAGGGCCGCCGCACTCAGCGGCTGGCGCGGCGGCTCATGAACGCCAGGCGCTCGAGAAGCTGCACGTCCTGCTCGTTCTTCACCAGGGCGCCGGCCAGCGGCGGGATCGCCTTCGTCGGATCGCGTTCGCGCAGCACCGCTTCGCCGATCTCGTCGGCCATCAGCAGCTTCAGCCAGTCGACCAGCTCGGAAGTCGAAGGTTTCTTTTTCAGGCCGGGCACCTTGCGCACGTCGAAGAAGATGTCCAGCGCCTCGCTGACCAGAGACTGCTTGATGTTCGGGTAGTGCACGTCGACGATCTTCTGCAACGTCTCGCGGTCGGGGAAGGCGATGTAATGGAAGAAGCAGCGGCGCAGGAAGGCGTCGGGCAGTTCCTTCTCGTTGTTCGAGGTGATGATGATGATCGGGCGCTGCTTCGCCTTGATGGTTTCGTTGGTCTCGTAGACGTAGAACTCCATCTTGTCGAGTTCCTGCAACAGGTCGTTGGGGAACTCGATGTCGGCCTTGTCGATCTCGTCGATCAGCAGGATCACCCTCTCCTCGGCCTCGAAGGCCTCCCAGAGCTTGCCCTTCTTGATGTAGTTGCGCACGTCGTGAACCTTGTCCACGCCCAGCTGCGAATCGCGCAGGCGGCTTACCGCATCGTACTCGTAGAGGCCCTGGTGGGCCTTGGTGGTGGACTTGATGTGCCAGGTGATCAGCTTGGCGCCGAAGGACTCGGCCAACTGCTCGGCGAGCATGGTCTTGCCGGTGCCCGGTTCGCCCTTCACCAGCAGCGGCCGCTGCAGGGTGATGGCGGCGTTGACCGCGAGCTTGAGGTCGTCGGTGGCGACGTAGGACTGGGTGCCTTCGAACTTCATCAGGAAATCCTCGAACGGTAACGCCCTGGCTGGAAAACCGGGCAGTTCAGTATTGTTTGAAAACCCGACTATAACGCGGGGACAAGCGCACTGTGAACGCAGACGGGTCATTCAGTCACTGAATGCCCGGCCACCTCGCGACCCGCCGTTCCGCCCGCGTCTTCAGCCGTCGTCGTCGCGCGTCGCCGGGGAACGCTCGAAACGAGCGTTGAACGCCTCGACGAACGCGTTGCGGAGAATCCCGAGGAACGCCTGGAACGCGCTGACGTCCCGCTGGTGGATATTACCGCTCAGGCTCACACGGGTTGCGAACTGGTCTTTGCGCTGGTTCTTCAGCACCGTCTCGCCCCCGCCGACCAGCGCCTCCCACACCGAGCGGAACAGGTTCTTGTCGCCATCCTCCACGTCCTGCCGCCAGTTGAACACGTCCACGTCGCGCAGCAGCGGCTTGATGTAGCCATCCAACTGGCCGCGCTTAGCCTGGGCCTCCAGCACCAGGTCGCCGGTGCCGGCATTGAAGTCGAACTTGCCATAGGCGCTGGCGAAGTCGTTGAGCCGCTTCAGCTCGACCCGGGTGACCCGCAGGCGCAGGTCGAAGTCCTCGAAGTCGCTCAGCGGGTCGAAATGCGCCGCCACTTCCAGCGGCGCCTGGCCGAGTATCCGCGCCGTGCCTTCGAGACGCGCCGGCCGCTCGCCCCGGGCGTCGGCCACGTTGGTCAGGTTATAGATGCTGGCGTTGAGCGCCGAGGCGTGCAGGTTTACCGGCGGCTTCGAAGTGAAGTTGCGGAAACGCAGGGTGCCGTCCACCACCCGCACCTCGTTGAGGGTGATCGGCAGCAGCTTGTCCAGTTGCTCGCGCCAGTCGGTGCCGGCACCGGTCTGCGAGGCGTCGCGGTCGCCGCCGGCATCGACGAAGTTGAGCTGCGGACGCTCGAAGACCACCCGCGCCACTACTGCGTGATCATCCCAGAGCGCCTGCCAGCTCACCGACAGGTCGATGCTCGGCGCGTCGAGGAACGGCACCGGCACCTTGCCGTTGTCCTTGACGATGCTCAGCCCGTCGATCCGATACGCGCCGCGCCAGAGCGCCAGGTCGACGTCGGCGATGTGCCCACGGTAGTCGCCCATGTCGGCCAGCTTGCCGTTCAGGTAGTCGCGCACCAGGTACGGCAGCGCCAGGTGCAGCGCCAGCAACAACAGAAGCAGCGCCGCCAGGCTGCCCAGGGGAATGGCATAGCGTTTCTTCATCGGTACGGCCCTCCTGGACAGTGGACACGCGCGGCGCGCCGCTGGTTCGAACGCGTCTGGACGCGCGGGCGGGGGCGGAATAGGCTGATTGATCTTTCTCCATGCGACAAGGACACCATCATGAGCCGCATCTTCGCAGACAACGCGCAGTCCATCGGCAACACGCCGCTGGTCCAGATCAACCGCATCGCCCCGCGCGGCGTCACCATCCTGGCCAAGATCGAAGGGCGCAACCCCGGCTATTCGGTGAAGTGCCGGATCGGCGCGAACATGATCTGGGATGCCGAAGCCAGCGGCAGACTGAAGTCCGGCATGACCCTGGTCGAGCCGACCTCCGGCAACACCGGCATCGGCCTCGCCTTCGTCGCCGCCGCGCGTGGCTACAAACTGATCCTGACCATGCCGGCGTCGATGAGCCTGGAGCGACGCAAGGTGCTCAAGGCGCTGGGCGCGGAGCTGGTCCTGACCGAACCGGCGAAGGGCATGAAGGGTGCGATCCAGAAGGCCGAGGAACTGGTCGCGGGGGATCCCGGGAAGTACTTCATGCCGCAGCAGTTCGACAACCCGGCCAACCCGGCGATCCATGAGAAGACCACCGGCCCGGAGATCTGGAACGATACCGAGGGCGCGGTGGACGTGCTGGTTTCCGGGGTCGGCACCGGCGGCACCCTCACCGGCGTCTCGCGCTACATCAAGAACACCCGGGGCAAGCCGATCCTCGCCGTGGCGGTGGAGCCGGTGACCTCGCCGGTGATCAGCCAGACCCTCGCCGGCGAGGAGGTCAAGCCCGCCCCGCACAAGATCCAGGGCATCGGCGCCGGCTTCGTGCCGAAGAACCTCGACCTGTCGCTGGTCGACCGGGTCGAGAAGATCGGCGACGACGAAGCGAAGAGCATGGCGCTGCGCCTGATGCAGGAAGAAGGCATCCTCTGCGGCATCTCCTCCGGCGCGGCGATGGCCGCCGCGGTGCGCCTGGCCGAGGAGCCGAACATGCAGGGCAAGACCATCGTGGTGATCCTCCCCGATTCCGGCGAGCGCTATCTTTCGAGCATGCTCTTCGACGGCCTGTTCAGCGAACAGGAACTGACCCAGTAACCACCGACCCGCGGCGCCGCAGCGAACCGGCGCCGCCTTGCGCCAGGCGTATCGAATCATGCTGGAAACCTCGCTCTTCGTAGCCACCCTCGCCACCCTGGGCATGCTCTCGCCCGGCCCGGACTTCTTCCTGATCATCCGCAACGCGGCGCGCTACCAGCGCTCGGCGGCGATGATGACCTCGCTGGGGGTGATCCTCGGCGTGGCCACCCACATGGCCTACTGCGTCGCCGGCCTGGCGGTGCTGATCACCACCACGCCGTGGCTGTTCAACGCGCTGAAGTACACCGGCGCGGTCTACCTGATCTGGATCGGCATCCAGGCCCTGCGCTCGCGCGGCGGCGGCACGCTCGACCTGGCGGTCGGCGGCGTGCAGCGCGTCGGCCACTGGAGCGCGTTCCTCCAGGGCTACCTGTGCAACCTGCTCAACCCCAAGGCCACGCTGTTCTTCCTCGCCGTGTTCACCCAGGTGCTGAGCCTGGACTCCAGCTTCGCCGAGAAGCTCTGGTACGCCGGCATCATCGTCGGCCTCGCCGCACTCTGGTGGCCGCTGCTGGTGGTGCTGATCCAGAGCGCGGTGGTGCGCCGCGGCCTGGCCAGGGCCCAGGGGGTGGTGGACAAGCTGCTCGGCGGCCTGCTGATCGCCCTCGGGGTCAAGGTCGCCCTGAGTTGAGGCAGGCGGGCGGAGCGACGCCCCGCTGCGGTGCCGGCGCCTGTCTGCGGGCCCGCAGGTAAAAGCCGCCCCTTTCCTCGCTTCCGGCAACGCGGGATAAAACCCGGGTGCCGGCCAGCGTTGCCGGCGCCCCCTGAGCGCCGGCGGCGAACCAGTCCGTCGCCGACGTTGTCGTCAGCCGACAGGACACCTACAACAATGAAGACCCGCATCGCTTCCCTCACCCTCCTCGCCCTCGCTTGCGGCAGCGGCGCAACCCTCGCCGCGGACAACCTGAAGATCTACAACTGGTCCGAATACATCGCTCCCGAAACCGTGGCGAACTTCGCCAAGGAAACCGGCATCCAGGCCACCTACGACGTCTACGACAGCAACGAGACCCTCGACGGCAAGCTGATGACCGGCCAATCCGGCTACGACGTGGTATTCCCGTCGAACCACTTCATGGCCAAGCAGATCCAGGCCGGCGCCCTGAAGAAGCTGGACAAGTCCCAGCTGCCCAACTGGAAGAACCTCAACCCGGTGCTGCTCAAGGCCCTGGAGGTCAACGATCCGGGCAACCAGTACGGCTTCCCCTACCTCTGGGGCACCACCGGCATCGGCTACAACCCGGCGAAGATCAAGGCGGTGCTCGGCGACGACGCGCCGCTGGACTCCTGGGATATCTTCTTCAAGCCCGAATACATGCAGAAACTGAGCAAGTGCGGGGTGGCGGTGCTGGACAACGGCCCCGAGCTGCTGCCCATCACCCTCAACTACCTCGGCCTGCCACACCACAGCCAGAAGGCCGACGACTACAAGCAGGCCCAGGCGGCGCTGCTGAAGGTGCGCCCGTACATCCGCTACTTCCACTCCTCGAAGTACGTCAGCGACCTGGCCAACGGCGAGATCTGCATGGTGGTCGGTTTCTCCGGCGACATCCTGCAGGCCGCGACCCGCGCCAAGGAGGCCAACAACGGCGTGGAAGTGCGCTACTCGACGCCGAAGGAAGGCTCGCCGCTGTGGTTCGACATGGTCTCGATGCCGGTCGATGCGCCCGACGAGAAGGCCGGCTACGCCTTCATGAACTACCTGCTGCGTCCCGAGGTGATGGCCGCGATCAGCAACCATGTGCACTACGCCAACGGCAACCTGGCCGCCGACCCGCTGGTGGACGCCGAGATCAAGGCCGACCCGGCGATCTACCCGCCGCAGGAGAAGATGGCCAAGCTGTTCGCCCTGGAATCCATGCCGCAGAAGATCGACCGCGTGCGCACGCGCACCTGGAACACGGTGAAGACCGGCAAGTGAAGCCCGGCGCCGGCCCGGTTTGTCGCCGGGCTGGCGTTTTAGCGCAAGGCTCGCCCACAGGCTCGTCAAATCCCGGACGGCCCGCTATAGTCCCTCTCGTTGTCTTCATCGACCGGATAGCCTCCATGAACCAGCGCTCGCACAGCTCGCTCCCCGCCCTTCCGGTAGCCACCGGCGAGGTCGGCGCGCTCCAGCCGTGCGCCAGCCTGGGCTGCGTTTCCCCTCCTGTAGTCGCCTCGCCTCCGCCTCCCCCTCCCGGTTCGGCCGCCTGCCCGCCGCCGGGCGTCAGTCCCTGACGAGCGCGGTAGCGCCCCAACTCTCTTCCACAGCCCGCCGCAAGCAGCGCCATCCGCTGCCGAGGCGTGCCGTCCGCCGCCGGCCCGAGCCCGCGGCATGCCCGACTACAAGGTGGCAGATCCATGTTTGCACTGAACAAATCCGCACTGGCCGGCCTGGCCAGCACCAGCCTCTTCGTCCTGCTCTGGAGCAGCGGGGCCATCGCCTCGAAATGGGGCCTGGCGCATTCCTCGCCGTTCGCCTTCCTGGTGTTCCGCTTCGGCATCGCCCTCGCCTGCCTGCTGCCGCTCGCCCCGCTGCTCAGGCTGCGCACGCCGCGCAGCGCGCGTGAGCGCGGCAAGGCCCTGCTCACCGGCCTGGTGATGCTGGGGATCTATCCGATCTTCTATATCTTCTCGCTGAAGCTGCAGGTCACTCCCGGCATGATGGCGACCATCCTCGGCGTGCAACCGATCCTCACCGCCGTCATCCTCGAACGCCGGCAGTCGCCGGCGCGCCTGTTCGGGCTGCTGCTGGGCCTGGCCGGCCTGGTGCTGGTGGTCTACCAGGGCATCGGTCTGGCCGGGATGTCCACGGCCGGCATCCTCTGCGCACTGCTGGCGCTGGCCGGCGTCACCGGCGGCTCGATCATGCAGAAGGGCATCCGCGAGAACCCGCTGGGCACCCTGCCCCTGCAGTACCTCGCCGGCCTCGGCCTGTGCCTGGCGTTCGTGCCCTTCCAGCCGTTCGAGTTCGAATGGAACGCCGGCTTCCTGGTCCCCGCGCTGTGGATGGGCGTAGTGGTCTCGGTGGGCGCGACCCTGCTGCTCTACCGGCTGATCGCCCAGGGCAACCTGGTCAACGTCACCAGCCTGTTCTACCTGGTGCCGGCGGTGACCGCGATCATGGACTTCATGGTCTTCGGCAACCGCCTCGGCTGGCTCAGCCTGCTGGGCATGGGGCTGATCGTGGTGGGTCTGATGTTCGTCTTCCGCAAGGCCGGCTGAGCGAACCGAGCGGGTCGCGGCCCGCCCATGGCAGAGCGCGCGCGGATTCAGTTCTGCGCGAGCTTGCCAGCCATCGCCGCGAACCCCGGCCCCGGCACCGCCGTCACATCGCGCGACCCCACCGGCTCGCCGCACTCCGGGCAGACCATGGTCGGCCGGAACTTGTGGCCACAGGCCTTGTGCACGTACTCCACCGGAGCGCCGCGGCCCTCGTCGAGCCAGCGGTCGCCCCAATTGGCCAGGGCCAGCAGCACCGGATGCAGGTCGTGGCCCATCTCGGTGAGGCGGTATTCGTAGCGCGGCGGTCGCTCCTGGTAAGGCACCTTCTTCAGCGCGCCCGCCTCCACCAGCCGGCTCAGGCGGTCGGCCAGTACCTGACGGGTGACCCCGAGGCTGGCCTGGAACTCATCGAAGCGGCGCATGCCGAGAAAGCAGTTGCGCAGGATCAGCAGCGTCCAGCGGTCGCCGAGGATCGCCAGGCTGCGCGCCATCGAACAGGGCGTTTCGCCGACTTCTTGCCATTTCATGGGGTTCTCCCGGAAAAACCTCCGTTCATTCTAGGGGGCCGCTTCGGAGCTTGACCAGTTCCAAATTGGAACTTAGTATCCGGCCGAAAAGGTCATGGACCCGGCGCGCTCCTGGCAGGATCGGACAAACCAGCACTACGGACGGGTCCCATATCAGTGTCCGCGTAGTAAGTTCCAATTCGGAACTGTAGAAGCGTCGAGCATGAGAGGGAAAGGCCGATACGACGGGGTTCCGTGTGCCGCCCGCGCGTCGTCCTTGCAGCACAGCGTCAGGCAGTCCCGAAAGAACGAAGCCCGCACGGCTGGGGTGCGCCCCAGGTTGCGCCGGCAACGACAACAACGAGGAACACACCGTGACTACGCCGTCCCCGCAATGGAAGAAGACCGCCTGTATCCTCTGCAGCCTCAACTGCGGGCTGGAAGTGCAGACCGAGAATGGCCGCATCAGCAAGATCCGCGGCGATGACGACCACCCCGCCTCGCAGGGCTACGTCTGCGAGAAATCGCAGCGCATGGACTACTACCAGAACGGCGCCGACCGCCTGGACACGCCGATGCGCCGGCGCCCCGATGGCAGCTACGAAGCCATCGACTGGGACACGGCGATCCGCGAGGTGGCGGAGAAGTTCCTCGCCATCAAGCGCAGGCATGGCGGCGAAAGCATCCTCTACTACGGCGGCGGCGCGCAGGGCAACCACCTCGGCGGCGCCTACGGCGACAGCACGCTGAAGGCCCTCGGGGTGAAGTACCGCTCCAACGCCCTGGCCCAGGAAAAGACCGGCGAGTTCTGGGTCCAGGGCAAGATGTTCGGTACCGGCGTGCACGGCGACTTCGAGCATTGCGAGGTGGCCATCCTGATCGGCAAGAATCCCTGGCAATCCCATGGTTTCGCCCGCGCCCGCGTGCTGCTCAACGCCATGGCCAAGGACCCCGCGCGCTCGATCATCGTGATCGACCCGCGCCTGAGCGAAACCGCCGCCCTGGCCGACTTCCACCTGCAGATCCGTCCGGGCACCGACGCCTGGTGCCTGGCGGCGCTGGTCGGGATCATCGTCCAGGACGGGATGCTGGCGCGCGACTGGCTGGCCGAGCACACCAGCGGCTACGAGCACATCGTCGACGAACTGAACGCCATCCCGGTGGCCTACTGCGCCGAGACCTGCGGGGTGGCGGAAGACAAGCTGCGCGCCGCCGCCCGGCGGATCGCCAGCGCCAGCAGCGTATCGGCGCTGGAAGACCTGGGCATGCAGATGAACCTGCACTCGACCCTCGGCAGCTACCTGCAACGCCTGGTCTGGTTGCTCACCGGCCATTACGGGCGCCCCGGCACCAGCAACGCCTTCGTGCCCTTCCTCTCGCTGTCCAAGGCCAGCAAGGGCGATACCTCGATGGGCAAGAAGGGCGCGCCACGCGTCGAGAAGCGCAGCCCGGTGGCCAATGCCAAGATCATCATCGGCCTGATTCCCTGCAACGTGATTCCAGAGGAAATCCTCACCGACCATCCCAAGCGCTATCGCGCCATGCTGGTGGAGACCGGCAACCCGCTGCATTCGCTGGCCGATAGCCAGCGCATGCGCGAAGCCATGCGCGCCCTGGAGCTGTCGGTGGTGATCGACGTGGCCATGACCGAGACCGCGCGCCACGCCGACTATGTGTTGCCGGCGGCGAGCCAGTTCGAAAAGGCCGAGGCGACCTTCTTCAACCTGGAATTCCCGCGCAACGCCTTCCATCTGCGCGCGCCGCTGTTCCCGGCGCGCCCCGGCACCCTGCCGGAAGCGGAGATCCACGCCCGCCTGCTGGAAGCCATGGGCGTGCTCGGCGAGAAAGACTACCGGCCGTTGCGCCTGGCCCTGAAGCTCGGGCGCAAGGCGTTCTCGGCGGCTTTCCTCGCCGCCGCGGCGACCCGCCCCAAGGTCATGAAATACGCGCCGGTCCTGCTCTACCGTACCCTCGGCCCGACCCTGCCCGCCGGCATGGAAGCGGCCGCGGCGATCTGGGGCATCTGCCAACTGCACGTGCTGAACAACCGCAAGACCGCTGCCCGCGCCGGCTTCGACGGCTTGCCGCCGCTGGCCGCCGACCGCCTGTTCCAGGCCATGCTCGACAACCCGTCCGGGGTGGTCTTCGCCGAAACCACCTACGCCGAAAGCTGGCAGGCCGTCGCCCGTCCCGAACAGCGGATCAACCTGCACATCCC
Organism: Pseudomonas sp. HMSC067G02; assembly: GCF_001813485.1. Lineage (NCBI taxonomy): Bacteria > Pseudomonadati > Pseudomonadota > Gammaproteobacteria > Pseudomonadales > Pseudomonadaceae > Pseudomonas > Pseudomonas sp. HMSC067G02. The sequence continues at coordinate 32,139 of NZ_KV812672.1, forward strand.
CGAACTGTTGCCGGAACTGGCCAAGCTCGCCCACAGCGCGCCACCCCACGATCCGGCCTACCCGTTCATCCTCGCCGCCGGCGAGCGGCGCAGCGACACCAGCAATACCGCCGTGCGCGACACCGGCTGGCACCGCCGCGGGCGCTACGGCACCCTGCGCATCAGCCCGCAGGACGCCGAGGCGCTGGGCTGCGCCGACGGCGAGGTGCTGCGCGTGGTGACCCGCCGCGGCGACGTCGAGGCGGAAGTGGAGATCAGCGACATGATGCAGCCGGGCAATATTTCCCTGCCCAACGGCCAGGGCCTGGACTACCGCAACGCCGAGGGCGAGGTGGTGCGCCGGGGCGTGGCGCCCAACGAGGTGACCGACTGCACCCAGCGCGACTTCCTCGCCGGCACGCCCTGGCACAAGTACGTGCCGGCGCGCCTGGAACGGCTGGCGACGCCCGCCGCTACGAACGCCTGAGCCAGGGAGGACGATCATGACCTTCGTCGTGCTGGAAGAATGCATCCGCTGCAAACACACCGACTGCGTGGAAGTCTGTCCCGTGGACTGCTTCTACGAAGGCCCCAACTTCCTCGTCATCCACCCCGATGAATGCATCGACTGCGCGCTCTGCGAGCCGGAATGCCCGGTCGCCGCGATTCGCGCCGAGGACGAGGTGCCGCTCGGGCAACGGCAGTTCATCGCCCTCAATGGCGAACTCGCCGCGCATCCCAACTGGACGCAGATCACCCGCAAGAAGCCGGCGCCCGACGACCACGACGCCTGGTTCGGCCTGCCGGGCAAGCTGGCCGAACTCGACCGCAACGGCGCCTGAGGCGCTGACGGTGCTCAGGCTTCGGCGCGCGAACGCATGAGCCGCCGGTAACGGCGGGTCTGCAGGAGCGCGCCGGCCTGCTGCGCGAGCAACGCGCACAGCGGCGACACCCGTGGGTTGGTCGCCCTGCCCCGGCTCAGCTTGCGCAGCTGGAACTTCACCGCGGCCATGTTCGCCAGCGAGGCCAGGGGTTTGTTCTTCCAGGTTATCGGCCGCAACTGCGGCGCCGAGTCCTTGCCGGCGCGCCAGTCGCGCGGCAGGTTCGGCTCGATCGCCAGCGCCGTGCCGATGCCGACCATGTCCACCCCGCTAGCCAGCACCTGCTCGGCCACCGGCCGCCGGCGGATGCCGCCCGTGACCATTACCGGCATCCGCGCCGCCGCGCGGATGTCGCGGGCGAACTCGACGAAGTAGGCCTCGCGGGCCAGGGTCCGCCCGTCGCGCGCTTCGCCCTGCATGGCCGGCGCCTCGTAGCTGCCGCCCGACAGCTCGACCAGGTCGACGCCCAGGCCATCGAGCATCCGTACCACCTCGCGGGCATCGTCGGCGCTGAAGCCGCCGCGCTGGAAATCGGCGGAATTCAGCTTCACCGCCACCGCGAAGCCAGGGGCAACCTCGGCGCGCACCGCCCGGACGATCTCCAGCAGCAGGCGCGCGCGATTCTCCAGGGAGCCGCCCCAGGCGTCGCTGCGGCGGTTGCTCAGCGGCGAGAGGAACTGGCTGAGCAGGTAACCGTGGGCGGCATGGATCTCCACCCCGCTGAAGCCGGCCCGCTCGGCCAGGACGGCGCTGCGGGCGAACCGCTGGATCACCTCGGCGATCATCGCCTCGTCCATCGCCTTCGGCGTAGCGAAGTGCCTGGACATCCCGCCCAGTTCCAGCGGCACCGCCGAGGGCGCCCAGGCCTGCTGGCCGAGATTGGCCTGCATCTGCCGGCCGGGATGGTTGATCTGCAACCAGAACTGCGCGCCGGCGGAACGCCCGATGCGCGCCCAGCGGCGGAATTTCTCCAGTTGCGCGTCGTTTTCCAGGACCACCCCGCCGGGGCCGGTCATGGCACGGCTGTCGACCATCACGTTACCGCTGATCAGCAGCCCGGCGCCGCCGTCGGCCCAGGCCTGGTAGAGGCGCATCAGGCGTTCGGAGGGGGCCTGCGCGGCATCGGCCATGTTCTCCTCCATGGCGGCCTTGGCGAGGCGATTGAGAATGGTCGAGCCGTTGGGAAGCGTCAGCGTGTCGAACAGGTTCATGGGCCTACCTCATGAGGACAGTGGCCCGACGATAAGATTGAAGTCGACTTCAAGGTCAACGCTTTTTTTTCCGCGCCGCCCGGGCCCCGACCGGGTGCCGGGAGCGCGCCCCGGCACCCGGCGCGCTCAGCCGCGGATGAAGGCCAGCAGGTCGGCGTTGATCACCTCGGCCTGGGTGGTCGGCATGCCGTGCGGGAACCCCGGATAGATCTTCAGCGTGCCGTTGCGCAACAGCTTCGCCGAGAGTACGCCGGAATTCTCGTAGGGCACGATCTGGTCGTCGTCGCCATGCATCACCAGCACCGGGATGTCGATGCGCTTCAGGTCATCGCTGAAGTCGGTCTGGGAAAAGGCCACGATCCCATCGTAGTGGGCCTTGGCGCCGCCCATCATGCCCTGCCGCCACCAGTTGCGGACGATCCCTTCCGAGGGCTGCGCCCCGGGACGGTTGTAGCCATAGAACGGGCCGGCGGGAATGTCCTGGTAGAACTGCGCGCGATTGGCCGCGAGCTGCGCCTGGAGATCGTCGAAGACGCTCTTCGGCAGGCCGCCCGGATTGCCCTCGGTCTTCACCATCAGCGGCGGCACCGCGCTGATGATCGCCGCCTTCGGCACCGGGTCGTCGGGATAGCGGGCGATGTAGTGGACGACCTCGCCGCCGCCGGTGGAATGGCCGACATGGATCGCCCCGCGCACCCCGAGGCGCTCGACCACCGCCGCCACGTCGTCGGCGTAGTGGTCCATGTCATGGCCGTCCCAGACCTGGCTGGAGCGACCGTGGCCACGGCGGTCGTGAGCCACTACGCGAAAGCCCTCGGCGAGGAAGAACAGCATCTGCGCATCCCAGTCGTCGGAACTCAGTGGCCAGCCATGATGGAAGTAGATCACCTGGGCGTCGCGCGGCCCCCAGTCCTTGTAGAAGAGTTCGACGCCATCCTTCGTTGTCACGTAACCCATGTCGCTTCTCCCGATCGGTGTGGATGCAGGCAACGGCGCCACCCTGCGGCCGCCGTACCCCTGTGTAGAGTAGAAAGCCGCCTGCGTTGCGCCGCCTGGACGAGGAAAACGCGACCGGCGGTAGCGCCCATGCGGCCTGGCGAACCCGTCGATGGAGGCGAGTTCGTCGCCCGGCCGTGAAACCACCCTAGGCTTGAAGTAGGCTTGAAGGTCAACGCGTTTCGAGGTGCGACATGAAAATCGGCGAACTGGCCAAGCTCACCGGCCTGGCGACATCGCGCATCCGCTTCTATGAGGCCAGCGGCCTGATCCGCTCGCAGCGCAAGGCCAACGGCTACCGCGACTACGCGGCAGATACCGTGTGGATCCTGGAGTTGGTCACCGGCGCCCAGGGCGCCGGCTTCTCCCTGGAGGAGATCGCTCGCCTGCTGCCGAGCGGCGATGGCGCCTGGCAGCACGGCGAGCTGCTCGAAGGCTTGCGCCGCAAGGTGGCCGAGATCGAGGCCCTGCAACGACGCCTGGAACAGAACAAGGCACAATTGCTGGTGGCCATCGAAAGCATCGAGAACAAGCCGGACGGTCTGCAGTGCACGGAAAACACCCAGCGCGTGCTGGAGCGCCTGCGCGAGGAAGGCCCTCCACAGACGGTCGGGCGTCTACGGCAAACCCGCTCGCGGAGGGCCTCTTCCACGCCGGCGGAGCAGCGGCTTTCCGACGCTTGACCTTGAAGTCGACTTGAATCTTAGAGTGACGCCAACCCACCCGGACAGCCTGCCGAAACCGGCTGCCGAAGGGATCACTCACCGAGGAAGGTCAACGCAATGACCAAGCGCATCCTGCACGTCGTCACCAACGTCGCCCACTATGCCGATCCGACCCAGCCCACCGGGCTGTGGCTGTCGGAGTTGACCCATGCCTACGAGACCTTCGCCGCCCGGGGCTACCAGCAACGCCTGGTCAGCCCCCGCGGCGGCGAGTCGCCGCTGGAGCCGCGCGCCCTCGGCTGGCCCCACGCCGACGCCAGCGCCAAGGCCTGGCTGGCCGACGAGGCACGCCTGGCGCTGCTGGCCGACACCGCCGCTCCCGAGCAGGTCGACGCGGAGGCCTTCGACGCCATCTATTTCACCGGCGGCCACGGCGTGATGTGGGACTTCCCCGACGACGCCGGGCTGCAGCGCCTGACCCGCGAGATCTACCAGCGCGGCGGCATCGTCTCGTCGGTCTGCCACGGCTATTGCGGCCTGCTCAACACACGCCTGGACGATGGCCGCCTGCTGGTCGCCGGGCGCCGCCTCACCGGCTACTCCTGGATCGAGGAAGTGCTCGCCGGGGTCGCCCGCAAGGTGCCGTACAACGTCGAGGAAGAAATGAAACGACGCGGCGCGCTCTACGAAAGAAGCCTGCTGCCGTTCACCAGCAAGGTGGTGGTCGACGGCCGCCTGGTCACCGGGCAGAACCCGCAGTCGGCCAAGGCCACGGCCGAGCAGGTGGCCGCCCTGCTCGGCTGAACGCGGCGTGTCAGTCCTGCGCGCGCCTCATCTGGAAGTCGTGGCGCCGCTTGCCGATGAAGAACGACATCTGCATCGTGCCGTCGGCCAGGGGCCGCAGGATCGTCGCAGTGCTGGTCGTGTGGTAGGGGTCGAACTCGTCGAAGGGCGACCTGACAGGAATGGAGCCGCCATCGACGCCTTGCGGGCTGCGCGACGCGGCGGCCTACGCCAGTGGCTTGAGCATGAGGAAGTTGCGCACGCTGTAGTAGCCCTGCGAATCCTGCCAGTCGAGAGCGGCCAGGTTCTGCATGCCGGCTTCCCACGGCTGGTTGTCGAACAGCGCCTCCACCGTGCGCTGGTTGCCGAAGGCACAGAAGAAATGCCGGAACCAGTGCAGGCGCGCGTCCAGCGGCTCGGCGCGAATCGCCCGCTCGATGCTCGGGAACAGCCCGGCCGGCAGCGGCGGCGCCTTGCCCTCGGCGCCGCGCAGGCCGAGGTTGCCGATATGCACCTCGAAACGCCGCTCGCCGATCTCCCAGGTCTCCACCATCACCTGGTCCTCCTCGGCCTGGCCCCAGAGCGCGGAAAGCAGCACGTGGAAAGAGTTGGAGGCGAAGTTACGCAACGCGTCCTGCAAGCCGTCCTCGCCGCTGCCGATGCCGGCGAAGGCTTCCTGCAACTGGCGCTCGTCCTCCAGCAGCACGTCGACATCCAGCCGCCCGGTCTTCTCCCCCGCATACCAGGTGGCGCGGATCGCCGGTAGCCGCCCAGCTGGCGCCACCCATTCGCCGTGCACGACGCACTCGATCCGGTGGGATTCGAACAGAGCAGCCAGATGCTGCGAGACGGAGACCGCTTCCATGGGTTGTCCTTGCATGGTCGAGGGCGCGCCGCCGAGGCGCTGCCCGGAAAGCCCGGCGAGGCCGGGCGAAACGCGGCATAGGGTAGCGCAGATCGGAATCCTCGGCGCCGCCAGCTTCGTCACGCTGGCGCAGCGACAGCCAAGAGCCCTCCTGCCGTCGCTGCTGCGAGCGGGGCCTCGTCCACCTGGCTGGTCTGGCGCAGGCGTGGGACAGGTCGGGCCGAAGCCCCCTCCCAGGCCCTGGCCGAGAACTCGGGTGCATAGGCAGGGAAACGCATCGGTACCGACGAGCCGGACGTAGTGCGCAGGAACCCGGAAGGGAATGCGACATCAGATTTTCCTGTTTGGCAACGTCCGCGGCTGCTTCATGTGTTGGCCGAACAAGAATGACCATCGGCAAGCCCGCGACGTTGTTCTGCGTCTGTCCTTCAGACCGACTCGACGGTGACCCAGTAACGCGTCAGATAGCGCACGCGCACGGGCAGCGACTTGCCCAGGTTCTGCAGGACCGCGTCGATCCGGTCCAGGCGGTAGGTGCCGGAAAGGCGCATCTCCGCCACCTCGGCGGCGCAGCGCAACACTCCGGCGCGATAGCGGGACAGCTCGGCGATGAACTCGCCCAGCGGCCAGTCCACCACCGTCAGCACGCCCTGCGTCCAACTGCCTTCGCCTTCGCGCAAGGGCGTCGACGAGTAGCCGCGTCGCTCGTCGAAGAGAGCCTGCTGGCCGGCTGGCAGGCGCATCGGCCGGGTCGGCGTTTGCAACGGGCGTAGCTCCACTGCATGGCTGAGGACGCAAACGCGCGTGCGCGGCCCCTCGCAACGCACGCTGAAACGGGTTCCCAGCGCGCGCACGCTGCCTTGTGCGGTGTGCACGAGGAACGGGCGAGCGCTCTGCGCGCTTTCCACGAGGATCTCGCCCCGCCACAGGTACGCCTGGCGCAGGCTTTCGTCGTAGGCCAGGTCCAGCGCGGTGGCGCTGCTCAGGTCGACCCGGGTACCGTCCGCCAGGCGCAGTTGGCGGCGTTCGCCGACGCCCGTGCGCTCCCCGGCGAGGAGCGCACGGTAAGACAGGCCGCCGCTCGCCAGCCAGCCGCTACCCGCGGCGCAGGCCAGCAGGGCGAGCGTCTTGAGCAGCGCTCGGCGCCGCGCACGCACGCCTGCCAGCGTGTGCAGGGAGGTCTCCACCGGCAGCACCGCCCATTGGCCCTGCAAGCGCTCGATACGCTCCCAGGCCCGACGGTGTCGCGGGTCGGCCTCCAGCCATTCGCGCCAGGCCTGGCGCTCGCCATCGTTCGGCGGTTCCGCGCCGAAGCGCACGTACCAGGTGGCGGCGGCCTCCAGCACCTCGATCTCCAGTTCCATGGTCAGTCCTTGCAGAGCAACAGGCAGCGGGTCATGGCGCGAACCATGTGGTTCTCCACGGTGGTCATCGAGACGCCCAGGCGCTCGCCGGCCGACCTGTAGGTAAGCCCTTCGAGCTGTACCGCGAGGAACACCTGGCGGGTACGCTCGCCCATGCCGTCGAGGGCGAGGTCGATGGCAGTCAGGGTCTCCAGGATCGACAGTCGCGTTTGCGCTGGAATGTCCAGCGGCTCCGGCCGCGCGGCCAGGCTGTCCAGATAGGCCTGCTCGGTGGCGCAGCGGCGGAAGCTGTCGCTCATCAGCGCCCGGACGCTCGCGCTCAGGTAGCAGTGCGGTTCGCGGAGGGCCTCGGCGCTACGCGAGGCGAACACGCGCACGAAGGTGCCGTGGGCGAAATCGGCGGCATCCTGGGCATTGCCCAGGCACAGGCGAAGCCATTGCCGGAGCCGGCTTCCATGCTCGACGCGGGGTTTGCCTATCGAGGCCGTCGGGCACGCTGGCCGTTCTTCTTGCGGTGGATGGGGGCTGGCGGGAGGGAGCATGGCAGTTCACGACACTTATGATAATGAGTCTCATTCTATTTACGCCCGAAGCGGAACTGCAACTGCGCATGCGATCGCCCGGCAGCGCCACCGTTCGGCGCCCAGCACGGCTCGAAACGCCCGCAGGTCTAGACTTCCACGGTCGCCCCCCCCCATGGAGACCCAGCCATGATCAGCAAGAACACCATCTGCCTCTGGTACGACAGTGCCGCCCTGGAGGCCGCGACCTTCTACGCCGAGACATTTCCTGACAGCGCCGTGCTGGCTGTCCATCGTGCGCCCGGCGACTACCCTTCCGGCAAGGAGGGTGACGTGCTGACGGTGGAGTTCCGGGTGATGGGCATTCCCTGCCTCGGCCTCAACGGCGGCCCGGCCTTCCGCCACAGCGAAGCGTTCTCCTTCCAGGTCGCCACCGACGACCAGGCCGAGACCGACCGCCTGTGGAACGCCATCGTCGACAATGGCGGCGAGGAAAGCGCCTGCGGCTGGTGCCGCGACAAATGGGGCATCTCCTGGCAGATCACCCCGCGCGTTCTCAGCGAAGCCATCGCCAGCCCCGACCGCGCGGCGGCCAGGCGCGCCTTCGAGGCGATGATGACGATGGGCAGGATCGATATCGCCACCATAGAGAAGGCCTTCAAGGGCTGAGCGCCCCAACGCCTTGCAGAGGAGTACCGAAATGGATCGATTCACCGGCGGCTGCCTCTGCGGCAAGGTCCGCCTGGTGGCGAGCGGCCAGCCCTATCGGGTCGGCCTCTGCCACTGCCTCGACTGCCGCAAGCACCACGGCGCGTTGTTCCACGCTTCGGCGATCTTCCCCGAGGAGGCGGTGAGCATCGAGGGCGAGACCCGCGACTACGCCGGGCGTTTCTTCTGTCCGCAGTGCGGCTCGTCGGTGTTCTCGCGCAGCGCCGACGAGATCGAGGTCAGCCTCGGCGCCCTCGACGCTCCCGACCAGTTCCAGCCCACCTACGAACTCTGGACCATCCGCCGCGAGGGCTGGTTGCCGGCGTTTCCGCTGGCACGGCACTATGAAAGGGATCGCGAAGGCGACGGCCGTAGCGAAGAGTGACGTTATTCCGCCAGGAGAAGGGAGGCAGCATGGACGAACTGTTCGAAGAGCACCTGGAGATCGCCAAGGCGCTGTTCGCCCAGCGCTTGCCGTACTGGTGCGATGTCTTTCTGCGCCCGGCCGACCAGGCTTTCAACGCCTACCTGAATGCCCGCGGCCAGGCCTCCACCTACCTGGTGCTCGAAGGCTTCGATCCGGTCTATATTCCTCGCGGCTGCGACCTCGACGCCGTGCGCGCGACCGCCAGGGCCAGGGCGCGACTGAGAGAAGCGGGGCTGGGCGAAGACGCGCTGCCCGTACTGCTCTGAGCGCAGGCCGCCAGTATCGCGGAAGCATCTGCTGGCAATTCCTCCCACCGCACTGTCCGCCAACGGAAGGCTACATGAACGCCCACCCCTACCTGCTCCGTCTCGCCGCCGGCCTGGCGCTGCTTCTGCCGGCCGCCTGCACGTCCCCTGCCCCGCCAGCACCGAACCTGACCGCGCTGTTCGCCGACGCCCTGCACTGCCGCGGCGACTTCCCCGACGCCCGCTTCCGCGCAACCGCCGAGCGCCTGCGCGCCGAGGGCGTCGAAGTGCTGGATCGCGCGCCCGGCGAGACCCTCGACCTGCTCTACCGCTTCGCCACCCCGCTGCGCATCGACGGCAGCCTGGTGAACGCGGTGCGGGTACGCGGCGACAGCGGCGTGCTGGTGATGGCCTACGCCGAGGGCGACCTCGAAGACTTCGCCCGGCGCCAGGGCGCGACGCCGCACCCGGCGGAACGCGCCGCGCTGGATGGTTTCGGCGAGCTGGAGGTGCTCTACAGCCGGCCGCTGTCGCCGCGTCCCGGCCTCGACGAAAGCCCGCCGCGCCTGGTGATCGGGCGCGGGATCGAGGCGGCGGCGCAGGCGTTCCGCTGGGGCTGCCGGAGCTACGACGGTTGAGCAGGCGCTCCGCCAAGCCTGGCACCCGGAACTCGTAGCGGTTTTTGTCGCCTCCGGCGAGGTCAGGGTTGGAGACATGGCCCTCGGGGCAATATGCTGTGGCCACGACACACGCTGTGAGCGACTATCGATGCCAGGGACTGCACTGTTCGAAAAGCCACGCTGGTTGCGCGACCTCCTGCGCTTCCTGCCCCTCAAGAGTCAATTCGTCCTCTCCGGGAACATCCGCGACCTGCAAGCCTGCGAAGTGGTGCCGGGCACGGTCACCGCGCAGAGCTTCAACCAGACCCTCTGCGACGCCCTGCTGGACGCCGGCTACGCCCAGGTGCTGGCCTGGGATCCGCTGGCCGGGTTCCGCGTGCTCGGCCGGCCGGGCAGCGAGGCGGGCGCCACTCCGCAGGTGCTTCTCGACCTCGGCCTGACCCCGGTGGATGGCGCCGCGCCGGCCGGCACCGACCTGCTCGGCGCAACCCTGCAACGCCTGGTCAACCGTAGCGGCGAGCCGATCGCCCTGATCGTCGACTTCGCCTCGCGCCTGGCGGTGCGCAACGACGCCCTGAGCGCCGCCGAGCATCAGTTGTTCACCCAGGCCCTGGTACTCTCCCACCAGGCCCGCAGCCGTCCCGCCGGGGAACAGCGCAAACCGTTCTTCAACAGCGTGCTGTGGGTGGTGGAAAAGGAAGGCGACCTGCCCGACTGGCTGCTGGTGGACAACCCGCGCCTGCGCCATATCCCGGTGTCGAAGCCCGACCAGGCGGCGCGCCGGGCCCTGGCCCCGACGCTGCTCCGCGGGCTCGGCGGCGCGGGCGTCGCCGAGGAGGCCCTGCAACAGGCCGCCGCGACCTTCGTCGAGAACACCGAAGGCCTGCTGCTCCTCGATCTCAACGCCATCGTCCAGCTGGCGCGCGTGGAAGGCCTGGCCATGGAACGCATCGCCGACGCCGTGCGCCGCTACAAGGTCGGCGTCACCGAAGACCCCTGGCTGAAGATCGACCGCCAGCGCATCCGCCAGGCCGACGAGATCGTCCGCCGCCGGGTCAAGGGCCAGCAGCACGCGGTGACCCACATGCTGGACATCGTCAAGCGCGCGATGACCGGGGTCGGCGCCAGCCGCAAGGGCAACCGCCCGCGCGGCGTGGCCTTCCTCGCCGGGCCCACCGGGGTCGGCAAGACCGAGCTGGCGAAGACCGTCACCAGCCTGCTGTTCGGCGACGAGAGCGCCTACATCCGCTTCGACATGTCCGAGTTCAGCGCCGAGCATGCCGACCAGCGCCTGATCGGCGCGCCGCCCGGCTACGTCGGCTACGACGTCGGCGGCGAACTGACCAACGCGATCCGCGAAAAACCCTTCAGCGTGGTGCTCTTCGACGAGATCGAGAAAGCCCACCCCCGGATCCTCGACAAGTTCCTGCAGATCCTCGACGACGGCGTGCTCACCTCCGGGCGCGGCGATCGCGTGTACTTCTCCGAGGCGCTGATCGTGTTCACCTCGAACCTGGGCATCTACCGCCAGGGGGAAAACGGCGAACGGGTCGCCAACGTGCTCCCCGGCGAGCCCTTCGAAGCGGTGCAGGGCAAGGTCCACGGCGAGATCGAGCGCTACTTCAAGCTGGTTCTCAACCGCCCGGAAATCCTCAACCGGATCGGCGAGAACATCATCGTCTTCGACTTCATCCGCGCCGACGTCGCCGAGCAGATCTTCACCCAGATGGTCGACGGCACCTTCGCCGACCTCCGCGAGCAGCGCCTCGTCATCGAACTGGCCGAGGCGCCGCGACAGGCGCTGCACGACCTCTGCCTGGGCGACCTGTCCAACGGCGGCCGCGGCATCCGCAACCAGCTCGAAGCGCGCCTGCTCAACCCGTTGTCGCGGGCGCTGTTCGACCAGGACGCGCAGCCGGGCGAGCGCTTCCTGATCAGCGCCCTGGACGCCGACGGCCTGACCCTGGAACGCCGCTGAGATGGAACTGAGCCTGTCGCGGGTGCACTTCCCGGTGACCACCCTGGGCCCGGGACGGCGCCTGGGCATCTGGTTCCAGGGCTGTAGCATCCGCTGCCCCGGCTGCATCTCCGCCGATACCTGGGGGCCGGGCAGGCGGCGCATCGCCCTGGCACGCCTGCTCGCCGACATCCAGCCATGGCTGGAGCAGGCCGAGGGCATCACCGTCTCCGGCGGCGAACCCTTCGAGCAGTTCGCTGCCCTCCTCGCCCTGCTCGGCGAACTGCGCCAGCGCAGCCGCGCCGACATCCTGGTCTACAGCGGCTACCCGCTGGAGCATCTGCACGCGCAACTGGAACAGGCCGCCGGGCTGATCGACGCGCTGATCAGCGACCCCTACCAACAGCACGCCGAACAGAGCCTGGCCCTGCGCGGCAGCGACAACCAGCGCCTGAGCCTGCTCACCGAACTCGGCCGCGCGCGCCTCGGCGGCTACCAGCGGCCACTGCGCGAAGACGACAAGGCCCTCGACCTGATGTTCGACCACGACGGCAGCGTGTGGATGGCCGGCATCCCGCGCCGCGACGACCTGCTGCGGCTGCAGGACCTGCTGCGCGAACAGGGCCACCAACTTAGCGTCAGCGCCCACCGGCCGCGCTGAATGGATCGATACCGATGATACGTTTCTGCCCCAACTGCCAGAGCGAACGCTCGCTTTCGGAAATCTTCTGCGAAGGCTCGATCCAGGGCCAGCCCTGCGGCTGGGACCTTTCCGCCGAAGCCATCCATCCCGCCGGCTGGCGACCACAGCCGGTGCTGACCCAGGAGGCCATCGCGCCGCCCGCCAGCGAGCCGCCAGCGGCGTCCGCCCCGCTCTGCGCCAACGGCCACCCGCTGCAACCCGGCGACCTGATGTGCCTGGAGTGCGGCGCCGCGCCGGCCGAAGGTCCACTGCCGATGCAGGCCGAGGCCACGCCGCAGCCCGCCGTCACGGAAACCCTGATCGACGGCTGGCGCCTGCTGCGGCAGATCGCCAGCAGCGACGGCGTGCGCGAGCGCTACCTGGCCGAACATGCGGAAAGCGCCCGCCAGGCGGTGCTCACCCTGTATCGCCCGGGCGCCGAGCCGGACCCGGCGATCTACGACGTGATCCGCCGCCTGCCGCGCGAACACGTGCCGGAAATCCTCGCCACCGGCCGCTGGGACGAGCGCGCCTACGAAGTGGTCGAGGAACTCACCGGCGGCAGCCTCGCCGACCTCGGCACCGTGCTGGAGGACCGCGAGGCGGTGCGCCACGTGGTCCGCGAGCTGGGCCACGCCCTGCACGTGTTCAACGAAGCCGGCCTGCGCCACCGCGACCTGCGCCCGGCCAGCCTGCTGGTGCGCAGCCACGAGCCGCTGGACCTGGTGATCAGCGGCTTCGGCTCGGCGCGCCTGTCGGAATTCGACCTGGATATCGTCTCGCCGCTGGAGACCAGCCGCTACATGGCCCCCGAGGCGATCGCCGGCGGCGTGGCGGCGGCTTCCGACTGGTGGAGCCTGGGCATGATCCTGCTGGAGCAGCTGACCCGCGGCGCCTGCTTCGAAGGGGTCAACGCCAACGCCTTCCTGATCCACGTGCTGGCCAACGGCGTAGCGCTGCCCGACGACCTCGACCCGCAGTTGCACCTGCTGCTGCGCGGCCTGCTTGCACGCGACCGCCACCAGCGCTGGCAGTGGCCGCAGGTACAGGCCTGGCTGAACGGCGAGGCGGTGGACGCGCCGGCCTCGGCGGACAGCGAAAAGGACGACGCCGAAGGCGCCAGCATCGCCCTCGGCGCCCGGCGTTTCCGCAAGCCAACGGTCTTCGCCCTGGCCGCGGCCCAGGCCGAGCACTGGGCGGAGGCCCTCGACCACCTGCTGCGCGGGGCGATCGTCACCTGGGCCGAGCACATCGGCCTGTCGCCCAGGCTGCTCGCCGGCCTGCGCCAGGTGGCCCAGCACGAGGGGCTGGAGGACGACTTCCGGCTGATGCTGGCGCTCAAGCTGCTGAACCCGGAAATCCCGCTGATCCAGCGCGGCGAGATCGTCACCCCCGGCTGGCTGCTGGAGCATCCGCTGGAGGGCTACCGGCTGATCAGCGGCTCGGTGCCCGACCTGCTCGAACAGTTGCACACCGAAAGCTGGCTGTCGCGGCTCAAGACCCGCGCCGAGAACGTCCGCCAGCGCGCCCTGCACCAGCACATCGAACTCGCCGAAGAACAGTTGCGCATCTACCTGCTGTCGACCTCGCGGGCGCGCCTCGCCGCGCAGTGGCAGGAGCGCCAGCGCCTCCTGCCGGACACCGAGCACCCCGGCCTGCTGGCCCTGGCCGAGCGCCGGGTGATCGCCGAGGAAGACCTGATCGTCCTGCTCAGCGCCAACATCGGCCAGTTCCGTGCCGCCGAGGCGATCGTCGAGGAAGCCGCCGGCCTGGCCCGCGACGCCGATGTGCACCTGTTCGACGCGGAGACCGCGCGCGGCCTGTTGCAGCACTCGCGGCAGGAGCTGTACCGCCGCGTCGACGAACGCATCAGCGGCTTCGCCCGCAGCGGCGTGCCCAGGGTCGACGAATGGGCCGAGCAGTTCCGCCTGGAGCGGCGCATGCCGTTGGCGAGGCTCCTGGTGCTGCTGGCGATCCCGCCGGAACAGTGGCTGGAACCGCAGAAGCAGCAGTACGTGTCGCAGATCCTCGATTTCTTCGAGAAGAAAGTGGTCGCCGCGGTGATGCGCGGGCCGCTGGTGCGCATGAGCATCGGCAAGAGCACCCCACGCATCGACCTCAACGAACTGCACAGCGCGCGACGCCCCGCCGCCGCCCTGCTCGACCATCTGCTGCAACGCAACGCCCGCGCGGTGAGCCTCGACCCGGACAGCTTCCTCGCCAACCCGCAACTGGAAGTGCGGCTCAACGCGCTGTCCCGGCAAAGCTCGCTGTACAAGCGCGACACCGGCATCGACGGCCTCTACCTGGGCTTCCCCTTCCTGCTCAACCGCGACCCGCGCGGCACCACCCGCACGCGCATCGTGCCGCTGCTACTGTGGCCGCTGAAGCTGCAACTGGAAGTCGGCAGCCGCGGCCAGGTGGCGCTGGCCTTCGACGGCGAGCGCGAGGAAGTGCGCCTCAACCCGGCCCTGGAAAGCCTGCTCGGCCCCGAGCCGTGCAAGCGCTGGCGCAAGGTCGCCGACGAATTGCTCGGCCGCTCCGCGCTGCGCGCCGCCGATGTGATGGATGCCTTCGGCCTGCTCGCCACGCCGCGTGCTAGGGTGCCGGAAGGATTGCCACCGAGTTCCACCGAGGTCACGCCCTACCAGGACCAACTGGCCTGCGCCGCGGTGCTGTTCCACGTCACCTTCATGGGCCAGGCGATCGGCGAGGACCTGCGCCAGCTGAAGAGCCTGCCGCCCTCCGGCACCGGCCTGGAGACCGCGCTGCGCCTGCGCGAGAACGGCGAGCCGGAAGCCCGCGAGAGCCCGCCGGAGTTGCAGCGCTACTTCACCGTGGCCAGCGACCCGTCCCAGGAGGCCGCCGTGCTGCAGGCCCGGCAGAGCCCGGGGCTGCTGGTGGAGGGCCCGCCCGGCACCGGCAAGAGCCAGACCATCGTCAACATGGTCGCCGACGCCATCGGCCGCCAGCGCAGCCTGCTGATCGTCTGCCAGAAGCACGCCGCCCTGGAAGTGGTGCACAAGCGCCTGGTGGCCGAGGGCCTGGGCCAGCGCATCGTCATGCTCAACGACGTCAACCGCGACCGCGAACCGGTGATCCGCAACATCCGCGAGCAGCTCGAAGCGCTGTTCGCCGACGCCGGCGGCGCCCAGGGCTGGGAGCGCCAGCGCGAGCGCCTGGCGGCGCGTATCGAGGCGCTGGAAGGCGAACTGGACCGCTACCACCAGAGCCTGCACCGCGTGGACGAGGCCACCGGGCTGAGCTACCGGCGCCTGCTCGGCGAACTGATCGAGCTGGAGAAAGGCTCGCCGCCGCTGGACTTCCCGGCCCTGCGCCAGCGCCTGGCGGCGCTGGACATCGGCAGCCTGGCGCGCCTGGAGGAAAACTGCGCGCCGCTGGTCCGCCTCTGGCTACCGGCCCGCTACGAAGGTAGCCCGCTGGCGCAACTGCGCGCCTTCGCCACCGACCAGGCCACCCTGCAAGCCTTCGCCGACAGCCTGCGCGCCTTCGGCGAAGCGGAGAACGCCCGGCAGAAAGCCCTCGACGAACACCCGGCGAGCTTCGAGGTCGACGACCCGACGCCCTACCGCGCCTGGCTGGCAAGCCAGGTCGGTACCCTGCTGAATTTGCGCGAGGAGCAGCGCCAGCGCCTGGCCCACTGGCTGCCGCTGTTCCGCGACGCCACGCCAGGGCAGCCGAGCCGTGGCGACGGCCTGTTGGCGGAGGCCGAGCAGATCGAACGGCAACTGCGCCAGCTCGACCTCGAACGGCATGCGCCGCTGCTTTCGCCGGCTCTCGCCATGCTCGAAGAGAACAACCTCGAACGCTTCCAGGCCCACGCCCGCCAGGTGCTCGAGGCACGCACCTGGCTGGCCCGGCTCAACCCGCTGCGCCTGCTGCGGCGCGGCCGCCTGCGGCGCTTCCTGCGCGAGCACGGCGAGGCCGACGACGACAGCCGCCTGGCCGCCCTCCTCGGCGCCTGCGACCTGGAGCGCCAGTGGCGGCCGCTGCGCCGGCGACTGGCGGCGCTGCAACAGAGCCTGGGGCTGGCGACAGTCGCCACCGATGCCGGTCCGGAACTGACCGGCCTGGCCGGCAGCGCCAGCCAGCAACTGCGCGAGATCCAGACCCTGGCTCGCAGCCTGGCCCAAGCGCCGCGCGCCGAGCAGCTCGACGCGGTGATCCTCACCGGCGAGAAACAGCGCTTCGAAGCGCTGCTCGGCGACCTCGACGCCGCGCTGATCCGCCAAGCCGCACGCCAGCTCAGCCTGGACAAACTCAAGGTGCTCGCCGACTGGCTCGGCGACGAACTGCTGGAACAGCTGCACCGCGCCATCGCCGGCAACCAGAGCAACCTGCCGGCCCTCGGCCGCCTGCGCGAGGCGCTGCCGCAACTGGTCGCCTACCAGCGCTTCCGTGGCCGCGCCAACCAGCTCGAAGCCACCGACCTGGAATTCCTGGCCCTGCTGCGCCAGCGCCAGGAACGACTCGACGCGATTCCCGCCGAAGCACTCGAAGCCACGGTGCGCCGCATGCTCAACCGCGAAGCGCGGCTGGGCTGGAAGCAACGCCTGGAACAAGACAATCCGGAACTGCTGTTCAGCCAGGACGAAGCCAGGGCCAGGGTCGCCAGCCTCGCCGAAGCCGATGTGCAGATGCGCGCGCTGAACCGCGAACTGCTCGGCAAGGGCATCGACGCCGCGCGCCTGGGCAGCCGCAAGCAGTGGGAAGACGTCACCCGCCTGACCGGCAAGCGCTCGCGGCGCCTGCGCGAGTTCATCGAGCTGGGCACCGAACTCGGCCTGATGAGCCTGCGCCCGGTCTGGCTGATGAACCCCGACCTGGCCAGCCGCGTGCTGCCGCTCAAGGCCGGGCTGTTCGACATGGTGATCTACGACGAAGCCTCGCAGATGCCGGTGGAGTTCGCCCTGCCGACCCTCTATCGCGGGCGGGTCACGGTGGTCAGCGGCGACGAGAAGCAGATGCCGCCGACCGCGTTCTTCTCCAGCCGCGTGGAAAGCGACGAGGCCGAGCTGTTCGACGGCGAAGCGCCCGACGAGGACGCCGACGAGGAGCAGCGCGAAGCCTACGAGGACACCTGGAACCGCCGCGAGATCAAGGACTGCCCGGACCTCCTGCAACTGGCGCGCAACGCTCTGCCCAGCACCACCTTGCAGATCCACTACCGCTCGGCCTACCGCGAGCTGATCGGCTTTTCCAACGCCTCGTTCTACGGCAACCGCCTGAGCGTGCCGGTACGCCATCCGCAGGCCAACATACTGCGCATCAAGCCGCTGGAACTGATCCAGGTGAACGGCCTGTACCAGAACCAGAGCAACGAGCGCGAGGCCGAGCGAGTCGTCGACTACCTCGCCGAACTCTGGCGCCAACCCTACGCGGCGCGGCCGTCGGTGGGCGTGGTCACCTTCAACCGCAAGCAAGCCGACCTCATCGAGGAGCGCCTGGAACTGCGCGCCGAGCAGGACGAGGCGTTCCGCGCCGCCTACAGCGAGGAGCGCGAGCGCAGCGAAGACGGCGAGGACATGGGCGTGTTCGTGAAGAACGTGGAGAACGTGCAGGGCGACGAGCGCGACGTGATCGTCTTCTCCTCCACCTTCGGCCGCAACGGCCAGGGCAGCTTCCGGCGCAACTTCGGCGTGCTCGGGCAGACCGGCGGCGAGCGCCGCCTCAACGTGGCGGTGACCCGCGCGCGGCGCAAGGTGGTGATGATCACCTCGATGCCGATCGGCGACATCTCCGACATGCTCGGCACCCAGCGCTCGCCGAGCAGCCCGCGCGACTACCTGCAAGGCTACCTGGAATACGCCCGGGCACTGTCCGCCGGCGAGTTCGCCGGTACCGGCCAACTGCTCGAGCGCCTGCACACCGACCGCAGCGACCAGCGCCGCCAGCACTACCAGCGGCACGACGGCTTCAGCGAGATCGTCGGCGAGTACATCCGCTCGCTGGGCTGGTCCGCCGCACCCGCCAGCGAAGGCGACGCCTTCGGCCTCGACTTCGCCATCGAGAACCCGGCCACCGGCCTCTACGCCATCGGCATCGAATGCGACGCCCCCTGCCACCCGCTGCTGGAACGCGCCCGCGCCCGGGAAATCTGGCGACCCTCGGTGCTGCGGCGGGCGATCCCGCACCTCCACCGGGTTTCCTCCCAGGGCTGGTACCACGACGGCGACAACGAACGCGCGCGACTGCGCGCCGCCATCGAGAAAGCCCTGGCGCCTAGCGCGGAAACCCATCCCACGGCAGCAGCGGAGGCCTCCCAATGAGCGGACCGAAAGTTGTAAGAATCGTCACCCGGGAAGAAGCCATCGCCACCTGCGAGCGCGACCTGCAACGCCTGGACAAGGCCCTCGCGCGCTGGGAAAACCAGGCCAGCCGGCTCGCCCAGCTCAGCGACGCCGAGCGCGCCGCCGCCCACGCCCGCCGCGCCAGCCTGCACGCCCTGCTCGAACAGGAACGCTGGCTGGATGTGCAATTGCAGGTGAAGATCGAAAGCGAATTCCTCAAGCGCGACCTCGCCGAACGCGAAGAGCGCGCCATTCGCCAGGCCGCGGAAACGCGCCAGCAACACCGCCGCCTCCAGGAAAACGCCAGCGCCCTGCTCCAGGCCCTCGACGCCAGGCCCGATGCCGCCAGCGCGGCACTCCGGCAAACCCTGCAAGCGCTGGCCGACGGCGCCCTCCGCGACGACGCGGAAGCCCTGCTCGCCCAAGGCTTCGCCGCCCTCGCCAGCGCCCCCGTCGAAGAACGCCTCAGCGCAGCCCAGCACGAACTCGCCCAGCGCCTGAAGACCGACGAAACGCCCATCACCCTGGAACAGTGGCGCGCCCGCCAGCAACAGGACGCCCCGCGCGAACAGCGCCTGGCGCGCATCGACCGGCACATCGCCGAACTGCAACTGCTGCAAGGCGAGGCCAGCGCCCAAGCGTTCCTCGAGCGACTGGCCCGCGCCGAAGCCGAACAGCGGCCGGAGCGCCGCAACCTGCTGCTCGACAGCCTGGTTCTCGACCTCGCCCAGGCCGCCCGCGAACACCAGCAGCAACGCCAGCGACTGGAACACCTGCAAGACCTCGCCAGCGAAGTCGCCGCCCTGGGCGCCGCCGAACACGCCGAACTGCTCCAGCGCGCCGCCGCCTGCCAGCCCGACAGCGATCCGCAGCAACTCGCCGAACTCACCGAGCGATGCAACGCCATCCTCACCGCCCACCTCCAACAACAGGCCGCCCTCGCCCGCCGCCAAGCCGTGCTCCAGGGCCTCGCCAGCCTCGGCTACGAAGTCCGCGAAGGCATGGCCACCGCCTGGGCGCAGACCGGCAGGGTCGTCCTGCGCAAACCCGCCACCCCCGGCTACGGCCTGGAAGTCGGCGGCAAGGCCGACAACGGCCGCCTGCAACTGCGCGCCGTCGCCCTCAACGCCAACCGCGACAGCCAGCGCGACCGCGACATCGAAACCCTCTGGTGCGGCGAGTTCCAACGCCTCCAGGCCCTGCTCGCCGCCCAGGGCGGCGAACTCAGCGTGGAACGCGCGCTGGGAGTGGGAGAAGTGGCGTTGAAGGAGATTGGCGAGGAGGAGCAGCGGGAGATGGGGGTGGCGCGGCAGAGGGGGTTGTGAAGGGGCCGGCTGGCGCCTCGGCGAGGCATTCGATCCGGGCAGCCCATCGCTTGCCCCCTGGATGCCCCCTCGCTACCCTGCCGGCCAGGTGCTGAACACACCTTCTCTAGGCGGTTAGCCGCTCCCGAAAGCCAAGCGGTTTTTTACCTACACAGGAAAAAATCATGGCTACCCAGAAATCTCCTCTTTCGAACTCTCGACTTCTAACGATCGGCTACCAGCTCTATGAAAGCCGTCATAGCGATTGGGAACGTCGTGGCAAGCCACGGCCAGTTCCCTACCTGCGCTTGAGTGGCGACTGGCTGGAGGCTGCGGGCTTTGAGGTTGGCTGCAAGGTGAGCATTCAGGTCACCAGGCGGCGCCTTGTCATGCACGTAGTTGAGGATTGAGGCCAAGCGCCCCTCGGGCAGAGGGTATCTGCTCAGGGGGCGCTGGTTTCTCTGTGAACCTTCATCCCATTCCTGCCGCATCTCGCCCTGCGCTCGCGCACCAGGCATCGTAGGAAAACGTCGCTCAGACACCCTTGTCTCCTCGAGCTGAAGCCAGCATGGGAGAGCAAGCTCAGCGTGAAGCGAACTCCTGGACTACAGGTAGCAGCAAAAAACCTATGGGTGGCTGACGATTCGCCAGGAGCATATCCTACAGCTTGTAGCCCCCCTATCCCATGAAGAATCCCTACGATCTTTCTCCCTTCGTCTGAAGGAAGTATGGTGGCGGGCAATGGCGTCGCAGACGCCCGAGGCCCCGCCTCGCCGCCAGCCCGAAAAGATTCCTGGATATCGCCGTGACAAACGCATCGCCCCCCTCCTCCCTGGTAGACGTCGGCCAGCTCGCCGCCGCCCTCGAACGTTTCGCCGCCGAGCGCAACTGGGCCCAGTTCCACTCGCCGAAGAACCTGGTCATGGCCCTGACCGGCGAGGTTGGCGAACTCAGCGAGATCTTCCAATGGATGGACGAGGAGCAGTCGAAAAACGCCGCGCGCCATCCCGATACCGCCCAGGCGGTGCAGGACGAACTGGCCGACGTGCTCATGTACCTGGTGCGCCTCGCCTCGGTCCTCGGCGTCGACCTGGATGCCGCCGCCCGGCAGAAGCTGGAGCAGAACAACCGGAAATACCCGGTAGAAAAAGCCCGGAATAGCAGCAAGAAATACGACCAGTTCTGAAGAAAGGCCATATCAGGGAAGATCGACGTGATCGTTTACGAAGCGACCAAGAAGCAGTTCCTGCAAGACAGCGACAACGACGATATCGAAGAGGTGATCCTCCAGCATTTCAAGGCGGTCACCGGCAAAAGCGTCGGCAACTCGGAAATCAACTCGTGGAAAGGCTCCCTCGGCTACATGGCCAAGGTGCTGCGCGACGAGGAAGTGCCCGACGACACAGGCCTGGCCATCGAGCTGCATATCCCCCAGACCTCCAAGCGCATCGACATCACCCTCACCGGGCGCGACGAGTCGGGAGCCAAGAACGCGGTGCTGGTCGAACTGAAGCAGTGGAGCAAGGCCAGCGCCACCGGCAAGGACGCCATCGTCCGCACCGCCCTGGGCAATGGCCTGCGCGAGGTCGTCCACCCCTCCTACCAGGCCTGGTCCTACGCTACCCTGCTGGAGGGCTTCAACGAGGCGGTCTACGAAGCAAGCATTTCCGTCCGCCCCTGCGCCTACCTGCACAACTATCCGCGCGACGGAGTGATCGACTCCCCGCACTACCGCGACTACATGGAAAAGGCCCCGCTGTTCCTCAAGGGCAAGGACGAACTGGCGCGCCTGCGCAGCTTCATCAAGCAGCACATCAGGACCGGCGACGCCAAGGAAGTGCTCTACGAGCTGGCCAACGGCCGGATCCGCCCGTCCAAGGCCCTGGCCGACTCGCTCAAGGGCCTGCTCGCCGCCCAACCGGAGTTCGTACTGATCGACGACCAGAAGGAAATCTACGAGTCCGCCATCGCCGCGGCCAGGTCAGCCTCCGAGACGCATCCCCGTGTACTGATCATCGAGGGCGGCCCGGGCACCGGCAAGACGGTGGTCGCGATCAACCTGCTGGTCCACCTCACCGGGCTCGGCCTGGTCGGCAAGTACGTGTCCAAGAACGCCGCGCCACGCAAGGTCTACGAATCCAGGCTGGTGGGTTCCATCACCCGCAGCCGCTTCTCCCACATGTTCACCGGCTCCGGCGGTTTCATCGAGACCGAGCCCAACACCTTCGACATGCTGATCGTCGACGAAGCCCACCGCCTGAACGAGAAGAGCGGGCTCTACGGCAACCTCGGCGAGAACCAGATCAAGGAACTGATCGAAGCCTCCAAGTGCGTCATCTTCTTCATCGACGAAGACCAACGCGTCACCCTCAGCGACATCGGCAGCAAGCAGGCCATCCGCGAGTTCGCCAAGGCGAAAGGCGCCACGATCGAGGAATACAGCCTCGCCTCGCAGTTCCGCTGCAATGGCTCGGACAGCTACCTCGCCTGGCTCGACGACGTGCTCGACATCCGCCCGACCGCCAACCAGCAACTCGACGCCAGCCAGTACGACTTCAAGGTCTTCGACACCCCCGAGGCCCTGCACGCCGCCATCGCCGCCCGGAATCAGGACAACAAGGCCCGCGTCGTGGCCGGCTACTGCTGGCCGTGGCGCAGCAAGAAGGATCCCCGGCAACAGGACATCGTCATCGGCGACTACCAGCGCCAATGGAACCTCGACCAGGACGGCAGCCTCTGGATCATCGCCGAGAACTCCATCGAACAGGTCGGCTGCATCCATACCTGCCAGGGCCTGGAGGTCGACTACATCGGCGTCATCATCGGCCCGGACCTGATCGTCCGCGACGGCAAGATCATCACCGCCCCCGAACAACGTGACCGCCACGACAAGTCCATCCGCGGCTACAAGAAGCTGATGAAGGAAAACCCGGAACTGGCGCGCAAGGAGACCGACCTGATCATCAAGAACACCTACCGGACGCTGATGACCCGGGGGATGAAGGGGTGCTACGTGTTTTGTACGGATGAGGAGACGGCGAGGTATTTTCGGGGGCGTGGCGGAAGGTAGGACAGCTTCCAGGGCATCGTGGACGCGTCATGCAAAGAGATGAGGATGAGGAATTTTAATATTCTACCCCTTGTACCCCATGCGCTTATTTGGTGGATTTCCATGGATGTCCATGGACGCTGACGGAACACCTATAACCTAGTAAATACGGGGCATACAGGCTATATTGGCGTCCATCGCGATCCACCAGCATCCACCGACAGCCAAGCGATTCGGTGGGGCAAAAGTGGGGCAAAATTCCAGGGCGACCGAATCAGGCAAGGGATAGGAAGTGGCAAAACTGACGGCGAAGCAATTGGAGGCGCTCACCTCGGCCGACGACGGCAAGACGTTGCGTGAAGACGGCGGCCTGGTCGCCAAGGTTCGTGCGGGTGTACGCGGCGTCACCGTCCTGTTTCGCTACGAGTTCAAACTCGATGGAGCCAAGCGCGATCACCGCCTGGGCAGTTGGCCCAAGAAATCGCTGGCGCAGATCCGTGCCGAGCGCGACGAAGTCAGAGCGACCGTCACCAAAGGCATCGATCCCACCACCGCCCGCAAGGCCGCCAAGATCGAAGCCCAGGCCGCCATCGCCGCCACCATTGCCGAGGCCGAACGCCAGGCCGCGGAGAACAAGACGGTCGCCGACCTTTTCGAAGAGTGGATGCACGACGGCGTATCCCGCCAGGACGGCAACGCCGAACTGCGCCGCAGCTTCACCAAGGATGTGCTGCCACTCATTGGCAAGAAGCCTCTGCGCACCCTGACCGAGAAAGACCTGCTCAACGTCCTGCGCTCGGTCAAGGCCCGTGGCCTGAACCGCACCGTAGTGATCCGCAGCAAGGACATCGGCCAGATGCTGCGCTGGGCGGAGAAACGCAAGCCGTGGCGCACCCTGATGGCCGACGGCAACCCGGCCGACCTGATCGACGTCAACAAGCTGCTCGACCACGACTACGAGGAACAGCGCGATCGCCTGCTCTCTCCTGACGAAATCCGCGAGCTGCGCGATATCTTCGCCCGCCTGGAGCGTGACTACGACGCCCTCCCCGCCGGCCAGAAATACTCCGGCATCCGCCCCGTCAATCCACGTGTGCAATGCGCCGTCTGGATCTGCCTAAGCACTCTCTGCCGTATCGGCGAGCTGCTCAAATCAGAATGGCGCTATGTGGATCTGGACAAAGGCACCTGGTTTATCCCTGCCGAAGCTACCAAGGGACACAAGGGCAAGCGCCAGGATCATC
Organism: Pseudomonas sp. HMSC067G02; assembly: GCF_001813485.1. Classification (NCBI taxonomy): domain Bacteria; kingdom Pseudomonadati; phylum Pseudomonadota; class Gammaproteobacteria; order Pseudomonadales; family Pseudomonadaceae; genus Pseudomonas; species Pseudomonas sp. HMSC067G02. The sequence goes on from NZ_KV812672.1 coordinate 55,951, forward strand.
ACGTATTCTTGTCGCCATTCGCGCTGAATCAGTTCAAGCGCCTGAAGGAAGAAACCGGCCACACCCCATTCTGCTTCCCCAGCAAGGACGAGAAAAACCACGTCGACACCAAGACGGTCAGCAAACTGATCGGCGACCGGCAGTGTCGCTTCAAGAACCGTAGCAAGCCCCTAGCTGGGCGCCATAATGACGACTCACTGGTGCTAAACAAAGGTACCAGGGGAGAATGGACACCACATGATTTGCGCCGCACCGGTGCAACGATGATGCAGGAGCTCGGCGTGACACTGGAGATCATCGACCGCTGCCAGAACCACTTGCTGGGTGGATCCAAGGTGCGCCGGCATTACTTGCATCACGACTATGCAAAAGAGAAAACCGAAGCTTGGGGGCTACTGGGCGAGCGTATCAAGGCCATCCTAACTGACCACACCCGCCCCCGCTGCAGCGCCAAGTTAACGGCGTGATAGCACAAGCCCTCAATCAAGCAAACCGAGGCGGACACTGAAAAGAACATGTACTAGATGGAGATCTGTATTGAAGAGAGCTAAGGGCCTTCTGCCAATAAAGGACGACTACGTGAACCCCAGCAAAGGCAAGGCACTATGCCATCACGCGATAATGGCGTCTGAGATTGACGTGACGCGTCACGGGATTGATGATCTTGCACAACGAAGAACGCCAAGGATGACTAGAAATGTACTGGATTGAAATCTGCACCGACGGCAGCTACGTGATCAATGGGCAAGAATATCCACTGCTCTCCGAGGGTATCGAAGAGCATGAGAGCTACGATGGCGAGCGCTCTGGCAACGATTGGGCAAAGAGCATCATTCCTTTCGAGCTCGAAACCGAGCATGGCGTTTTCGTCTGGGAAGTGGAGATCATCGAATATCTGGGGCGAGATGTCGCCAGCCTCTTAGGCTACCGGATCACTGAGTACCCAGACCACGTTCTCCTAAAAGACGAGGTCATGTTCCGTATGCAGGACGGATGGGCTTACCCGAAAGAGCCGACACTCGACTTGAAGCCCAAAGTGACTAAAATGCGGCTCGTTTGAAAGAAGATCTCCCCCATGATTGATGCAGTTGACCTCTTCTGTGGCGCTGGTGGCCTAACCGCTGGCATGCGTAATGCTGGTATCGACGTTCACGCTGGCTACGACATTGAGGCCCAGTGCAAGCACGCCTACGAAGTCAACAATAATGCAGTTTTCGTAGCCAAAGACGTCAAAAATCTCACCAAGAAGGAGCTGAACGCCTGGTACCCAAGGAGAGCTGAAGGTCGCTACCGCTTGCTTGCTGGCTGCGCCCCCTGCCAACCCTTCTCCACTTACAACCAAGGGCGCGATACCAGCACCGACAGCAAATGGCCTTTGCTTTATCATTTCGCCCGCCTGATCCGCCAGGTCAAGCCGGAGCTGGTCACGATGGAAAACGTACCGGATGTGACTAAGCACAAAGTCTATGGCGACTTCGTAAAAAACCTTGAGCAGCAGGGCTACAAGGTATGGGCCAACCGTGTAGCTTGCGTCGAATATGGCTTACCTCAGCACCGTCGTCGCCATGTATTGCTAGCATCCAGGCTCGGCCCAATCGAACTCATTGAGCCTACTCACCGTGATGCGCCTGTCAGCGTCATGGAAATGATCGGCGACTTACCCCGAATCGCAGCAGGCGATTGTGACCCGGAAGATCCGATGCATCGCGCCGCTACGCTGACACCGATCAATCTTCAGCGAATCCTGCACTCTCGCGAAGGCGGTACCTGGCGGGACTGGCCTCCGCATCTCGTTGCAGAATGCCATCGCAGAACCAGCGGCAAGAGCTATCCCAGTGTCTATGGACGAATGAAAAGGGATGAACCGAGTCCGACCATGACTACACTCTGTTATGGCTTCGGTAATGGCCGCTTCGGCCACTACGAGCAAGCTCGAGCATTATCGTTGCGCGAGGCCGCTATTCTTCAATCCTTTCCACGAAACTATGAGTTCATGCCCCCAGAGCAGATTACCTTCAAGGCAGTGGGTCGAATGATCGGTAACGCCGTACCAGTCCGCCTGGGGGAGGTGATCGGTGAAAGTCTCATGCGTCATGTCGAAGCGTACGAGCAAAAACGGCGTCAACGAATTCCCGCTTAACTCCTTAGATCTACAAGTCTACGAGACTCGCACGCCTGCATTACAAATATTTTCCAGCCCAGCTCATGCAGCTGGGCTTCTTTTATAGGATGCGCCCACCGCCTACAATGTGCGCCCCCTGGAAATGGTTATCCTAATAGTCCACAGAACGCATTGAGTTACTTCGCAATACTCCGAGCGCTCGCTTCCGCCCCTTGGCGTATCAAATGATTTAGCAGCCAGCAATCATCATGTGCGGTTGTTTGATAAGTACGCAGCTCTTTCCAACTACATAATGAGCTAATAGCATATATGCTGAGCTCGTAAGAGTTTTCAGCCCTCATATAAAAAGTAGGGAACCGAAACGAGAACCATGCAGGGAGACCAGGTATTTTTTCATTTAGACAAGTTTCCGAGATGGGCTGAACATGAAAATAATTATGTTCATCCCCCTCCGCCTCTGGGTGTTCATATCTATATCCAAAACCATTAAAACCTTCCACACCCTTACCTGTAAGAGAAATAGTCTCGGCATTAAAGTCTCCTCCCCCCTTACTCACAAATCTTATAAACCTCACCCAATCCCTTTTATCATCAACATGAACCAAAACCACAGAAGTATTACCGGCCGGCTCCTTAAAAAACCTAAAGAGATGATCCCGCAACGACGCCTTATTATCCCTCGTGTAATTTATAGCACAGTGTCGATTTGGAGCAGGTGATTGCATCAGACCTTGATACTTTGCAAGGGCCTGCTTCCCCTGAATTTTTTTCCGACCATTATCATGCAGATTTGCAAGAAAATCCGCCAAACGTCCTGCACGTTTATCATCCATGAGGCCATCCTACATCAGCAAATAAGACTGCGGCTCATAATTAACATTTTTGGCTGCTGCATCTTGATCGCAGATCCAGCGCTTCTTATCGAAAGCTAAAACATCACTAGGAAAACTGGAGCACTCACCTTCAGGCATAAAACGAGATAAATCCTCACAGAATTGAATAGACGGCGTTGCCTCGAAAGTAAACCCATCAGGAACAAGGATTTCTCTACGCGCACGCTCCGCCCAGAAAACCGGGCGGGAAAATAAAAAATCATGTTGAAACAAATAAGGCTCTAAAATCTGCGGAACAATCTCACGCTCAAAAGAGCATAGAGAAGCCCAACGCCCCATGCTATTGAATTCATCCACCACCCAAGGCATTTGAATACATAGATGAGGCAGATCAGAAACTACTTCTTGGGACGGCAAAACAACTTTCTCCAACCAACGAATCAATATGGAGGCACAAACAGCAGCAAGCTGATCAGGAGGCATCACCTCAAATATCGGCCTATCCTTCTCAAGCGCATTAAATATTCGCCCCGTGCCACTCGAAATAAGATCTCTAAAAGTAACATTATTCCTCTGACCAGCACCTATATAAGAGGAAACTTCATAATTAACAAAATTCGGAAGATCAGAATCAGAAAGGTCAAAACCAAGAGACTCGAACACCGAATCATCCAAGTGCTCTTTAACAAAACCCTTAACAATAGGAAAGCGTGCACTCTCCTTAAGCAGATCAGGCCAGTGCCAAGGACGGAACCCTTCAAAACCACTAGAAGACCAGAGCCCTTTTGATGCTATCTGTGAGCTACCTACATCGGTGTCGGCATATGAGGAAATACCTCTACACATAGTCAAATCGAAAGAGTTAGTGCCGAACTGATTAACTACAACAACATATCCTATTAAGGACATCATTCTTATGCAATATGCAAGCTCAGCACCTGTGGCCCAAGCCGCAGGTCTATCCATTTGCAACCCAAGCAGGTCATAATCAATTATCACTAAATCATATTGATCATAATCTGTCACAGGAATATATTTACCACCACGGGAATCAAAGCGTGCCTGATGAAACTTCGAAATCAACTCCGATACGTGCTCAGGAGCAAAAACATCAATTTCCACCTTTGAAAAATTACTAATAGATGCCTTCCATTCATTGGCACGCCTAGTCTCATCATCCAATATAAGAATCTTCATCATCAGTCCCACTCAATTTTGAACGAAGTGTTATATCCAAAATCAGGGCGCACAAATGACACCCTACAATGCAAAGAGTCTGCAACCATCTTTACTATAGTTAAGCCCATCCCCATACCACCCAGCCCAAGCGATTTCCTTTCCTCTGGTATTTCAAGACGACGTATAAAAGGCTTGAATAATTCGTCACTTCCATCAAGCTGAACGCCCACCCCTGTATCAGAAATATAGAGCGCTCCTCCAGAATCATACTGTTCGCCAGAGCATTTAATTTTTCTAATATCAGAATCGAGCATTGCATTAACAGCATTGATAAGAACATTCTGAACAATAGAGTTCCACGCTGCAAATGTAGCAAGTGGCAATTTCAGGTCCAAAGGTATGTCATTAATTATTTGAACTTCGCGAAGAAGTACCGATGAGTTGCTAGCAATTTTAGAAACTGTCTTTTTAGCATTGTACTCATTTCGTTTCTCTCGATCTGCTTCGTGCATTACAGGGGAAAATAGCTTTCGGGCATTTGAAGTCCTATCCGCCCAGGCATTTAAAGACTCTATTAGCTTAGGCTGATTAACGATGTTAGCGCCACCATTCAGTTCGCCACGAATCTCTTCTAAAAGAGTCAGCTCTTTGGCCAACTCATGTTCCATAGCTATCGCCGCCATTCCTGTTGTAGCAAGCGCGGCTAATAAAATTCTCTCCTCCTCAAATGCCGTTATACGCTGATGCTCTAACGTCTCAAGTTCTTTAAATTTTGAGGATACGGCATCTATCTTCAAAGCAATATCGGATGGTGCGGACAAAGCTATCTGAAATAAATTCTCTCTGATTTCAGAAACCTTCTCCTCTGTATGTGGAATCTCCAACCTTTCCGAGGCAATCTTTCTCTGTCGCATTTCATATGAGCGCATCGCGTAAAAATCAATCGCCCACCGAACAGAATGTTGAAGCTCTTCAAAAGCATCATTGTCAATTAATCTATCACGAGTCACCTGAACATTTAAGTAACGGCCACTAGATAGATCCTCCTCTTTTGCTGTTTGGCGCTCAAGGGAGGTTGAGACTTTTACGACACCAAAGATACGCCCATTAGTAGGAAGGTCATTTAGCCCACTCTGAACCTGTAGATTCCTTGGAAGTAAATCTGACTTATTCAGGCGATGAGAGTGAGCCATTTCAAGCTGCAACCAGTCTTGTTCTTCACCACCGTAGAAGGGAAGCCTGAACCCGTTGTCATAGATATGCACACCACCAAATTTCTTAAAATAAGTGCGCGCGTCGCTTACCTGAATGCCACCCGCTTGCTTTCCAGAAAGTTTAAAAACCAAAATCTTAAACTTGGCTTTCTCAAGAAATCTCTTTCTGGGCTTAAATTTAGCGCTGAAAATCTCGCCACTTTTAAATCTTACAGATACTTCATTCTCACCCTCACCTTTACCGTCGTTCAACTCCCCATCAATAGTAGCAATCCAATTCTTTAAAGCTTGATTCATCTGTCCGGAGAAGGCTTCTAACGCTTTATCTGTTACTCCCTCCAAACGAACATCAAAGATATCCGGAACATCATCAGGGTTATCGATCTGAAGCAAATCTTCAGGAGGCTTCAGAAACCACAGTTCTCGAGCGAGATCTTGTAAGTCTTCAATATACCACTTCTTTTTAAGGCCACTAATCTCAACCAAAGTACCATGAGAGTACTTTCCATCAATTAAATCTAACTCACTGGTGTCAGTTACATCAGCGCCAGCCTCAACTAAATTTCCAGACTCTCGGGCTTCAGCCCAGTCAACAAAAGCAGAAAACTGCCTAGCCTGATCCTTACCCCGAGACAAAATCCGTACATTATCGCCAAGAAACTGAACAGAGAGTCGCCCAACCCCTTTTGAGCCTGTGACCTGTCTCTTCCTAGCGGTCAGCTTCGCATCTTGCTTATGAGTGGTTCCCACACGCAACCAATGATTGATAAATGCATCTGGCGACATACCATCACCATTATCAATGACAGTTATTTTTCCTCCACCAAATCTAATCACTACTTCAGTAGCATCAGCGTCGTAGCTATTTTTGACTAACTCCGCCAGAGCAATGTGTGGTTTACCTACAAGCCTCTCGCCTAACTCTCTGAGAAGAGCAGCGTCAACAGTAAAATTCGCACGATAGGATTTTTCCTTAAGATTCGTGTTCATTAACTCATCCTTGTGCAGCACATGGCGATTGTAGACTCCTGCGCGGCATCCTCTTTCGAGGAAATTTTTGAGACCTCGCAGGCGAAGGAAAACCATCTCATTCAAATCTTCTCCGAGGAAAACCGCGCGACATCTTAGCCGTAGCGGAAACTATATTTTCGATTTTCAGACGATCTGGCCTCACCCCAAGTGACGACAATTTTAAAGCACAACGACCTAATCAGCAGTAATTCTGTTGGTAGGTAATCGCCTGCACTCAACTGTCAAGACGTATAGCACGTCGCCCCCTTTCTCTACCAGGGACGTTGGTAGGCTGGGTTGCGCTTTCCGTTGCTGTAACTGAACAGGGACGTCTTGTCTTAGTCACATCGGCAATGGCAGCGAAGTCCGCCTGACTGCACCCCAATTGGACACGCTCTGCCCCCCTGCCGGCCGGGAACGCTCCCCCTAATTGGGCATTCTGAACCTGTATCATGCGAATTTGAACCATGACAAAAGGATCTCCCAACGAGCAGGCATACCAATAGCTTGCCACACTGGCTCTTGCAGCTAGGAAATATGAGGAGCAGAACAAGCGCCTCTATACTTCCTTTCACACCGCGCACTCAGAAAGTGACGAAGTCAATCTACGTGCTATTGCAAGATGGTCCCGCTGCTTAAAGACAATCTTGATGGTAAGATTTCCTTGATATTTTCTGTTGCCCTGGAGATCTAACTGCGGACCTGCATTGAGCTGGACCTTCTACTCACGTCGACTAGATATTAATCGCAGTTAAAAACAAGCTTATAATGAGGGCAACGAACAACCATCGCCGCGAACAACATGGAAAGCTTTCAGTGGTAGAATTTTCCGACGAGCATCGCCCAGACACACAATCAAACGTCTAGATGGATGCATTTCCTACCAGTTATTCTTTAGTCACTATTAGTGATCACTACACTAGATCCGATCGCAACCGACCAAACGCTCTACATTTTCAAGCTTGCTCTTAATACAACACCTATGCCGGATGAAGTGGCTGAGTACAGTCCACAAAATATTTTTGTGAACTTCAAGGAAGATTGAATTCTCGCTTTAAGCGATCTACCAATAATATCTCATTCCGAGTCTCACACTCCCAAAGCACAATAACCCGCCATCCAAGCTCTTTTAGTTCATTTTCTTTCCGACGATCCCGTTCTATATTGACAGAGAATTTTGGAAGCCAATACTCCTGTCTTGACTTCGGGGTCGTTGCATAGCGACAGCCTTCATGCCGATGCCAAAAGCAACCATGCACAAAGACAATCGTTCTATACTTAGGAAGAACAATATCTGGCGTACCAGGAAGATCTCTACGATTAACTCGAAACCGGAGCCCCAAGACATGCATGCACTTTCTAACAACCACCTCAGGCTTAGTATGCGCTCTTTTGACAGAGCGCATAATCCGACTTCTTAACTCTGACGATACGCTAGTCATTACACCTCCTCGGCATCGAGCTAAGTTTCAGGCTGGCGCCGTAGGCTTGGCTAGGTAGCCCTTCCTAAAAAGGTAAGCCTCAATATTATCAAGGAGTGAAGCTAGGTAATCGACAACAGCACATTTGATCGCTAAGATTTGATCAATAGTGACACTGGAGCCACATGCTAAGAATGCCAGACTCCCATGAGCCAAATCGTTACGACGATCTTTAACTTCCAAGAGTGGCGCTAAATTATACTCTTTTAGATAGGGATCTTTACCCGGATTGAACCCAAACTTTTTCGCAAGTTTCTCGAGCTCTCCGTAGTGTACATTCCCCCCTATTTTGTTCGCTTCGAAACCGGCATTTATTATAGCTACAGCCAGTGGAGGGCGCCCATCCAGTCTTTGCTTCTTTATCCGACCACGAATATCATCATCTTTCATTAGGGTTGCAAAATGATGCTGCAACTCATCATGGAGATCATCAAAATGGTGCCCATGCTTCTGCATATCATTTCTAATCGCCTGTAAAGCTTGCCTGACTGATGCCTCAACAAGATTATAGAGCAACAGAAAACCATTAGCCTTCAAAGTATCAATCAGACTAGACTTTATATGTACCAACTCACGCTCGCCTGGAGCCCCCTCTCCATAGGGTAGCGAGAGAGACAGTTGTGCATTCCGATCTACGACCTTGAATAGAAAATCGAAATATATGTCGATTTCCTCCACACGAGTTTCATAAACCTCCCTGGCCTTGAGCATGATCAGAATAGTTCCAAATTCTTCCAGTCATCATCAACAGGCCTTTTCCGCATAGTCTCAGGCTCCCGCCCCAACAACATATCTCGTACGTAATAGAGACGGTCCAAGAGTTTCGGCCTGGAGTTTGTCGCATCCGACCTTGTATGCAATTTGAACTCATTGCTTTCCAGCCATGTAGTAACCTCTGTAGCGGGGATAAGCTCTAGATTCTCGCGAAGAGCTCGTGCTACTCCAACTGCAATTGCCTCAAAGCGGACTCTTGGTACAGTCTTATGGTTAGGTTCTTTACGGAAACCATCGGGGAAGTTTCGCTCAACAAATGCGATCATGCGATTGAATTCGTCCCGATAGGAGTCTATCAACCCTTCACTTTCTTGCGCACGTTTATTCATCTCAGTGAGGTAATCAGTAAGGAACGGAGTTACCTCATGAGAGAATCCCTCCGCGTTATCTAGGTATGCAAAGAAACGCAAAAGCATTTCCTCATACTCTCGTAGTTTAGCTCTCTTCTCAGAAAGAGGACAAACTGCCCTAAACACTGGGTCCTTTGCCAAAGTTTCAATTAAGGTGAGGAACGGGCCATCACTATGCCCACGTCTCTGCTCCATCGGCTGCAGCTTTGTCCCCCCAGAGTTAAGGCGATCGAACATCTCACGGCGAGCCCCCTCATCCAATCTCACCGTAAGAACAGCAATCCTAACGACCTTCCCCTTAATTCGGCGCTGCCACTTGACAGGAAGCTGGCTATATTTAAACCCGTTGAGAGATTTAATCTTCTTTAGATCGCAGAGAATCAAACGATCGTTCATAAAATAATAGAGCGTCCTTAGTCGCTGACTTCCATCAATGACTTCCCACGCCCCTGGATGCATCTCATCCTCCGTCTCCCCCATATATAGCGGGGTAATTGGAAGATTCATAAACAAAGACTCTATGAATCGACTTTGCTGTTTAGGAAGCCAAATAAACTCCCGCTGGTAATCTGGAATAAATATCTCTGCGCTATCCGTTTCCAGTCCATCCGAATACTTCTGGACCAGAACCTCAACTGGATACTCACGCAACTGCAAATCGTGATGTTCCGCCGTTTCCGAGATTTCTCGATCAAGCCGGGCCATCTCTTCTTCGGACTTCCCTCCCACAATAGCCGCTAACATATCTGCCTGACCGCTTTCGCTCATTCCTTTCCCCAGACTCAAACTAGGCTAAAAAGCCACCAATCAAAAAATTCGGAACACGCTTCAATCAGAACCCAATCGATACCAATAATCGATCAACAACTGAATTCGCATGCACATTCAGATCATTCATACAAATCTCATAAGCGTCAACTGGATATCCAGTGGAGGTTTCCGCTCTGCAAACGTCCAATTTGGAATCACTCGTTCTAGCTTTCTAGGGGAAAGCTAACCTCTTTGCCTCGCTCTACAGACCAATCTCGGTGTCGACGCAGATATGGGAGTTCAGAAGAATATAGCGCATCAACACCGCTGTCCGCGACGCCGGTTTCGGCAAAAATGTAGTGGTCTACTGATCCCGGACACCGATTTAG
>NZ_KV812673.1:0-9094 GCF_001813485.1 Pseudomonas sp. HMSC067G02
TGGCATTTTATCAACCAGAAATTCCGGATACCCTGTTTTTCAAGCGCGCAACCTCATAAAAAAATACCCCGGACCCGCGTCGAGTATTTCTTGCGGAATGGAATCAGGACGATCGGCAAGCTGATCGCACCCTGATCTGCAAGAGATTCGCCGTGAACACTCCACATCCATCCCTTCGCCGAAGCTGCCTGACCGTCTTGGCCTGCAGTGCGCTGGTCGCACAGGGAGCTTTCGCAGCGAGCGCCTCCGAGCAGGCGAACCTGGAGGTGATGATCCGGCAGCTCAACGCCCTCGAGGACACTGCCCGCCGCAGTGCCCAGGGCGCCGATGAGCCCGGACAGCGCTTCTACTTCGACTACTCACGCCTGGCCGCTGACCTGCAGCGCATCCGCCAAGGCCTGCAGGACTACATGACGCCCAGCCGCGCCCAACCGCGTGACCCTTCCGACCTATCTGGGAGTTACACCCTGCGCGGAGGGCCGATGCCGTGAGCATGAGCGGAGCCCAGACATCAGCGTTCCAGGCCGCCGCTGGCTTTCCCCCATCGGCCGGCGAGGGGCTGTTCATTGGAGCAGCGATGACCTTCCTTCTGCTGTGGTCCGCCTGGGCGATGTACAGCACCTGGCGCGGCTGGGCCACCAACAACCTCGACAGCGCCACCGCCGGCGCTTCCGCGATCCGGATCTTGGTCCTCCTCGGCATCACCTCTTTCTTCCTCCTCAGCTAACCAATACGGAGACACTCATGCTGAAATTCACCATCCAGAAACTGTCCGCCCTCTACCGGAGCCTGGCTGCCATCACTTTGGCGCTCCCCGGTGTCGCTTTGGCTGCACTCCCCAAACCCGAGGCTCCTAGCCGTGGGGAGGGATCGGGCATCATGCAAACCATCCAGAACTTCGGCTATGACGGAGCGATGCTCCTCGCGCTGCTCATCTGCGCGGCTGTCTTTCTGGGGGTCGCTTGGCATACCTACGGCACCTATCACGCCATCCATGACGGGAAGAAGAAGTGGTCGGATCTCGGAGCGGGCGTGGCCGTAGGTGTCGGCCTGCTGATCTTGATCATTTATCTCGTCACCAAAGCCACCGCCATCATGTAAGGGCCTTCCCATGCCCGAAGAACATCTGTTTCAGGATGGCACCCTCAGCTTCCTACCGACCCGTTTGAACCGGCAACCGGTGGTCATCGGCGGCCTGACCGCAGACGAAATGTGGATCACGGTCTTCACCAGCGGAGCAGCCGGGTTCGTTCTTGGCATCCCGGCTGCCTTGGTCGCAGGTAACGCTGCCTGCATTCCACTGGGCGCGCTGCTGGTCGGCGCCCTCGGCCTGGGTATCGGCAGCCGCGTCCTGCGGCGGATGAAGCGGGGGCGGCCTGACACCTGGTTCTACCGCCAGGTGGAGCTGGCCCTCTCGCTGCGCCTTCCCGTCTTCGGCAATCGTCACCTGGTGACGCGCTCCGGCGCCTGGACCAGTCGACGCACGGAGTCCCCATGAGTTTCAGAAAACACACTGCACAACAGCAGGCACACATCAACACCTTCCGGTTCATCACCGGCTTCCTGTGCATGGTCATCGTTGTGCTGGCCTACTGCGTCTGGGAAGCCCGCAAGGACCTCTGGATCCACATTCCGCCCGACTTGCGCTCAGGAAGCACCCGGTTGTGGTGGGACATTCCGCCAGAGAGTGTCTATGCATTCGGTCTCTACATCTTCCAGCAGGTGCAACGTTGGCCCAAGGACGGCGAGGTGGACTACAAGGGAAACCTGTTCCGCTACGCCGCCTACCTCACTCCCTCCTGCAAAGTCTTCCTGGAGAAAGACTTCGAGTTTCGTCGTAACGCCGGCGAGCTCAGGGGACGCGAGCGCACCACCTCGGAAATCCCCGGTCGAGGCATTGGCGAGAGCAATGGCCGCGTGATCCAGCACTCGATCAATGACTGGACCGTCAACCTGGACATGGACAGCACGGAGTATTACGCCGGCGAGAAGATCAAGCGGGCGCTGGCCCGCTACCCGTTGCACGTTATCCGCGCCGACGTCGACCCGGAGACTAATCCCTTCGGCCTGCAGTGGGACTGCTACTCCGACACGCCTCAACGTATCGAGCTTGAGGAGCCGGCCGCCCCCACCAAGCGGGAGGGAGGTCTATGATCCGGAAGTCGACAGGCTCGCTCTTGCTAATGCTTGCCCTACCCACACTGGCCCACGCGGTGGAGATTCTGCGCTGGGAGCGCATTCCGTTGGCCATTCCATTGACGGTCGGCCAGGAACGCATTGTCTTTGTCGACAGAAACGTGCGAGTTGGCGTTCCTCGGGATCTGCAGGGCAAGCTGCGCGTCCAGAGTACCGGCGGCGCACTCTACCTGCTCGCCAACGAGCCGATTCCTCCAGCGCGCCTGCGCCTGCAGGACGCGACCAATGGCGAGCAGATGCTCATCGATATCGCCGCCACCGAGGCTGCGGCCGACCAACAGCCGCGCGAGCCGGTCAGGATCGTCGCCGGCGAGCCCGTGGCTCCGCACTATGGCCAGCCCCGGGAAGCCCAGCCATCGGCAGCAGCGAAACAGACCGAGCAGGCAGAAGCACCGAAGGCCGTGCCGCGCGAAACGCCCGTCCCCGTGGTTCTGACGCGCTATGCGGCGCAGATGCTCTATGCCCCGCTTCGCACGGTGGAACCGGTGGATGGCGTCGGTCAGGTGCGCGTCAAGCGACAGCTCGACCTGACCACCCTGCTCCCCAGCCTACCCATCACGGCTACCGCCTTGGGCGCCTGGCGGCTGGACGACTACTACATCACGGCGGTGAAGCTGCAGAACGCCAGCGCCCAGCACCTGGCCCTGGATCCCAGGGACCTGATGGGCAATTTCGTCGCCGCGACCTTCCAGCACCCGTACTTGGGCCCCCGGGGCGACGCTTCCGACACCACTACCGTGTATCTGGTGACGCGCGGCCGCGGCCTTGCTGACGCGCTCCTGCCCTCCTCCATCAGCCAGATCGATCCCAAAGGAGGCCGTCGTGGCGCTGACCGGTAATCCCCTCCTGAAATTGCTGGTCATCCCCGTCGTGATTGGCGCCATCCTGATCGGCGTGAGCATGATGGGCAAAAAGGAAAGCGCGCAGTCACAAGGTGCCGCAACCCCGACGGTAACGTCGGAAGAAGCGGCAACCCTGGGCATCGACGGCGACACGCCCGCCGACACACTACGCACCATCGTGGCGGAAAGCCGGCAGCTCAAGGACCAGATCAGCAAGGTGATCCAGGAGAATGACTCGCTCAAAGCCGCCAATGAGAACCTGCAGGGCCGCCTGCGCAACATCGATCAGAACATAGAGCAGAAGCTCAACAACACCGCCCAGGAACTGCAGCAACAGCAGGAAAACCGTAGCCAGACGATCCTGGACCAGGTACAGAAACGGCTCGAGAACCTAACCCACATTCCCGAGGCCGGTGACACCGACCTGCCCGTCGGGTTCGGCGTGCGACCAGAGGATGGCCAGCACTTTCAGGGAGCGGGCTCGTCTTCATCGGATATCGTCTGGATCGAGCCCCAGGACGCCCGCGCGGTCGATGCCAATGGCCAGCCGCTGGCCGCCGGCTCCACCACCCAACCGAGCGGATTCAGCTTCCCGACCTCCTTCGGCAATGCGGTCGATCGCGGACAGAACGCGCTGGAGCGGATCGATGACGGGCTGCACCCCGTCGGCCAACAGCGATCCGACCTGGAAAACCGCAAGCTCGTCCGCAAGACCTACACGCTGCCGCAGAACTCGACGCTCATGGGATCGGTGGCCATGTCCGCGCTGATCGGTCGTGTGCCGGTCGACGGGACGGTCAATGATCCTTACCCGTTCAAAATCCTCATCGGCCCGGACAATCTCACCGCCAACGGCATCGAGCTGCCGGACGTGGCTGGCGCGGTAGCCAGCGGGACCGCCTCGGGCGACTGGACACTCTCCTGCGTGCGTGGGCAGATCCGCAGCCTCACGTTCGTGTTCAACGACGGGACCGTGCGCACCTTCCCGGCGCCGGCCGAGGAGGTGAATGACAACCAGAGCAACAACAACCAGACCGCCAGCGCCGACCAGAAAACCATCCAGGGCGGTCTCGGCTGGATCAGCGACCCCTACGGCATCCCCTGCATCGCCGGTGATCGCCGATCCAATGCCAAGGAGTACCTGGGCAATCAGAGCCTACTCACGGCAGCCGGGGCCGGCATCGCCAAGCTCCTGGACGCCGACGAGAACAACACCAGTACCGTCTTCAGCGGCAACGGCACCAGCTTCGGGACGACCGGAACCAACAGCAACTCGGCCCTCAACAGCATCCTCTCCGGCGGCGTCAGCGACATCCGGCAGTGGATGAACAAGTTGTACGGGGAGGCCTTCGCCGCCGTCTACGTGCAACCGGGCGCGCGCGTCGCCGTGCATCTCGATCAGCAACTTGCGATCGACTACGAACTCAAGGGCCGCAAGGTCGATTACAGCTCTGGAGCCGCTCATGCAACAGCAGACCTGGACTAACCTCCTTCTTCGTCTTTGCGCCGGCCTGGCCTGCACGCTGGTTCTGGCAGCGTGCTCCACCAGCAAGGAGGAGATGCTGCCCCACGGCGAGGCCAACATGCTCGACGTCTGGGAGCGAGGTGCGACCAGCTCGATAGGCAACAGCCGTGGCCGGCTGCTCCTCGATGCCAGGCAAACGCTGCGGCGCCCAATCGATCCGCAGCAGGCTGCCTCCGCGAATGACCAGGCCGACTACACCCGCACGGCCAGCAACGAGATCCACAGCCAGTTCAAACGATTGCCCAATCCCGACCTGGTCTTGTATGTGTTCCCGCACCTGGCCGGCAGCGATCCCGCCCCGGTCCCGGGCTACACCACCGTGTTCCCCTTCTACCAGCGAGTCCAGTACGCCATGCCGGGCGAGCGCACGGAGGACTACTGATGGGCCTTTTTCAAACCCTTCTGCGCGGTCGCACACAGCCTCAGTCGGTACCGGCAGTCACTCCCGAAGATTCAGGAGCGCTGGACGTAGCGGCCGCGGAGGAAGCGACTGAGCGCTATCTGGCGCGACTGGCTGCCATGGGTATTCCTCTGCCCAACACCGGGAGCAAGAATGGCGCCACGCAGGCTCAAGCTTCACGCCTCTACGATCACGACCCATCGTTCGTCGACCTGCTGCCCTGGGCCGAGTACCTGCCCGACGAACAGGTGATGCTCCTGGAAGATGGGCGTTCGCGTGCCGTCTTCTTCGAGCTGGTACCTTTGGGCACCGAGGGCCGCGATCCCAATTGGATGCAGAACGCCCGGGACGCATTGAAAGATGCCCTGCAGAACTCCTTCGACGAGCACGAAACCTCGCCCTGGATCGTCCAGTTCTACGCCCAGGACGAGATCAGCTGGGACAATTTCCAGGAGCAGTTGAGGCAGTACGTCCATCCTCGAGCGCGAGGATCGGCCTTCAGCGAGATGTACCTGGCGCTCATGAAGCATCACCTGGAGGGCATTTCGAAGCCGGGCGGACTGTTCGTCGACACCGCCGTCAGCAAGCTGCCCTGGCGAGGACAACAGCGCCGCGTGCGGATGGTCGTCTACCGCCGGATCCGCAAGGAGGATGCGCAGATTCGCGGACAGGACCCGGCGGCGTACCTGAAATCCATCTGCGAGCGTATCCAAGGCGGCCTGGCGAACGCCGGCATCGTCGCTTCGCGCATGGGCGGACAGGAGATCAGGAACTGGTTGATCCGCTGGTTCAACCCGCACCCGGATCACCTCGGCCAGGCCGAGGCGGACCTACGTCGCTTCTACGAACTGGTATGCCGTCCGGACGAACCGATCCTGCAGGATGAATTGCCACTGGCCGACGGCACTGACTTCTCCCAGAACCTGTTCTATCGGCAGCCTGTTTCCGATGCCACCCAGGGCGTATGGCTCTTCGATGCCATGCCGCACCGAGTGATTGTGGTCGACCAGTTGAACAAAGCGCCGCTGACAGGCCACTTCACCGGCGAGACGCTCAAAGGCGATGGCCTCAACGCCCTGTTCGAT
Organism: Pseudomonas sp. HMSC067G02; assembly: GCF_001813485.1. Classification (NCBI taxonomy): domain Bacteria; kingdom Pseudomonadati; phylum Pseudomonadota; class Gammaproteobacteria; order Pseudomonadales; family Pseudomonadaceae; genus Pseudomonas; species Pseudomonas sp. HMSC067G02. The sequence continues at coordinate 6,049 of NZ_KV812673.1, forward strand.
CGAATGCCCGAGGACACGCTGCTGTGCATCACCATGGTCGTGACGCCGCAGGACATGCTGGAAGGGCATCTACAGCAGCTCTCGAAAAAGGCCGTTGGTGACACCCAGGCATCGATCCACACCCGCGAGGACGTGGCCACCGTTCGACGCCTGATCGGCCGGGAGCACAAGCTCTATCGCGGAGCGATCGCTCTGTTCGTGCGCGGCCGCGACCATACCCAGTTGGAGGAACGCTGCATCACCCTGAGCAACGTACTGCTCGGCGCCGGCCTGGTGCCGGTCGAACCGCAGAACGAAGTCGGACCGCTGAACAGCTACCTGCGCTGGCTCCCCTCAAACTTCGATCCAAACGAGAAGCGAGCCCTGGAGTGGTACACCCAGATGATGTTCGCTCAGCACATCGCCAACCTGTCGCCCATCTGGGGGCGCACCACCGGTACCGGACACCCTGGCTTCACGCTGTTCAACCGTGGCGGCGCGCCGTTGACCTTCGACCCGTTCAACAAGCTGGACCGGCAGATGAATGCCCACGGCTTCATCTTCGGGCCAACTGGCTCCGGCAAGTCGGCGTCCCTGACCAACCTCATCTGCCAGATGCTCGCCATGTACCTGCCGCGGATGTTCATCGCGGAAGCGGGCAACAGCTTCGGCCTGCTGGCCGACTTCGCCAAGCGGTTTGGCCTCTCTGTCCACCGGGTGCGCCTCGCCCCGGGCTCCGGCGTCAGCCTGGCGCCGTTCGCGGACGCCATCAAGCTGGTCGAGAGCCCCGACCAAGTGAAGGTCCTGGACGCCGAAGACATCGAGGCCTCGGACTCGGTCCAGGGCAGCAAGGCCGACCTCGAGGACGACCAGCGAGACATCCTGGGCGAGATGGAGATCGTCGCCCGCCTGATGATTACCGGTGGCGAAGAGAAGGAAGATGCGCGCCTGACCCGTGCCGATCGCAGCGCCGTCCGCCAGGCGATCCTGGCGGCGGCCAGGACCTGCGCCGCCGCGAACCGCACGGTACTGACCCAAGACGTGCGCGATGCGCTCTACGAGGCCTCCAGGAGCGATGGCACCGCGCCAGAACGGCGCGCACGGCTGGCCGAAATGGCGGAAGCCATGCAGATGTTCTGCATGGGCGCCGACGGCGAGATGTTCAATCGCGAAGGCACGCCCTGGCCTGAGGCCGACCTTACCGTGGTGGATTTCGCGACCTACGCGCGCGAAGGCTACGCCGCCCAGCTCGGGATCGCCTACATCTCGCTGCTGAACACCGTGAACAACATCGCCGAGCGCGACCAGTTCAAGGGCCGGCCAATCGTCAAGATCACCGATGAGGGGCACATCATCACCAAGCACCCGCTGCTGCTGCCCTACGCCATGAAGATCACCAAGATGTGGCGGAAATTGGGCGCCTGGTTCTGGCTCGCCACCCAGAACATCGACGACATCCCAGCCTCCGGGGCTCCGATGCTGAACATGATCGAGTGGTGGTTGTGCCTGAACATGCCCCCCGACGAAGTAGAGAAGATCTCCAGGTTCCGCGAGCTGTCGCCGGCGCAGAAGTCGATGATGCTCTCGGCCCGCAAGGAAAGCGGCAAGTTCACCGAGGGCGTGCTCCTGGCCAAGGGCAAGGAATACCTCGTCCGTGTGGTTCCCCCGAGTCTCTACCTGGCCCTGGCCATGACCGAAAACGAAGAAAAGAACCAGCGCTACAACATCATGCAAGCCACCGGCTGCGACGAGCTCGAGGCGGCCTTGCAGGTCGCAGCGGATCTCGACAAGGTGCGCGGCCTGCCACCCTTCCCCATTGTTTTCCCAGACCAACCGGCAGTGGAGTGCCAGGACGAATGAGAGCTCTGAATTCGCTGACCCAGAACCTGATCGACAACCTGACCCAGATCCTGCAGAACCCCGAAGAGGATGCCCTGCAGACGCTCAGGATATGCGCTCCTGTACTGATAGAGGAGCTGCAGCAGATTCAACTGAGGGCAGTCGATCGCCGGGATATCGTCCCGCAGATAAAGCAGCTCCTGGATGAATGGCTGCAACAACATCCACAGCCTGATACGGCCCAACAGGCGCTCATCGAGGCCGTGGACCGCGCGGAGATCCTACAGCGGAGGCAAGCGTGAGACTCTTGAAGGGCGGCTGGGCAGCGAAACGATTTCAAGGTCCCGCCCTGCCCTGGGCGGGGCTGCTGCTGGTCTTGCTGGCTGCATCCGCCGTAGGGGTAGAGCTTCTGGTGAAGGGCCTGCCAGCCAACCACAGCCTCTACGGCGATGCGAAAGCGCGCTGGACGATCAATGAATACGCCGACCTGGAGTGCCCCTTCTGCAAGGTCTACACCCCGCGGCTTAAGCGCTGGGTTGACAGCCATCCGGACGTGAACCTGGTTTGGCGCCATCTTCCCCTGCAGATGCATGGCGAGGCGGCCCGCCACCAGGCTCGCCTGGTGGAGTGCGCGGGGATCCAAGGCGGCGCCAAAGCCTTCTGGAGCGCTATCGATGCGATCTTCGCTCAGTCGGCCGGCAACGGGGGCGGGCTGCCTGGCGGCACATTGGACTTTCCTGAACTGGACCAGGCTCGACTGGAGAAATGTGCGAAAGACAACGAACTTATTGACTCAGATATCAAGTTGGACATCGACATTGCACGGTCGAAGGGCATTACAGCAACCCCTACCCTCGTCATCCGGGACAACCAGACGGGACGAAGCGTGAAGCTTGAAGGCATGGCCGACGAGACCACCTTGCTGTCGGCGATAGACTGGCTAGCCAAGGATCTCTAGCGTCGCGCCAAGAGACTCTTGGCTAAGAAATCGGCGAGGATTCCAACATCCCTCTTTTGGGCCTCCAGGATGCACTGCACTTCACCTGGCAGAACCTCGACCTCCCCCCCATCCACAATCTTTACCATTCTCTTGCGGCCGGAGCTGGTGAGGCTAAGCCTCAACTCCATTGCCGGCCGAGCATTGATGTAAATGCTCTCGAGCAAGCGCTCCATGACTTCGACCACTCCTTAATATGGGTATACGGATTTAATGGTTGATGGGGCACCT
>NZ_KV812674.1:0-1835 GCF_001813485.1 Pseudomonas sp. HMSC067G02
TGACCGCCCAGTTCGAAGAAGTTGTCGTCCAGGCCGACCCGTTCCACTCCCAGGATCTCCGACCAGATCGCTGCGATGCGCTGCTCCAGTTCGCTACCGGGCGCTCGATAGGCCTGTTGCGACAGGCTCGCATCCGGTTGCGGCAACGCCTGCCGGTCGAGCTTGCCATTGACCGTCAGCGGCATCCGCTCCAGCAGCATCAGGTGCGCCGGCACCATGTAGTCCGGCAGGTGCCGCTTCAGCGACTCCCGCAGCGACTCCCGCAGACGCTCGGCATCCTCCGCCGAGTCCGCCACCACGTATCCCGCCAGTTGCGTGCCGCCGACTCCGTCATGGGCCAGCACCACGGCATCGCGTACCCCGGCCAGACCGGCGAGCGCCGCTTCGATCTCGCCCAGTTCGATACGGAAGCCGCGAACCTTCACCTGGTGGTCGATACGCCCGATGTACTCGATATTGCCATCCGCCTGGAACCGCGCCAGGTCGCCGGTACGGTACAGCCGCTCGCCGGCGCCGCCGGGGAACGGGTTCGGCACGAAGCGGGTGGCACTCAACCCGGGCCGCCTCAGGTAGCCGCGCGCCAGACCGGCGCGACCGATGTACAGCTCGCCCACCGCGCCGCGCGGCACCGGGTTCAGGTCACGGTCGAGGATGTACCAGGACAGGTCCGGGATGGTCCCGCCAATCGGACTGACCAGGCCACCCTCCAGGTCGGCTTCGCTCACCGGACGGTAGGTTACGTGCACCGTGGTCTCGGTGATGCCGTACATGTTCACCAGTTGCGGCTGGCGATCGCCGAAGCGCTGGAACCACGGCCGCAGGCTCTGCAGATCCAGCGCCTCGCCACCGAAGATCACGTAGCGCAGCGCCGGCTGCTGCGTCGCCATGTCGGCGGAACAGGCCACCGCCATCAGTTGCTTGAACGCCGACGGCGTCTGGTTGAGCACCGTCACGCCTTCGCGGCACAGCAGACGGTAGAAGTCTTCCGGCGAACGGCTCACCCATTGCGGCACGATCACCAGGCGCCCGCCATAGAGCAGCGCGCCGAAGATTTCCCAGACCGAGAAATCGAAGGCGTAGGAATGGAACAACGTCCACACGTCCCGCTCGTCGAAGCCGAACCAGGCCTCGGTGGCGCTGAACAGGCGCAGCGCGTTGCGGTGGGTGAGCAACGTGCCCTTGGGCTTGCCGGTCGAGCCCGAGGTATAGATCACGTAGGCCAGGTTGTCCGCCGATAGCGTCGTTAACGGGTCGCTCTCGGCGTAGCCGTCCAGCACCAGTCCGTCGATGGCCAGCACCTCCACCCCCGTCTGCCGTGGCAGGCGCTCGAGCAGATGCCCCTGGGTCAGCAGCAGCCGTACCCCACTGTCGTCGAGGATATGCGCCAGGCGCTCCTCTGGCGCCGCCGGGTCCAACGGCAGGTAGGCGCCGCCGGCCTTGAGGATCGCCAGCAAGCCGACCAGCATGTCCAGCGAACGCTCCAGCGCCAGCCCGACCGGCACGTCCGCGCCAACGCCGCGAGCGATCAGGCAGTGCGCCAGGCGATTGGCCCGCGCATTCAGTTCGCCGTAGCTCAGCCGTTGTTCGTCGAGGATCAGCGCAACCGCCTGTGGCCGTTGCCGCGCCTGCTCCTCGAAACGCTGCTGCAAGGTGCCCTGCACCGCGCACTCGCGCTGGGCCGGGTTCCATTCGGAGAGGGTCTGCCGGCGCTCCGGCGCATCCAGCAGCGGCAACTCGCCGAGCCGCTGTCGTGGGTTGGCGACGATGCCGCGCAACAGGTTGCGCCAATGGCCGGCCAGGCGTTCCACGGTGGAGGCGTCGAACAGGTCGGTGGC
>NZ_KV812675.1:0-382 GCF_001813485.1 Pseudomonas sp. HMSC067G02
TCAAGAACATCGCCTACGACCACGAGATGGACACCACCTTCATGGCCAAGCCCTATCCGGGCCAGGCCGGGAACGGACTGCACGTGCATATCTCGCTGCTCGACAAGCACGGCAACAACATCTTCACCAGCGAGGATCCCGAGCAGAACGCCGCATTGCGCCATGCGATCGGCGGTGTGCTCGAGACCCTGCCGGCCTCCATGGCCTTCCTCTGCCCGAACGTCAACTCCTACCGCCGCTTCGGTTCGCAGTTCTACGTGCCGAACGCGCCGAGCTGGGGCCTGGACAACCGCACCGTGGCCCTGCGCGTGCCCACCGGCAGCCCGGACGCGGTACGCCTGGAACACCGCGTGGCCGGCGCCGACGCCAACCCCTACCTGCT
>NZ_KV812676.1:0-634 GCF_001813485.1 Pseudomonas sp. HMSC067G02
CGCAGCGCCGTACGCGTTGCAATAGATCGTCCATGGTGGGTCCCCCTTCGGCAGGAGATATCGTTTCGATCAAGTGGGAATGCCTTCGCGTTTTATTTCCGGGACCGGAATGCTCAAGGCGCGCAATTGTTGGAAGACGTTCATGAATTCGCGGTTGCGCTTGATCTTGCCGTCTTCAAGTTCGAAGGAATGCAGGAAGTGGTTTTCGTAATAACCTTCGGGATATCCGGGGAAAAGAATCTTGCCGTGACCGTCGCATTCGACCCAGAAATGATTGGGGTCGTCGGTTCCGAATATATTTATGTTGTACCACTCCCAATCGGGAAAGCACTTCAATGACCAGACGGCATGTTCCGCAAGTTTGTCTTTGCCACGAATGACGATGGGCGAGCCGGTATCGGTGGTCCATAAACCGCCACAGCCGTCCTCGACGAAAAGTTCATGGCGGCGCAGGCGATCCTGGCCTTTGGTATTCATGTACTTCTCGACGGTGGCGCGATTCTTTTCGCGAAGTTCGTTGGCATCGGTGAAACCGATTGGATTTGTCGTGTCAGGCATCGTCAATGCTCCTTGGCGGTAGATGTCATTCAAGTGGGAATACCGTCACGTTTTATTTGCGGAACGGCTATTCCCA
>NZ_KV812677.1:0-4150 GCF_001813485.1 Pseudomonas sp. HMSC067G02
ATGGACGATCTATTGCAACGCGTACGGCGCTGCGAAGCGCTGCAGCAACCCGAATGGGGCGATCCGTCGCGCCTGCGCGACGTGCAGGCGTACCTGCGCGGCAGTCCGGCGCTGATCCGCGCCGGCGACATCCTGGCCCTGCGCGCGACCCTGGCGCGGGTCGCCCGCGGCGAGGCGCTGGTGGTGCAGTGCGGCGACTGCGCCGAGGACATGGACGACCACCATGCCGAGAACGTGGCGCGCAAGGCCGCCGTGCTGGAACTGCTGGCCGGCGCCCTGCGCCTGGCCGGCCGGCGGCCGGTGATCCGCGTCGGGCGCATCGCCGGGCAGTACGCCAAGCCGCGTTCCAAGCCGCACGAGCAGGTCGGCGAGCAGACCCTGCCGGTCTATCGCGGCGACATGGTCAACGGCCGCGAGGCCCATGCCGAGCAGCGCCGGGCCGATCCGCAGCGGATTCTCAAGGGCTACGCGGCGGCGCGCAACATCATGCGCCACCTGGGCTGGGACGCCGCGTCCGGGCAGGAGGCGAATGCCTCGCCGGTCTGGACCAGCCACGAGATGCTGCTGCTCGACTACGAGCTGTCGATGCTGCGCGAGGACGAGCAGCGCCGGGTCTACCTCGGTTCGACCCACTGGCCGTGGATCGGCGAGCGCACCCGCCAGGTCGACGGCGCCCATGTGGCGCTGCTGGCCGAGGTGCTCAACCCGGTGGCCTGCAAGGTCGGCCCGGAGATCGGCCGCGACCAGTTGCTGGCGCTCTGCGAGCGCCTCGACCCGCGCCGCGAGCCGGGGCGCCTGACGCTGATCGCGCGGATGGGCGCGCAGAAGGTTGGCGAGCGCCTGCCGCCGCTGGTGGAAGCGGTGCGCGCGGCCGGCCACCCGGTGATCTGGCTGAGCGACCCGATGCACGGCAACACCATCGTCGCGCCCTGCGGCAACAAGACCCGCCTGGTGCGCAGCATCGCCGAGGAGGTGGCGGCGTTCCGCCTGGCGGTGTCCGGCTCCGGCGGCGTGGCCGCCGGGCTGCACCTGGAGACCACCCCGGACGACGTCACCGAGTGCGTCGCCGATTCCAGCGGCCTGCACCAGGTCAGCCGGCACTACACCAGCCTCTGCGATCCGCGGCTGAACCCCTGGCAGGCGCTCAGCGCGGTGATGGCCTGGTCCGGCGCAGAAGCGATCCCGAGCGCAACCTTCCCCCTGGAGACCGTGGCATGAGCGGCATTCCCGAAATCACCGCCTATCCCTTGCCGACCGCCCAGCAGCTGCCGGCCAACCTGGCGCGCTGGAGCCTGGAGCCGCGGCGCGCGGTGCTGCTGGTGCACGACATGCAGCGCTACTTCCTGCGCCCGCTGCCCGAGAGCCTGCGCGCCGGGCTGGTGGCCAACGCCGCGCGGCTGCGCCGCTGGTGCGTCGAGCAGGGCGTGCAGATCGCCTACACCGCCCAGCCGGGCAGCATGACCGAGGAGCAGCGCGGCCTGCTCAAGGACTTCTGGGGGCCGGGCATGCGCGCCAGTCCGGCCGACCGCGAGGTGGTCGAGGAGCTGGCGCCGGGGCCGGCCGACTGGCTGCTGACCAAGTGGCGCTACAGCGCCTTCTTCCACTCCGACCTGCTCCAGCGGATGCGCGCCGCCGGCCGCGACCAGTTGGTGCTGTGCGGCGTATACGCCCACGTCGGAGTGCTGATCTCCACGGTCGACGCCTACTCCAACGACATCCAGCCGTTCCTGGTGGCCGACGCCATCGCCGACTTCAGCGAGGCGCACCACCGCATGGCCCTGGAATACGCCGCCAGCCGCTGCGCGATGGTGGTCACCACCGACGAGGTGCTGGAATGAACGCCCTGCCCACATCGCTGTTGCAGCGCCTGCTCGAACGGCCGGCGCCGTTCGCCTTGCTCTACCGCCCGGAAAGCAATGGCCCGGGCCTGCTCGACGTGATTCGCGGCGAGACGCTCGAACTGCACGGCCTGGCCGACCTGCCGCTGGACGAGCCCGGCCCGGGCCTGCCGCGCCATGACCTGCTGGCGCTGATTCCCTACCGGCAGATCGCCGAGCGCGGCTTCGAGGCGCTCGACGACGGCACGCCGCTGCTGGCGCTGAAGGTCCTGGAGCAGGAACTGCTGCCGTTGGAGCAGGCCCTGGCGCTGCTGCCGAACCAGGCGCTGGAACTGAGCGAGGAAGGTTTCGACCTCGACGACGAGGCCTACGCCGAAGTGGTCGGGCGGGTCATCGCCGACGAGATCGGTCGCGGCGAAGGCGCCAACTTCGTGATCAAGCGGCGCTTCCAGGCGCGCATCGACGGCTACGCCACGGCCAGCGCGCTGAGTTTCTTCCGCCAGTTGCTGCTGCGCGAGAAGGGCGCCTACTGGACCTTCATCGTCCACACCGGCGAACGCACCCTGGTCGGCGCCTCGCCCGAGCGACACATCAGCGTGCGCGACGGCCTGGCGGTGATGAACCCGATCAGCGGCACCTACCGCTACCCGCCGGCCGGGCCGAACCTGGCCGAGGTCATGGAATTCCTCGACAACCGCAAGGAAGCCGACGAGCTGTACATGGTGGTGGACGAGGAGCTGAAGATGATGGCGCGGATCTGCGAGGACGGCGGCCGGGTGCTCGGTCCCTACCTCAAGGAGATGGCGCACCTGGCGCACACCGAGTACTTCATCGAGGGCCAGACCAGCCGCGACGTGCGCGAGGTGCTGCGCGAGACGCTGTTCGCCCCGACCGTCACCGGCAGCCCGCTGGAAAGCGCCTGCCGGGTGATCCGCCGCTACGAGCCGCAGGGTCGCGGCTACTACAGCGGGGTGGCGGCGCTGATCGGCGGCGATGGCCAGGGCGGGCGCACGCTGGACTCGGCGATCCTGATCCGCACTGCCGAGATCGAGGGCGACGGCCGCCTGCGCATCGGCGTCGGCTCGACCATCGTGCGTCACTCCGATCCCCTGGGCGAGGCGGCGGAAAGCCGGGCCAAGGCTTCCGGGCTGATCGCCGCGCTGAAGAGCCAGGCGCCGCAGCGCCTGGGCTCGCACCCGCACGTGGTGGCGGCGCTGGCCAGCCGCAACGCGCCGATCGCCGACTTCTGGCTGCGCGGCGCCAGCGAGCGCCAGCAGTTGCAGGCCGACCTGTCCGGACGCGAGGTGCTGATCGTCGACGCCGAGGACACCTTCACCTCGATGATCGCCAAGCAGCTCAAGTCGCTGGGCCTGACGGTGACCGTGCGCGGCTTCCAGGAGCCGTACTCGTTCGACGGCTACGACCTGGTGATCATGGGCCCCGGCCCGGGCAACCCCACCGAGATCGGCCAGCCGAAGATCGGCCACCTGCACCTGGCCATCCGTTCGCTGCTCAGCGAGCGCCGGCCGTTCCTCGCCGTGTGCCTGAGCCACCAGGTGCTGAGCCTGTGCCTGGGCCTGGACCTGCAACGCCGGCAGGAGCCCAACCAGGGCGTGCAGAAACAGATCGACCTGTTCGGCGCCGCCGAGCGCGTCGGCTTCTACAACACCTTCGCCGCGCGCGCCCTGCAGGACCGCATCGAGATCCCCGAGGTCGGCCCGATCGAGATCAGCCGCGACCGCGAGACCGGCGAGGTCCACGCCCTGCGCGGGCCGCGCTTCGCCTCCATGCAATTCCACCCCGAATCGGTGCTGACCCGCGAGGGTCCGCGCATCATCGCCGACCTGCTGCGCCACGCGCTGGTCGAACGGCGGCCCTGAGCCAGGAGAGCCCATGCACAGATATGTCGTGATAGACGCCTTCGCCAGCGAACCGCTGCAAGGCAACCCGGTGGCGGTGTTCTTCGACTGCGACGACCTCAGCGGCGAGCGCATGCAGCGCATGGCGCGGGAGATGAACCTGTCGGAGAGTACCTTCGTGCTCCGCCCGCAACAGGACGGCGACGCGCGCATCCGCATCTTCACCCCGGTCAACGAACTGCCGTTCGCCGGCCACCCGCTGCTGGGCACCGCCATCGCCCTGGGCGCCGAGACCGACAAGGACAGGCTGTTCCTGGAGACCAGGATGGGCACCGTGCCCTTCGCCCTGGAGCGCCAGGACGGCAAGGTGGTGGCCTGCAGCATGCAGCAGCCGATCCCCACCTGGGAGCACTTCAGCCGCCCGGCCGAGCTGCTCGCCGCCCTCGGCCTGAA
>NZ_KV812678.1:0-58132 GCF_001813485.1 Pseudomonas sp. HMSC067G02
ACTACCAGCAGACCAAGAACCTGCTGGTGAGCTATGACATCGACCCGCTGGGCTTCTTCTGAGCGGTCCTCAGCCGCCGCGGATCGCTCCGACCCGCGGCCTTTCCGCCAAGGCACCTGCGGGTGCGCTCGTCCCGCGTCCCGACGCGGCTTTCCCCATGGCGGGTTCTGGCGCGACGCGGCCCTGGCCGCGTCTTTTTTTTCGCCTCGCCGCCGCCCCGGCATGGACTAGGCTTCTGCCCTGCACCAGGGCGAACCAGGGGGGCGCAACGGCGATCTCCCGGCGAACCTTGGGCGGAACAGGCAGTCCCTACCAAATCAGGGGGAAAACTCCTTCGAAAGTCTCATTCGGAGCGAGCCCCGCTGATGTTTAACTCGACCTGCCGGAATCGCCCGGCCCCACCAGAGAGGATCGACCCCATGTGGACCAAGCCCAGCTTCACCGACCTGCGTCTCGGTTTCGAAGTGACCCTCTACTTCGCCAACCGCTGATCCGTTCGGCCCCGGTCTTCCGGGGCCTCCCTCCAGCCCGCGGGGCAGACCCATGCACATCCGTATTCTCGGTTCGGCCGCCGGCGGCGGCTTCCCCCAGTGGAACTGCAACTGCCGCAACTGTCGCGGGGTCCGCGACGGCAGCGTAGCGGCCCAGCCACGCACGCAATCCTCCATCGCCCTGTCCGACGACGGCGAGCGCTGGATCCTCTGCAACGCCTCGCCCGACATCCGTGCCCAGATCGCCGCCTTCCCGGCCCTCCAGCCGGCGCGTCGGCCGCGCGATACGGCGATCGGCGCGATCGTCCTGCTCGACAGCCAGATCGACCACACCACCGGCCTGCTCAGCCTGCGCGAAGGCTGCCCGCACGAAGTCTGGTGCACGCAGATGGTCCACCAGGACCTCAGCGAAGGCTTCCCGCTGTTCCCCATGCTTTCCCACTGGAACGGCGGCCTGCGCCACCGGCCGATCGCCCTCGATGGCGAGCCTTTCGCCATCCCGGCCTGTCCGCGCCTGCGCTTCACCGCGATCCCCCTGCGCAGTAGCGCGCCGCCGTATTCCCCGCATCGCGGCGATCCGCATCCGGGCGACAACATCGGCCTGTTCGTCGAGGACCTCGATAGCGCCGGTGCGCTGTTCTATGCACCGGGCCTCGGCGAGGTGGACGAGGCGCTGCTCGAATGGATGCGCCGCGCCGACTGCCTGCTGGTGGACGGTACGCTCTGGCGCGACGACGAGATGCTGGTCTGCGAGGTCGGCGACAAGCTCGGCCGGCAGATGGGGCACCTGGCGCAGAGCGGGCCGGGCGGCATGCTCGAGGTGCTGGCGAAGGTGCCGGCCGCGCGCAAGGTACTCATCCACATCAACAACACCAATCCCATCCTCGACACCGCTTCGGCCGAACGCGCCGAGCTGGATGCCAGTGGCATCGAAGTGGCCTGGGATGGCATGCACATCCAGCTGTAGGGGGCCAACATGAGCCGTGCCGCCATGGATCGCGCCGAATTCGAACGGGCGCTGCGCGACAAGGGACGCTACTACCATATCCACCATCCGTTCCATGTCGCGATGTACGAGGGCCGTGCCAGTCGCGAACAGATCCAGGGCTGGGTGGCGAACCGTTTCTACTACCAGGTCAACATCCCGCTGAAGGACGCGGCGATCCTGGCCAACTGTCCCGACCGCGAGGTCCGCCGCGAGTGGATCCAGCGTATCCTCGACCACGACGGCGCCCCCGGCGAGGCGGGCGGCATCGAGGCCTGGCTGCGTCTGGCGGAAGCGGTGGGCCTGGAGCGCGAGCAGGTGCTGTCCGAGGAGCGGGTGCTGCCCGGCGTGCGCTTCGCCGTCGACGCCTACGTCAACTTCGCCCGTCGCGCCAGTTGGCAGGAGGCGGCGAGCAGTTCGCTGACCGAACTCTTCGCCCCGCAGATCCACCAGTCGCGGCTGGACAGTTGGCCGCGCCACTATCCGTGGATCGAGGCGGCCGGCTACGAGTATTTCCGCAGTCGCCTGGCCCAGGCCCGGCGCGACGTCGAGCACGGCCTGCGGATCACCCTGGAGCACTATCGGACCCGCGAGGCACAGGAACGCATGCTGGATATCCTGCAATTCAAGCTGGACGTGTTGTGGAGCATGCTCGACGCGATGAGCATGGCCTACGAACTCGAACGCCCGCCGTACCATACGGTGACCCGCGAGCGGGTCTGGCATCGGGGGCTGGCATCATGAGCCTGCCGTCGCTCGACAGCGTGCCGATGCTGCGCCGGGGCTTCCGCTTCCAGTTCGAACCGGCCCAGGACTGCCATGTGCTGCTCTACCCCGAAGGCATGGTCAAGCTCAACGACAGCGCCGGGGAAATCCTCAAGCTGGTCGATGGCCGCCGCGACGTGGCGGCCATCGTCGCGGCGCTGCGCGAGCGTTTCCCCGAAGTCCCCGGCATAGACGAAGACATCCTGGCGTTCCTCGAGGTGGCCCATGCGCAATTCTGGATCGAGCTGCAGTGAAAGCGTGGGGCCGCCGCTCTGGCTGCTGGCCGAGCTGACCTATCGCTGTCCGTTGCAGTGCCCGTACTGCTCGAACCCGCTGGAATTCGCCCGCGAGGGCGCCGAGCTGAGTACCGCGGAATGGATCGAGGTGTTCCGCCAGGCTCGCGAGTTGGGCGCCGCACAGCTCGGTTTCTCCGGCGGCGAGCCGCTGCTGCGCCAGGACCTCGCCGAACTGATCGAGGCAGGGCGCGGCCTGGGCTTCTACACCAACCTGATCACCTCCGGCATCGGCCTCGACGAGGCACGCCTGGCGCGCTTCGCCGAGGCCGGGCTGGACCACGTGCAGATCAGCTTCCAGGCCGCCGACGAAGAAGTGAACAACCTGCTCGCCGGCTCACGCAAGGCCTTCGCCCAGAAACTGGCGATGGCCCGCGCGGTGAAGGCGCACGGCTATCCGATGGTGCTCAACTTCGTCACCCACCGGCACAACATCGACAACATCGAGCGGATCATCCAGCTGTGCATCGAGCTGGAAGCCGATTACGTCGAACTCGCCACTTGCCAGTTCTACGGCTGGGCCGCGCTGAACCGTGCCGGGCTGCTGCCGACCCGCGCCCAACTGGAGCGCGCCGAGCGGATCACCGCCGAATACCGCCAGCGGCTGGCCGCCGAAGGCAACCCGTGCAAGCTGATCTTCGTCACCCCCGACTACTACGAGGAACGGCCGAAGGCCTGCATGGGCGGCTGGGCCAGCGTATTCCTCGACATCACCCCCGACGGCACCGCGCTGCCGTGTCACAGCGCGCGGCAATTGCCGGTGCAGTTTCCCAACGTGCGCGAGCACAGCCTGCGCCACATCTGGTACGAATCGTTCGGCTTCAACCGTTACCGCGGCGACGCCTGGATGCCCGAACCCTGCCGTTCCTGCGAGGAGAAGGAGAGGGACCACGGCGGCTGCCGCTGCCAGGCGTTCCTCCTCACCGGCGATGCCGACGCCACCGACCCGGTCTGCGCCAAGTCGGCACGGCACGACCTGATCCTCGCGGCCCGTCGCCAGGCCGAGGAGGCGCCGCTTGGCCTGGACGCGCTGACCTGGCGCAACCAGCGCGCGTCACGCCTGATCTGCAAGGCCTGAGGCAATGGTCGACTACGGCGACTGGCCGAGCGACTGGAGCGCCGAGCGCGCGGTGGCCGCCGGGCGCGATTTCAGCGAGCTGAAGGCGGCCCATGGCGGGCTGGCCTGGGTGGAATTCGATCCGGCCAGCGCGCGCTCGCGCCTGTACCTGTGGCGCGACGGCGTGCTGGAGGAGCCCACCGCGCCGGACGGCTCGGTGCGCAGCCGGGTCTACGAGTACGGCGGCGGCGCCTGCTGCGTGACGCTCGACGGGCTGGCCTGGGTCGACGAAACCGACCAGCAGGTACGCCGCTGGCGAGCGGGCCGCGCAGCCCAAGTGCTGGGCGGCGGGGCGCAGTGTCGCTACGGCGACCTGGCCTACGTCGATGCCTGGGATGCCCTGCTGGCGGTGGAAGAGAGCCATGGGCCGACCGGGGTCGTGCATCGCATCGTGCGCCTGGACGCCGATGGCGCGCGCCGGGTGCTGGTCGAGGGCGCCGATTTCTACGCCGCGCCGCGTGCCGCCGGCCAGGGGCGGCGGCTGGCCTGGATCGAATGGGACCGTCCGCACCAGCCCTGGACCGAGACCCGCCTGGGCCTGGCGGAGAATGGGCGTACGCGCTGCCTGGCCGGAGCCGGAGGCGGCGAGTCGATCCAGCAACCACGCTTCGATCCCGCCGGCCGCCTTCACTGGCTGAGCGACCGCGACGGCTGGTGGCGTCCCTGCGCCGAGGTCGCGTTGGCCGGCCGCTTCGCCGATGCCGACCACGCTGGCGCGCCCTGGCAATTGGGCGCTTGCAGCTACCTGCCGCTGGGAGAGGGAAGGCTGCTGCTCAGTCGCGTCGAGGCCGGCGGCGGGCAACTGTTCCTGCGCGAAGCGGACGGCAGCGAGCGGCGCCTGGCCGCGGACTGGAACCGGTTCGCCGGACTGGCCGCGGATGCCCGGGCGTTCTACTGCATCGCGGCGGCGGCCGGGCGCCTGCCGGCGCTGCTGGCGATCCATCGCGACGAGCTGCGTGTCGAGGTGCTGCGTGGCGGCGAGCGACCGCTGGCGGAGGACGACCTGTCGCATCCGCAGGCCTTCGTCTATGGGCTGGGCAACGGCGAAAACGGCCACGGTTTCTTCTATCCGCCGCGCAATGCCCGCCGCCGCGTCGATCCCCGACGACCACCGCCGCTGCTGGTGTGGCTGCATGGCGGACCGACCTCGATGCATTCGCCGGCGTTCGATGCCGGCCTGCAGTTCTGGACCCAGCGCGGTTTCGCCGTGGCGGCGCTGAACTACCGGGGCAGCAGCGGCTACGGCCGCGCCTATCGGCAGCGCTTGCGCGGCCAGTGGGGGCGCCTGGAGTTGCGCGATATCGAGGCCGCGCTGGCGCAGCTGGACGCGGAGGGACGGATCGACCGCGCCCGGGTCTTCGTCCGTGGCGCCAGCGCCGGAGGCTACAGCGCGTTGCGCGCCCTGGCTTGCCTCGATGGCCTGCGCGGCGGCGCCAGTCTCTATGGGGTCAGCGATCCGTTGGCACTGGCGCGTTGCACCCACAAGTTCGAGGGTGACTACCTCGACTGGCTGATTGGCGACCCGCTGCGCCAGCGCCGTCGCTACCTGGTGCGCAGCCCGGTGCTGCAGGTCGGGCGTATCCGCGCGCCGGTAGTGTTCTTCCAGGGCGGGCTCGACGCGGTGGTGGTGCCGGAGCAGACCGAGGCGATGGTCGCCGGCCTGCGGCGCAGCGGCGCGCGCGTGGAGTGCCACCGCTATCCGCAGGAGCGCCACGGTTTCCGCCAGCCGGCCAATCGCGCCCATGCGCTGCTGGCGGAATGGCGCTTCTACCTGGGCCTGCTGGAGGATTGAAAGGGCCGCCAAGGTCGCATTGCAATAACCGACGAATGCAGTAGGCTGCCGGCAATGTCCGATAACAATAAGAATGGTCTGTCAGATGAGCCACGACCTCAGCCAACTGCGTAAATTCGTCTCGCCCGAGATCATCTTCGGCGCCGGCTGCCGGCACAGCGTCGCCAACTACGTGAAGACCTTCGGTGCGCGCAAGGTCCTGCTGGTCTCCGACCCCGGCGTGCTCGCCGCCGGCTGGGTCGCCGACATCCAGGCAAGCCTGGAGGGGCAGGGCATCGACTATTGTCTGTATACCGACGTTTCGCCCAACCCCCGGGTCGACGAGGTGATGCTCGGCGCCGAGTTCTATCGCAGCGAGGGCTGCAACGTGATCGTCGCGGTGGGCGGCGGCAGCCCGATGGATTGCGCCAAGGGCATCGGCATCGTCGCCGCCCATGGCCGCAGCATCCTCGAGTTCGAAGGCGTCGACCGGCTGCGGGTGCCGAGTCCGCCGCTGATCCTGATCCCGACCACCGCCGGGACTTCGGCGGACGTCTCGCAGTTCGTGATCATTTCCAACCAGGACGAGCGCATGAAGTTCTCCGTGGTGAGCAAGGCGGTTGTGCCTGACGTCTCGCTGATCGACCCGGAAACCACGTTGACCATGGATCCCTTCCTTTCGGCCTGTACCGGCATCGATGCACTGGTACACGCCATCGAGGCGTTCGTCTCCACCGGCCACGGGCCGCTGACCGATCCCCACGCGCTGGAAGCGATGCGCCTGATCGATGGCAATCTGGTACAGATGATCGCCAACCCCGGCGACATCGCCCTGCGCGAGAAGATCATGCTCGGGAGCATGCAGGCCGGGCTGGCCTTCTCCAACGCCATCCTCGGCGCGGTGCATGCCATGTCGCACAGCCTCGGCGGCTATCTCGACCTGCCCCACGGCCTGTGCAACGCGGCGCTGGTCGAACACGTGGTGGCGTTCAACTACAGCGCCGCGCCGGAACGCTTCAAGGTGATCGCCGAGACCTTCGGCATCGATTGCCGCGGCCTGACCCAGGGGCAGGTCCGCCAGCGCCTGGTGGACCACCTGATCGCCTTCAAGCACGCCGTGGGTTTCCACGAGAGCCTCGCCCTGCACGGGGTCGGCAGCTCCGACATTCCTTTCCTCTCGCGCCACGCGATGCAGGACCCGTGCATCCTTACCAACCCGCGCGAGTCGAGCCAGCGCGATGTCGAGGTGGTCTATGGCGAGGCCCTCTGAGCAGCAGCAGGAGGCCCTGGCCGGGTTGCTCGGCCTGGGCAGCCACTCCGCGCGCAAGAGCCACTACCCGGAGCTGCTGGCGCGCCTGGAGGAGCTGGAGGCCGAGCGCAACCGCTACAAATGGCTGTTCGAGCACGCGGTGCACGGCATCTTCCAGGCCAGCCTCGGCCAGGGGCTGCGCGCCGCCAATCCGGCGCTGGCGCAGATGCTCGGCTACGACGATCCGCAACAGGTGCTCTGGTCGCTGGAGGACATGGCCGGGCAACTGTTCGTCGGCGGCGAGGCCGAGATGCGACGGATCCGCGCGCTGCTGCGCGAGCGCGGCGGCCTGTTCGGCTACGAGACGCGCCTCTGGCGCAGGGACGGCAGTCACATCGAGGTATTGATGAACCTGCTGCTCAGGCACGACGAGGAAGAATTGGTCGAAGGTTTTGTCGCCGACATCACCGAGCGGGTCCAGGCCCAGCAGCGCCTGCAGACCATGAACGAGGAGCTGGAGCGGCGGGTAGCCGAGCGCACCCACGAGCTGGAAGAGCTCAACCGCCAGTTGCGCCAGGCGCGCGACGCCGCCGAAGCCGCCAACCACAGCAAGGACAAGTACCTCGCCGCCGCCAGCCACGACCTGCTGCAACCGCTCAACGCGGCGCGGCTGCTGGTCGACACCCTGCGTGAGCGGGGCCTGCCGGCCGCCGAACTGCAACTGGTGGAGCGCACCCACCTGGCCCTGGAAGGCGCCGAGACCTTGCTCACCGACCTGCTGGAAATCGCCCGGCTCGACCAGAGCGCGATCCGTCCGGACCTGGACGACTATTCCCTCGACGAACTGCTCGCTCCGCTGGCCTCGGAGTTCGAGGAAGTCGCGCGTGCCGCCGGCCTGGCCCTGCGTGCGCGGATCCCACGACTGGCAGTGCGCACCGACGCGCGCCTGCTGTCGCGGATCCTGCGCAACTTGCTCAGCAACGCCTGCCGCTACACCGAGCGCGGCAGCGTGCTGCTGGGCGCGCGCCGGCGTGGCGGCAAGGTACGCCTGGAGGTATGGGACACTGGCCGGGGCATCCCCGCCGACCAGTTGCAGGCGATCTTCCTCGAGTTCAACCAACTGGACGCCGGGCGCGCTTCCGAGCGCCGTGGCGTCGGGCTCGGGTTGGCCATCGTCGACCGTATCGCCGGCATCCTCGGCTACCGCATCGAGGTGCATTCGACTCCCGGCCGAGGCTCGCTGTTCGCCATCGAGGTGCCGCTGGTCCGCAAGCCAGCGCGGCCAGTGCCCGGCGAGGCGACTGCGCGGCTTTCGGCCGGCGATCCGCTGCCGGGACGGCGGCTGCTGGTGGTGGACAACGAGACCGAGATTCTCTTCAGCATGTCCGCGCTGCTCGGCCAGTGGGGCTGCGAGGTGCTTACCGCCACCGACCTGGAAGGCGCGCGCAAGGCGCTCGATGGCCGCGCGCCGGATGCGATCCTGGTCGACTACCACCTGGACCACGGCGCTACCGGTTGCCAGTTGCTGGGCGCCTTGCGCGAGGACTACGGCGCGGAGATCGCCGCGGTGATGATCACCGCCGACCGCAGCGACGATTGCCGCCGCGCGCTGGCCCGCCTGGGCGTGCCGCTGCTCAACAAGCCGCTGAAGCCCGGCAAGTTGCGCGCGGCGCTAAGCGCCTTGCTCGGCGAGGCCCAGGGCGCTCCCCGCGGCGCCGGAGAAGGTGCAGGTCCTAGCCCGGCCGGCGGCTGCGTCGGTGCAGCGCAATGGCCAGGGCCAGCCCGCTGAGCGAGGCCAGGCAGGCGAAGAGGAACATCGAGCGGAAGCCGAACAGGTTGGCGACGAAGCCCACCAGCGGCCCGGTGATGCCCAGCGACAGGTCGACGAACAGCGAGTAGGCGCCCAGCGCCGCGCCACGGTTGGAAGCCGGTACCAGGTTCACCGCTTCCACGCCGAACGCCGGGAACACCAGGGAGAAGCCGAAGCCGGTGAGGGCCGCGCCGGCCAGGCCGACCCAGGGATTCGGCGCGCTCCACAGCAACAGCAGGCCGAGGCTTTCGACGCCGAGGCAGATGATCGCCACGCGGAAGCCGCCGAGCCGGTTGATGCTATTGGCGAACAACAGCCGGGCGCCGATGAAGCAACCGCCGAAGGCACTCAGGCAGAGCACTGCGTTGGCCCAGCCACGGCTGGCGTAGTAAAGGGTGATGAAGGTGGCGATGGTGCCGAAGCCGATCGCCCCCAGCGCCAGGCCCATACCGTGCGGGGTGACCCGGCCGAGCACATGGTGGAACGGCAGTCGCTCGCCGTGCACCAGCGGCGCCGGCAACTTCGGCCAGGCCAGGGCGAAGCCGAGCGCCCCGAGCAGGACGATGGACGCGCCCATGCTCCACAGCCCCAGCCACTGCACCAGCAGCACCCCTAGCGGCGCCCCGAGGGCGATGGCGCCGTAGCTGGCGATGCCGTTCCAGGAAATCACCTTGGCGGTGTGCGGCGCGCCGACCCGGCCGATGCCCCAGCCGATCGCCGCCGAGCCGACCAGGCTTTCCGCCGCGCCGAGTACCAGGCGGCCGACCAGCAGGCTGGCCAGGCTCAGCGCCGGCCAGCCCTGGATCGCCACCGAGAGCAGCATGAACAGCCCGCTCGCGGCGCTGCCGGCCATGCCGTAGAGCACCGCGCGCTTCGGCCCGAGCCCGTCGATGACGCGCCCGGCGTAGGGCCGGGCGAGCAGGGTGGCGAGGTACTGCAGGCTGATCACCAGGCCGGCCAGCACCGAGCCGTAGCCGAGGTCGTCGTGCACGTAGCCGGGCAGCACCGCCAGCGGGATGCCGATGGTCAGGTAGCCGATGAAGGTGAACATCACCACCGAGACGATCTGCAGGGTGACGTTCTGCCGGGCGCTGTCCTGCGCCGGCGGGGTGGGGCGGATATCGACGGACATGTGGGAAACGCGGTCGCAGTGGGTTGTCGCGGTCCGCCATGATGACCGTTGCGGATGACGAATGAAAGCAGGCTAACGGATTCGCCGGGCTATCGGCGACGCGCGGTGCCTGGCGCTAGCGCGTTCAGAGACGCTGGAAGAGACCCGGGTAGTCGATCACCAGGCCCTGTTCGTCCACCAGCAGTACCGCCTTGAACGCGCTGCCTTCGAGGTTCTCGTAGAGGTAGTGGCTGGCGTCCAGGCGGGTGTAGGCCTGGCGCATGCTACGCGGCTCCAGGGCCGGGGCCTCGATGTAGAGCGCGCGGATTTCCGCGCGCTGGCCATCGGCCAGGCCCAGGCGGCGGATCGGGAAGGTGTTGGTGAAGGGGCTTGGCCAGAGATCGATGTCCAGGCAACCGTCGAACGCCGGTAGCGCTTCGCCGTCGCCGTCCTGCCAGTGGCCGCGGCCATCGGCGAGCAGGTGCAGCTTGCGCACCCCGGTTTCGCTTTCGACGTGGAACACCGCCTCACGCAGATGCCAGTCGGCGTCCCAGCGCAGCCGGTAGTCCAATTGGTAGGGCAGGCCGCTGCGTTCGTCCGGCGCGCGCAACTGGCTTTCCGCCTGGTCGTCCTCCAGGCGCAGGGCCTCCCAGCTGGACGACGGCGAGCGCCACAGGCCGGCCCAGGTGTACAGACGGTCGCGACTCATGCGTCGAGTACCAGGCCGAGGCGCTGGCGCTTGGGCAGGCGCGCCACCACCAGCTGATGGGAACGGACCAGGGCCTCGCGCAACTCCGCCGCCTTCATCGGGTAGGGGCGGGCCATGACGATCCAGTGCGCGCGCGCCAGGTAGGGCGCCGGACGGATGCCGGGGCGGTCGACATAGCCGAGGAACAGCTCGCTGCCGACCTTGAAGGCCAGGCCGCCGTCCTTGTCGACGAAGTCGAGGATGGCGAACATCTTGTTGCCGGCCACCGAGAACACCCGGTTCGAACCCCACTTGAGGTCTTCCCGGGCGCCGGGCAGTTGCAGGCAGAAGGCGGCGATCTGGTCGGCGGTCATGGACGCTCCGGTGGCGGTTCAGTCGCGGAAATACACTTCCAGGAGATGGTAGCCGAACTGGCTCTTCAGCGGACCCTGGAGCACGCCCACGGGTTTCCTGAAGATGGCATTGTCGATGGACCTGACCATCTGCCCCGGACGCACCTCGCCGAGGTCGCCGCCGCGCTTGCCGGACGGGCAGGTCGAATGCTTCTTCGCCAGTGTGGCGAAGTCCTCGCCCTTGGCCAGGCGCTGCTTCAGTTGGGCGGCCTCGGCTTCGGTCTTGACCAGGATGTGGCGGGCCATGGCGACGGGCATGGGATTACCTTTTGCGGTAGCACGGAACGCGCATTCTAGCCCAGGCTCGCCGCGGTTTCAGTCGCGCAGTTCGGCGAGGTCGCGATAAAGCTCCAGCGCCTGCGGGTTGGCCAGGGCGTCGGTGTTCTTCACCGGGCGGCCGTGGATCACGTTGCGCACCGCAAGCTCGACGATCTTGCCGCTCAGGGTGCGCGGGATATCGGCGACCTGGATGATCTTCGCCGGTACGTGGCGCGGCGTGGCGTTGGCGCGGATGGTCTGGCGGATGCGTTCACGCAGCGGCTCGTCGAGTCGCACGCCGTCGCGCAGGCGGACGAACAGCAGCACACGCACATCGCCCTGCCAGTCCTGGCCGATGGCGATGGACTCGAGGACTTCCTCGACCTTTTCCACCTGGCGGTAGATTTCCGCGGTGCCGATGCGCACGCCGCCGGGATTGAGCACCGCGTCGGAGCGGCCGTGGATGACCAGCCCGCCGTGGGCGGTTTCCTCGGCGTAGTCGCCATGGGCCCAGACGCCGGGAAAACTGGCGAAGTAGGCGTCGTGGAACCTGGTGCCATCCGGGTCGTTCCAGAAGCCCAGCGGGATCGACGGGAAATGCCGGGTGCAGACCAGCTCGCCCTTGCCGCTGGCGAGGCGGCGGCCGTCGTCGTCCCAGATTTCCACGGCCATGCCCAGCGCCTTGCATTGCAGTTCGCCGCGCCACACCGGCAGCACCGGGTTGCCGATGGCGAAGCAGGAAACGATGTCGGTGCCGCCGGAGATCGACGACAGGCAGAGGTCGCTCTTCAGCTCGCGATAGACGTAGTCGAAGCTTTCGTGGGCCAGCGGCGAACCGGTGGAGAGCAGTGTCCTCAGGCTGTCCAGGCGGTGGCTGTGGCGCGGGCGCACGCCGGCCTTCTCGAGCGCCGCCAGGTACTTGGCGCTGGCGCCGAACACGGCGATGTCCTCGGCGTCGACGAGGTCCAGCAGGCGCTCGGGGCCGGGGTGGAACGGCGAGCCGTCGTAGAGCACCAGGCTGGCGCCCACCGCCAGGCCGGAGGCCAGCCAGTTCCACATCATCCAGCCGCAGGTGGTGTAGTAGAACAGCCGGTCGCCGTCGCCCAGGTCGGTGTGCAGGCCGTGCTCCTTGAGATGTTGCAGGAGCACGCCGCCGGTGGCATGGACGATGCACTTGGGTACCCCGGTGGTGCCCGACGAATAGAGGATGTACAGCGGCTGCTCGAAGGGCACCGGGGTGAAGACCGGCTCGCCCTCGGCCTGGTAGAACCCGTCCCACAGCGCGACACGCGCCTGGCAGCGGTAGTCCTGCGGCTGCGCCTGCGGACGGTCGTAGGGCACCACCAGCAGTTGCTCCAGGCCGGGCAGGCCGGCGAGCACCTCGTTGAGCTTGGCGGTCAGGTCCAGCGACTTGCCGGCGTAGCGGTAGCCGGCGCAGGCGATCAGCACGCGCGGTTCGATCTGGCCGAAGCGGTCGATCACGCCCTGGGTGCCGAAGTCCGGCGAGCAGCTCGACCAGGTGGCGCCGAGGCTGGCGGTGGCGAGCATGCCGACCACGGTCTGCCAGGTGTTCGGCATCAGCGCGGCGACCCGGTCGCCGGGGCCTATGCCCAGGGCGGCGAGGCGCTTCTGCAGGCCCGCCACGTGACGGGCCAGTTCGGCGTGGCTGAGCACCTCGCGGCGACCGTCTTCGCTCACCGCGATCAGCGCCGGGGCATCATCGCGGCGGCGCAGCAGGTGTTCGGCGAAATTCAGCGTGGCGCCGGGGAACCAGCGCGCCGAGGGCATCTGCGTGCCTTCCTCGAGGACCGCACGCGGCGGTTGCTGGAAGCGCACCTCGAAGAAGTCGACGATGGCCTGCCAGAACGCCTCGCGCCGCTGCACGCTCCAGGCATGCAGCGCCGGGTAGTCGGCCAGACCGAGGGCATGGCGCTGGTTGACGAAGCGCCGGAAGGCCTCCATGCGACTGGCGGCGATGCGTTCGGCGGAAGGGCTCCAGAGCGGTGCGGGCATGGCGTGTCCGTCCTTGTTGTTGTTCCGGGACATGCAGGAAGCATAACCGGACCCGCCGCTGCCTGCCTCACTCCGTGGACTGGTCCTGCGGCAGCGCCAGCGAGCGCCAGTCGGTGCCATGCAGCAGCACGTCGCTGAGGGCCTGGGCGGCGGTGGACAGCTTGTGCTCGCTCAGCCGCAGCAGGCCGACCCGTCGCTGCACCTGCGGCGCGTAGAGCGGCAGGCAGCGCGCGCCGAGTTCCTGCATCTGCTGGATGCACAGGGTCGGCACGGCGCTGACACCCAGTCCCTGGGCGACCATCCGCCCGACCGTGACCAGTTGGTGGCTCTCGAACGCCACCGGCAAGCGGCCGTGCTCGGCGGCCACGCTTTCTTCCAGGAGCAGGCGCACCGCCGAGGGGCGTTGCAGGGTAATGAAGGGCTCGCCGAGCAGTTCGCGCCAACTGATCCGCTCCTGCCCGGACAGCGGCGAGCCGGTCGGCACCACGGCGACGAAGCGGTCGCTGTAGAACGGGGTGAACTCGAGGTTTTCCAGGGACTCCGGCTCGAAGGCGATGCCCAGCTCGACGCGTCGGTTGCGGACCATCTCCAGCACCTGCTCGTTGATCACGTCGTGCACCGCCACGTTGACCCGCGGGTGGCGTTCGCGAAAGGTCTTCAAGACCAGCGGCAGCAGGTTGCCGGCGAAGGAGGGCATGGCGGCGATGGAGACCTTGCCCAGTTGCAGGGTGAAGTGCTGGCGCAGCAATTCCTCGGTATTGTCCCAGTCGGCCAGCAGGCGCAGCGCCAGCGGCAGCAGGGTCTCGCCCTCGGGGGTGAGGCTGACGCTGCGGGTGGTACGTTCCAGCAGCGGACCGCCGAGGCTTTCCTCCAGGCTCTTGATCGCCAGGCTCAGGGCCGGCTGGGAGAGGTGCAGGCGTTCGCCGGCCTGGGCGAAGCTGAGGCTCTGCGCCACGGCGAGGAAGGCGCGCAACTGCTTGACGGTCATTTATTTGTTTTTCTCATCAATGGATTGGAAAAACAAACTTAACAAATCAGTCCGCAGCGGAGAAGCTCTGTGCGACCCGGCAGTCAGACTGCCGCACGCACAATCACAAGAGCCGGAAGAGGCACAGCAGCATGAGCGGACTCGACAAGCGAGTAGGCAGTTACGAAGAGGCCCTCGAAGGCCTGACCGACGGCATGACCGTCCTCGCCGGGGGCTTCGGCCTCTGCGGGATTCCCGAGAACCTGATCGCGGAAATCCGCCGGCGCGGGGTCAGGGACCTCACGGTGGTCTCGAACAACTGCGGCGTCGACGGTTTCGGCCTCGGCGTGCTGCTGGAAGACCGGCAGATCCGCAAGATGATCGCCTCCTACGTCGGCGAGAACGCCCTGTTCGAGCAACAACTGCTCAGTGGCGAGCTGGAAGTCGAACTGACCCCGCAAGGCTCGCTGGCCGAGAAGATCCGCGCCGGCGGCGCCGGCATCCCGGCCTTCTTCACCGCCACCGGCTACGGCACCCCGGTCGCCGAGGGCAAGGAGGCGCGCGAGTTCAATGGCCGCCACTACATCCTCGAACCGGCCATCACCGGCGACTTCGCCATCGTCAAGGGCTGGAAGGCCGACCATTTCGGCAACGTCGTCTATCGCCACACCGCGCAGAACTTCAACCCGCTGGTCGCCACCGCCGGGCGCATCACGGTGGTCGAGGTGGAGGAGATCGTCGAGCCCGGCGAACTGGACCCGACGCAGATCCACACCCCCGGCATCTACGTCGACCGGATCATCCAGGGTCGCTTCGAGAAACGCATCGAGAAACGCACGCTGCGCGCCTGACGGCGGCCGCTACAACGACAAGAGGTTTCCCCAGATGGCACTTACCCGCGAACAGATGGCGCAGCGCGTGGCGCGCGAATTGAAGGACGGCTACTACGTCAACCTCGGCATCGGCATCCCGACCCTGGTGGCCAACTACGTACCGGAGGGCATCGACGTCATGCTCCAGTCGGAGAACGGCCTGCTCGGCATGGGCGCGTTCCCCAGCGAGGCGGAAGTCGACGCCGACATGATCAACGCCGGCAAGCAGACCGTGACCGCCCGCGTCGGCGCGTCGATCTTCGACTCGGCGCAGTCCTTCGCCATGATCCGTGGCGGCCACGTCGACCTCACCGTGCTCGGTGCCTTCGAGGTGGACGTGCGCGGCAACATCGCCTCCTGGATGATCCCCGGCAAGCTGGTCAAGGGCATGGGCGGCGCCATGGACCTGGTGGCCGGCGCCGAGAACATCATCGTCACCATGACCCACGCCTCCAAGGACGGCGAGTCCAAGCTGCTGCCGTACTGCACCCTGCCGCTGACCGGTTGCGGCTGCATTCGCAAGGTGCTCACCGACCTGGCCTACCTGGAGATCGAGGACGGCGCTTTCATCCTCCGCGAGCGCGCCCCCGGGGTCAGCGTCGAGGAGATCGTGGCGAAGACCGCCGGCAAGCTGATCGTCCCCGAACACGTGCCGGAAATGAGTTTCTGAATCGCGGCCCGCGCGGCCGGCGCCTCCACGCAAGGCGCCGGCCGCGCGGACCGTCCTTTCCAGAGGGCGTAGGATAGGAGGCTGTCGCACCGCCTACGTCCACCCGCAGCGATTCGGCCCGGCCACGGGCGAATCCAGGAGAACCATCCATGCAAGACGTCGTCATCGTCGCCGCTACCCGTACCGCCGTCGGCAGCTTCCAGGGCTCGCTGGCCGGCATTCCCGCCCCCGAGCTGGGCGCCGCGGTGATCCGCCGCCTGCTCGAACAGACCGGTCTCGATGCCGGCCAGGTCGACGAAGTGATCCTCGGCCAGGTGCTCACCGCCGGGTCCGGGCAGAACCCGGCGCGCCAGGCGGCGATCAAGGCCGGCCTGCCGGTCGGCGTGCCGGCCATGACCCTGAACAAGGTCTGCGGCTCCGGCCTCAAGGCCCTGCACCTGGGCGCCCAGGCGATCCGCTGCGGCGACGCCGAGGTGATCGTCGCCGGCGGCCAGGAGAACATGAGCCTGGCGCCCTACGTCATGCCCGGCGCCCGCACTGGCCTGCGCATGGGCCATGCGAAGCTGGTCGACAGCATGATCGAGGACGGCCTGTGGGACGCCTTCAACGACTACCACATGGGCATCACCGCCGAGAACCTGGCGGAGAAGTACGGCCTGACCCGCGAGGAGCAGGACGCCTTCGCCGCCGCTTCGCAGCAGAAAGCCATCGCCGCCATCGAGGGCGGGCGCTTCCGCGACGAGATCACGCCGATCCAGGTCCCGCAGCGCAAGGGCGAGCCGCTGAGCTTCGACACCGACGAGCAGCCGCGCGCCGGCACCACCGTCGAGGCCCTGGCCAAGCTCAAGCCGGCCTTCAGGAAGGACGGCAGCGTCACCGCCGGCAACGCCTCCAGCCTCAACGACGGTGCCGCCGCGGTATTGCTGATGAGCGCGGCCAAGGCCAAGGCCCTGGGCCTGCCGGTGCTGGCGCGGATCGCCAGCTACGCCAGCGCCGGGGTCGACCCGGCGATCATGGGCATCGGCCCGGTCTCCGCCAGCCGTCGCGCGCTCGACAAGGCTGGCTGGAGCCTGGAGCAACTGGACCTGATCGAGGCCAACGAGGCCTTCGCCGCGCAGTCCCTGGCGGTGGGCCGGGAACTGGGCTGGGATGCCGCCAGGGTCAACGTCAACGGCGGCGCCATCGCCCTTGGCCACCCGATCGGCGCGTCCGGCTGCCGGGTGCTGGTGACCCTGCTGTACGAGATGATCCGTCGCGACGCGAAGAAGGGCCTCGCCACCCTGTGCATCGGCGGCGGGCAGGGCGTCGCCCTGACCCTGGCCCGCGACTGATCCATCGACCTGCCGCTCGCGGCGTGATCGCGCCATGTCCTTTCGCGGGGGCATGGCGCGCTCGTGTCCAGGGAACGAGCGGCGGACGGCCTTGACCGTCCGACCGGCCCCGTACCGTTCCGCCCCTCGGGACGGCCGGGTGCCCAGGGAGCCGTAGCACACACAGGCGGCCCCGTAGTCGCCGAATAACAATAAAACCGAGAGAATCCGCGATGACCGCTATCCTTCCCATCCAAGAAAGCCGCTCCGCGCGCTTCGCCATGCGTTGCTCGAACTGGGCCGAGCGCTGGTTTCCCGACTCCTGGGTGTTCGCCGCCCTGGCCATCCTCATCGTCAGCCTGGCCGCGCTGGCCATGGGCGCCGGACCGACCGCCACGGCGAAAGCCTTCGGCGACGGTTTCTGGAGCCTGATCCCGTTCACCATGCAGATGGCCTTCGTGGTCATCGGCGGCTATGTGGTGGCCAGTTCAGGCCCCGCCTCGCGTCTCATCGACCTGCTCGCGCGGGTGCCGAAGAATGGCCGCTCGGCGGTCTGCTGGGTGGCGCTGGTGTCGATGCTCGCCTCGCTGCTCAACTGGGGCCTCAGCCTGGTCTTCGGCGGCCTGCTGGTACGCGCCCTGGCGCGCCGCAGCGACCTGCGCATGGACTACCGCGCCGCCGGCGCCGCGGCCTACCTCGGCCTGGGCGCGGTGTGGGCGCTGGGCCTGTCGTCGTCGGCCGCGCAGTTGCAGGCCAACCCGGCCAGCCTGCCACCGTCGATCCTGGCGATCACCGGGGTGATCCCGT
Source organism: Pseudomonas sp. HMSC067G02 (assembly GCF_001813485.1). Taxonomy (NCBI): domain Bacteria; kingdom Pseudomonadati; phylum Pseudomonadota; class Gammaproteobacteria; order Pseudomonadales; family Pseudomonadaceae; genus Pseudomonas; species Pseudomonas sp. HMSC067G02. The sequence continues at coordinate 17,591 of NZ_KV812678.1, forward strand.
TCACCGAGACCATCTTCCTCTGGCAGTCCGGGGTCATGCTGCTGGCGCTGATCCTGGTCTCGCTGGTGATCGCCTACATGACCGCGCCGAGCGCCGCCAGCGCCCGCGACGCCAAGGATTGCGGGGTCGACGTGAGCTTCACCGCTCCGGCCAGGCTGGCGCCGACCCGGCCCGGCGAGTGGCTGGAGCACAGCCCGTTGCTGATCATCCTGCTGGTACTGCTGGCCGGCGGCTGGCTGGTCCACGAGTTCTCGACCAAGCCGGCGATCCTGGCGATCTCCGGGTTGAACACCTATAACCTGCTGTTCCTGATGCTCGGCGCGTTGCTGCACTGGCGCCCGCGCAGCTTCCTCGACGCGGTGGCGCGCGCGGTGCCGACCACCACCGGGGTGCTGATCCAGTTCCCGCTGTACGGCTCGATCGCGGCGATCATGACCACGGTCAACGGCAGCGACGGCGAGACCCTGGCCCACCATATCTCGACCTTCTTCGTACAGATCGCCTCCCACGACACCTACGCGCTGCTGATGGGCGTGTACTCGGCGGTGCTGGGCTTCTTCATTCCCTCCGGCGGCGGCAAGTGGATCATCGAGGCGCCGTACGTGATGCAGGTGGCCAACGAGCTGCAATACCACCTCGGCTGGGCGGTGCAGATCTACAACGCCGCCGAGGCGCTGCCGAACCTGATCAACCCGTTCTACATGCTGCCGTTGCTCGGCGTGCTGGGGCTGAAGGCGCGCGACCTGATCGGCTTCTCGTTCGTCCAGTTGCTGGTGCACATCCCGCTGGTGCTGGTGCTGCTCTGGGCCCTGGGCAGCACCCTGGCGTACATCCCGCCGGTGATGCCGTAGCGCATCGCCACCCCCGATAACTTCCTCTCCCTTCAGGGAGGAGGTTGGGGACCGGGCAGCCGCGCCGGGAGACGAGGTATCGGCGGATAACGCCTGTGGCGTTATCCGCCCTACGCAATGGGGCGGGCGAACTCCGGATGGTTCCCTCTCCCTTCAGGGAGAGGGTCTGGGGAGAGGCTGGCCGCCCCGGCTACTGCGCCACCCAGCCGCCATCCATGTTCCAGGCCGCGCCGCGCACCTGGTCGGCGGCTTCGCTGCAAAGGAACAGCGTCAGTCCGCCGAGTTGCTCGGGGGTGACGAAGGCCAGCGAGGGTTGCTTTTCCGCCAGCAGGTCGTGTTCCGCCTGTTCGGGCGAGACGCCCTCGGCGATGCGCGTGTCGATCTGCTTCTGCACCAGCGGGGTCAGCACCCAGCCGGGGCAGATGGCGTTGCAGGTCACCGGCGTGCGCGCCGTTTCCAGCGCCACACTCTTGGTCAGGCCGAGCACGCCATGCTTGGCGGCGACGTAGGCGCTCTTCCCGGCTGAGGCGACCAGCCCGTGGGTCGAGGCGACGTTGACGATCCGCCCCCAGCCGCGCGCGAGCATGCCCGGCAGGGCCAGGCGGGTGGTATGGAACACCGAGGACAGGTTGATCGCGATGATCGCGTCCCAGCGTTCCATGGGGAATTCCTGCACCGGCGCCACGTACTGGATGCCGGCGTTGTTGACGAGGATGTCGACGCCGCCGAAGGTCCGCTCGGCGAAGGCCATCAGTTCGCCGATCTGCTCCGGGCTGGAGAGGTCGGCCGGGTGGTGCTCTGCGCGCACGCCGTGGGCGCGGACCTGCGCCAGCGCCGCGTCGACCTCGCCGAAGCCGTTGAGGAGCAGGTCGGCGCCGGCCTCGGCCAGGCTCAGGGCGATGCCCAGGCCGATGCCGCTGGTGGAACCGGTGACCAGGGCGGTCTTGCCTTTCAGGGTCATGCTGTTTCTCCCGCTGGATGAAAAAAGGGCGGATCAGACCAGGCCGGTGGCGTAGAACAGTCCGATGACGAAGAACACCGCCAGGGTCTTGATCAGGGTAATACCGAAAATGTCCTTGTACGCCTCCCGATGGGTCAGGCCGGTGACCGCCAGGAGGGTGATCACCGCGCCGTTGTGCGGCAGGGTATCCATCCCGCCGCTGGCCATGGCGGCGACCCGGTGGAGGACTTCCAGGGGGATCTGCGCGGCGTTGGCGGCGGCGATGAAGGTATCGGACATCGCCGCCAGGGCGATGCTCATGCCGCCCGACGCGGAACCGGTGATGCCGGCCAGCAGGGTGACGGTGATCGCTTCGTTGACCAGCGGATTGGGAATGCTCTTGAGCGCGTCGGCCAGCACCAGGAAGCCCGGCAGCGAGGCGATCACCGCACCGAAGCCGTATTCCGAGGCGGTGTTCATCGCCGCCAGCAGCGAGCCGGCCACCGCGCTGCGGGTGCCTTCGGCGAGGCGGCTGCGGATCGCCGCGAAGCCGCTCGCCAGCACCAGCAGGATGCCCAGCAGCAGGGCCGCCTGCACTGCCCAGATCGCGGTGAGCTTGCCGACCTCGGTCTGCAACGGCGTGGCCATGCCGGCCAGTTGCAGGGTATGGACCTGGCCGTACCATTGCGGGATCCAGTGGGTGAACAGCAGGTTGGCGACCCCGACCAGCATCAGCGGCGAGAGCGCCAGCCAGGGATTCGGCAGGCGCAGGTCATCGGCGGTCTCCGGCTCGTTGCGCAGGTCGCTGCCGTAGCCTTCGCCGTTGCGCCGCGCCTTGTTCGCCTGGCATCGCAGGTAGAGCATGCCCACGGCGAAGACGAACAGCGCGCCGAGGGTGCCGAGCCAGGGCGCGGCCCAGGCGTGGGTGCCGAAGAAGGTCGAGGGGATGATGTTCTGGATCTGCGGGGTGCCGGGCAGCGCGTCCATGGTGAAGGAAAACGCGCCGAGGGCGATGGTCGCCGGAATCAACCGCTTGGGGATGTCGCTCTGGCGGAACATCTCCGCGGCGAACGGGTAGACCGCGAACACCACCACGAACAGCGAGACGCCGCCGTAGGTGAGCAGCGCGCAGACCAGTACGATCACCAGCATCGCCTGGCGGGTGCCGAGCAGGCGGATCGCCGCCGCGACGATGGAGCGGGAGAAGCCGGCCAGCTCGATCAGCTTGCCGAACACCGCGCCAAGCAGGAATACCGGGAAGTAAAGCTTGATGAAACCGACCATCTTCTCCATGAACACCCCGGTGAAGGTCGGCGCGACCGCGCTGGGATCGGTGAGCAGGACGGCGCCGAGGGCGGCGAGGGGGGCGAACAGGATGACGCTGTAGCCGCGGTAGGCGGCCAGCATCAGCAGGCCCAGGGCGGCAAGGGCGATGATCACGCTCATCGGGCATATCTCCACGGCGCTGCGGGGCGCGCTCCGCATGGGGAAGGGCGCTCCGGGCCTGTTTCTTGTTGTCGAACGGTGCGGGCACCGGCGTGACGGCCTGGAACGGGGCAGGGCCGTCGGAAAGGCGCGTTGCGATAACCGTGCCAGGCCACAGAATCGCGGTTTTCGCGGGCTGCGGCGAGACGAAGGGGAGCGTGGGGAACAGCGTTGTCTCAAAATGGAGACGTAATCGAGCGAAAGTGCCGTGGCTATGCAGGTCTCAGTTCGTCTCTATTTCGAGACGGGTCCCGTTATCGAGACGCATGCCCAGCGCCACGATCTTCTTGTACAGGGTCGAGCGACCCAGGCCCAGGCGTTTCGCCGCTTCCACCACATTGCCGGCACTCTGTGCCAGGGCCCGTCCGATCAGGTCGCGCTCGAAGGCTTCGCGGGCCTGTTGGAAATCCCCGACCGGCCTGTCGTCCGCCGCTCGAGGCAGCTCCGGCAGCGGTTGCAGGGGGCCCAGCGCCGCGCCGAGGGCGGCGGCGTCCAGCAACGGTTGGTCGGCCAGCAGCAGCGCGCGTTCCAGCACGTTGCGCAGTTCGCGAACATTGCCCGGCCAGGCATGCCGGGCGAGCAGCGCCAGGGCGTCGTCGCCGAGTTCGTGGAGACGGCCGTGGTCGAGGCTGTCGAGGATCGACTCGCAGAGCGCCGGGAGGTCGTCCAGGCGCTGGCGCAACGGTGGGATCTCGATCGGCAGGACGTTCAGCCGGTAGTAGAGGTCAGCGCGGAAACGGCCTTCGCGCATCGCCTGCTGCAGGTCGATGGAAGTGGCGGCGACCAGGCGGATGTCGCTGCGGATCACTTCGTTGGAACCCACCGCTTCGAACTCTTTCTCCTGTAGCACGCGCAACAGCTTGCCTTGCAAGGCCAGCGGCATGTCGCCGATCTCGTCGAGGAACAACGTGCCGCCCTGGGCCACCTGCAACTTGCCTGGCCGGCCCTTGCGCTCGGCACCGGTGAAGGCCCCCGGGGCGGTACCGAAGAATTCGGCCTCCAGCAGGCTTTCCGGGATCGCCGCGGCGTTCACGCTGACGAAGGCCTTGTGCGCCCGCGGCGAAGCGCTGTGGATGGCGTGGGCGAGCAGTTCCTTGCCGGTGCCGGTCTCGCCGAGCAACAGCACCGGCGCTTCGCTGGCCGCGCCACGACGGGCGCGGCGCTTGACTTCCAGGCTGGCCGGACTGGTGCCGACGAAGTGGCTGAAGCTGTACTTGGCCTGGCGCGCCTGCAATTGCGAGCGGGTCGAGGCCAGTTCGCGCTGCATGCTCAGGTAGCGGGTCACCAGCGGCGACAGCGAACGCAGTTCGTCGAGCAGGGCGAAGCCGATGGCGCCGATCACCTCGCCGGCGTCGTCGTGGATCGGCAGGCGCATCACCACCAGCGGGTCCTTCGCGCTGTCCATCATGTCCAGCAGGATCGGCTTGCCGCTGCCTACCACCTCGCGCAGCAGGCTACCGGGGATCACGCTTTCGCAGGGCCGGCCGATGGCCTGCGCCGGGTCGGCGAGGCCGAAACGCTGGGCGTAGCGCTGGTTGATCCAGACGATGCGGGCCTCGCGGTCGACGATCACCGTGCCTTCGCTGGAGCCTTCGACGATCTCGAACAGCGAACGGATCGCCTGCTGGCGTACGCGTTGGTAATCCTGGAGGCTGTCGGCGTCGTTCATCGGCGGCTCCTGCGGCGGACGGCGAAACGGCCCGCCACTGTAGCCGGGAAGCCGCTCGCGGTGAAGGCTCAGGATTCCTCGACGGCCAGCGCGGCGGCGCTTTCCCGCTGCGCCTGGGCGGCGGGCGAGCGGACCTGGAGGATCAGTAGCGCGGCGAGCCCGGCGGGAATCGCCGCAAGCATGAAGATGTTCTCCACGGATATGTGCATGCCCAGCAGCAGGCTGCCGAACAGTGGGCCGAGGATCGAACCGAAGCGGCCCACGCCCAGCGCCCAGCCGGTGCCGGTGGCGCGTACCTGGGCCGGGTAGAAGTTGCTGGCGAAGGCGTTCAGGGTCAACTGCCCGCCGATGATGCAGAAGCCGGCGGCGAAGACGAACGCCAGCAGCCAGCGCGGCTGGTCGTGGTTGAGGCCGAGGAGCAGGGTGAACAGCGCGGCGCCGGCGAGAATCGCCGCCAGCAGGCGGACCTTGCTGCGCAGGCGGTCGGCGAGCCAGGCCAGGAGCATCGCGCCGAGGGTGCCGGCGAAGAGGAACATCGAGGTCGCCAGGTTCGCCGCATTGCGTGTCAGGCCGCTTTCCTGGAGCAGCGAGGGCAGCCAGCTGACCATGAAGTAGAGCAGGATCAGGCTGACGAAGAAGGTCGCCCAGAGCAGCAGGGTCGGCCGCGCGTAACCGTGGCGGAACAGCTCCAGCACGGTCAGGCTCGCCGCCGGCTCGGCGTCGGCCTGTGCCGGCGGCGGCTGCCAGCCCGGCGCCATACGCTCGCTGAGCTGGCGCAGGCGGGCATAGGGCGGTGCGTCGCGGAGCAGGCGCGGCAGCGACTCCGGGAGGAACAGGAGGAGGAAGGGGAACAGCAGCAACGGGGTGACGCCGCCGGCGAGGAACACCGCCTGCCAGCCGAAGCCGTCCATGAAGGCGGCGGCGACGAAACCGCCGGCGGCGCCGCCGAAGGAGAAACCGCAGGCCGCCAGGGTGACCATCAGGGTACGCAGGCGCGGTGGCGAATACTCGGCCATCAGCGCCATGGCGCTGGGCATCGCCCCGCCCATTCCGATGCCGCAGACGAAGCGCGCCAGCATCAGGCTTTCCAGGGAACCGGCGAAGACCATCAGGACGGTCAGGCTGGCGTAGATCAGCACGCAGCAGAGCAGCACCCGGCGGATGCCGAAGCGGTCCGCCAGCGGCGTCACCAGCAGCGAACCGACGGTCAGGCCGAACAGGTTGGCGCTGAACACCGGGCCGAACGCGGCCTTGTCCAGGCCCCATTCCTGGGCCAGGGTCGGCACCACGTAGCCGAGCACCTGGGCATCGTAGCCATCGGTGACCAACAACAGGGCGAGGAGCAGCAGCAACAGCCACTGGTAGCGGGACACGGGGCGCGCGTCGAGCGCCGCGCGAAAGCTGGCGATCTGGTTGTGCATCGCAAGGTACCTGAGGTTCTTATCGGTGATGGGGCGTCCGGCGGACGCCCCCCTTTATCTTCAGGAGCGGGACTCTGCGGTCCCTCAGGCGGCCGGGGTGTCCGGCTGGTTGGCCGGATGGGCCTGGCGGAACGCCGGATGAGCGGCGGCCAGGTCGGCGACCCGGCGGATCCGTGGCCAGGCGTCCAGCGCCACGCCGAAGCGCTCGGCGGCGTAGAGCTGCGGGACCAGGTAGACGTCGGCCAGGCCTGGCCGGTCGCCGAAGCACCAACCCTGGTCGCCGATCAGTTGCTCGACGGCGGCGAGACCCTGGCCGACCCAGTGGCCGATCCACTGCCGGACCTGCTCTTCGTCGTGTCCCCACTGGCGCAGCAGGTTGAGCACGCTGGCGTTGTGCAACGGGTGGATGTCGCAGCCGACCAGCGCCGCGACTCCGCGCTCGTGGGCGCGGCGCAGCGGATCGCTGGAGAGCAGGGCGGGGTGCGGGTAGCGCTCCTCGAGGTACTCGATGATCGCCGGCGACTGGATCAGCAGCTCGCCCTCGTCGACCTGCAGGGCCGGTACGCGGCCCTGCGGGTTGAGCGCCAGGTAGGCGGGTTGGCGGTGTTCGCCGCCGTCGCGGACCAGGTTGACCGGCAGCGACTGGTAGTCCAGCCCCTTCAGCGCCAGGGCGATGCGCACCCGGTAGGAGGAGGTGGAACGGTAGTAGGTATAGAGCTTCATCCGCGCGCCCCCGGATGGGCCGCGAGCACTTTGCCGCGACATTCGCCGAAACCGATCGAGACGTGTCCCTCGCGCTTGCAGCGGGCGCGGAGGATGACCTCGTCGCCGTCCTCGAGGAAGCGCCGGGTCTCGCCGGAGGCCAGTTGCACCGGCTGCTTGCCGCCAGCGGTGATCTCCAGCAGCGAGCCGAACTGGCCGGGCTCGGCGCCGGACAGGGTGCCGGAGCCGAACAGGTCGCCGGGCTGCAACTGGCAGCCATTGACGCTGTGGTGGGCGACCATCTGCGCCACCGTCCAGTACATGCTCAGGCTGTTGCTCAGGGTCAGGCGCTGCGGCGGCAGGCCTTTCTCGCGCAGGCCCTCGGTGAGCAGCAGGACCTCCAGTTCGATGTCGAAGGCGCCGTGGGCCTGGTCGTTGTCGTCGTAAAGATACGGCAGCGGCCGCGGGTCGCCTTCGGGGCGCGCTGGCTGGGCGCGGCGGAACGGCTCCAGGGCTTCGGCGGTGACCACCCAGGGCGAAACGCTGGTGATGAAGCTCTTCGACAGGAACGGGCCGAGCGGCTGGTATTCCCAGGCCTGGATGTCGCGCGCCGACCAGTCGTTGAGCAGGCAGAAGCCGGCGATGTGCTCGGCGGCGCGGGAAACCGGGATGGCTTCGCCGAGGGCGTTGCCCTGGCCGATCCAGATGCCTAGCTCCAGTTCGTAGTCCAGACGCGCACAGGGACCGAACACCGGCTCGCTGGCGCCGGCCGGCAGGGTCTGGCCGTTGGGCCGGCGCACTTCGCTGCCGGAGACGCGCACGGTCGAGGCGCGGCCGTGGTAGCCGATGGGCACGTGCTTGTAGTTGGGCAGCAGCGGGTTGTCCGGGCGGAACAGCTTGCCGACGTTCTCGGCATGGCGGATGCCGACGTAGAAGTCGGTGTAGTCGCCGATCCTGGCCGGTAGGTGCATTTGGCACTCGGCGGCCGCATGGAGCAGCTCCGGGCGCTCCGCGGCGCCTTCGCCGAGCAGCTCCAGCAGGCGCTGGCGCAGCGCCACGCGGGCCGGTTTGCCGAGGGCGAAGAAGGCGTTCAGCGCGCCGCCGCGGGTGGCTTCGGCGGCTTCGCCGGCGGCCCCCTCGAACAGGCCGGCGGCCAGCGCCGCGTCCAGGTCGAGGATCGAGTCGCCGATGGCCACGCCGCAACGCGGGCTCAGGCCGGCACGGCTGAAGATGCCCAGCGGCAGGTTTTGCAGGGGAAAGTCGGCATGCCCATTGGCGGAGGCGACCCAGCTACGAGTGGGGGTTGGCTGGTTCATGGGGTTATCTCCGTTGCGGGTTGAAGGTGGATACGAGCGACGCCCAGCAGGCATCGTAGTCATTCTGCAGGGCCGGCGTCTCGAGGGCGGCACGGCTCGGCCGGAGGACCTGGCTGGTCTCGAACATGAAGGCCATGGTCTGGTCGATCCTGTGCGGCTTGAGGTCGGCGGCGATGGCCTTGTCGCAGCTTTCCGCGTCCGGGCCGTGGGCGCTCATGCAACTGTGCAGCGAGGCGCCGCCGGGCACGAAGCCGCCGGCCTTGGCGTCATAGGCGCCCTGGATCAGGCCCATGAATTCGTTCATCAGGTTGCGGTGGAACCATGGCGGACGGAAGGTGTTCTCGGCCACCATCCAGCGCGGCGGGAAGATCACGAAGTCGATGTTGGCCAGGCCGTGGACGCTGGTGGGGGAGGTCAGCACGGTGAAGATCGACGGGTCCGGGTGGTCGAAGCTGACCGTGCCGATGGTGTTGAAGCGGCGCAGGTCGTACTTGTAGGGCACGTTGTTGCCGTGCCAGGCGACCACGTCCAGCGGCGAGTGGTCAAGCTCGCAGGCCCACAGCTCGCCGAGGTATTTCTGCACCAGTTGCAGCGGCTGGCGGCTGTCTTCGTAGCGCGCCACCGGGGCCAGGAAGTCGCGCGGATTGGCCAGGCCATTGCTGCCGATCGGGCCGAGGTCGGGCAGGCGCAGCGGCGCGCCGTGGTTCTCGGCGATATAGCCGCGTGCCTCGCCGTCGAGCAGCTCGACGCGGAACTTCATCCCGCGCGGGATCACCGCGATCTCCAGCGGTTCGACCTGCAGCGCGCCGAGTTCGGTGCACAGGCGCAGGCGGCCCAACTGCGGGACCAGCAGCAGTTCGCCGTCGGCGTCGTAGAAGCAACGCTCCATCGAGCGGTTGGCCAGGTACTGGTAGATGCTCACGCCGGCGGGCTTGTCGCCGGGCGCGTTGGCGGCCATGCGCAGCAGGCCGTCGAGGAAGTCGGTGGGCTGCTCGGGCAGTGCCAGCGGGTCCCAGCGCAGGCGGTTGGGGGTCGGCGCATCCAGTTCGGCACCGGCGATCTGTCGTTCCAGGCGGCGGAACGGCGGATGCTTGGCCGACGGCGTGATGCGGTACAGCCAGGTGCGCCGGGCCTCGCTGCGAGCCATGGTGAAGGCGGTGCCGGAGAGCAGTTCGGCGTACAGGCCGTAGGGCGCTTTCTGCGGGGAGTTCTGGCCGACCGGCAGGGCGCCGGGGAGCGCTTCGCTGCTGAATTCGTTGCCGAAGCCCGATTGATAGGCGAGGGCAGTGGAGTCGAGGTTCATCTGAGGCCTCCGGGGAGTGGGGGCAGCTTGCCGCCGATCCGCCGGGGACCTGGCACGCTGGCTGCGTTATTTTTATCGTAATTCAATTACGCATAACGTAATTTGAGTGGATGGCAGCGTCAAGCTATAACGTCGACCCCGCCCGCAGGAACCCGCGTCCATGGAAAAGAACAGCAGTCCCGCCGAAACCTCTGGCAAGCAGAAGGTCCGCTCCGCCGAAGTCGGTACCGATATCCTCAAGGCCCTCGCCGAACTCTCCCCGGCGACCTCGCTGTCGCGCCTGGCGGAGCATGTGGGGATGCCGGCGAGCAAGGTCCATCGCTACCTGCAGGCGTTGATCGCCAGCGGCTTCGCGGTCCAGGACGCCTCCACCAACCATTACTCGCTGGGGCGCGAGGCGTTGCGCGTCGGCCTGGCGGCGCTGGACAGCATGGACGTGCTGAAGAGCGCCGCCGCGCCGCTGGCCGAGCTGCGCGACGTGCTCAACGAGACCTGCTTCCTCGCCGTCTGGGGCAACCGTGGCGCCACCGTGGTACAGGTGGAACAGGCGGTGCGCGCGGTGACGGTGGTCACCCAGGTCGGCTCGGTGCTGCCGCTGCTCGGTTCGTCCACCGGCCTGGTGTTCGCCGCGTTCCTGCCGGAACGCGAGGTGGCCGAGCTGCGCGAGGAAGAGTTGGCCGGGCGCGCCGACCATCCGCTGGCCGACCCGGCGGCCTATGCGGTGCTGCTGGAGGGCATCCGCGCGCGCGGCCTGCATGCGATCCATGGGCTGCTGATGCCTGGGGTGGAAGCGCTCTCGGCGCCGGTGTTCGATGCCCGCGGGCGGGTGGCGGCGGTGCTCACGGTGGTCGGCCCGGCGAGCATCTTCCAGGCCGAGGAGCAGGGGCCAGCGGCGGAACGGCTGCTTGCGACGACTCGGGCTATCAGTTGGCGGATGGGGTATGACGGCACCCAGGGTGGATGACGCAGTCTCCGAGCCTGGGCGCGACGTCGGGTAGGGCGGATAACCGCTCGCGGTTATCCGCCGCTTCTCAGGCCTTGGCCAGCAACGCCTTCGCCGCTCGCGACCCGTTGCTCTTGCCGAGCACCGCGCAGATGCGCTGGCCGGCGTCGACCAGGGCGTGCATGTCGACCCCGGTATGGATCTCCAGGCCGTTCAGCAGGTAGAGGACGTCTTCGCTGGCGACGTTGCCGGTGGCGCCCTTGGCGTAGGGACAACCGCCGAGGCCGGCCACCGAGCTGTCGAATACCGCGATGCCTTCCAGCAGGCTGGCGTAGATGTTCGCCAGGGCTTGCCCGTAGGTGTCGTGGAAGTGCCCGGCGAGGCGCTCGCGGGGAACCTCGCTGGCCACCGCCTCGATCAGCCGGCGGGTGGCGCCGGCGGTGCCGACGCCGATGGTGTCGCCCAGGGACACCTCGTAGCAGCCCATCTGCTGGAGTTCGCGGGCGACCCAGGCGACCTGGCGCGGATCGACATCGCCGTCGTAGGGACAGCCGAGCACGCAGGAAATGTAGCCGCGCACCCGCACCTGGTGCTGGCGCGCCGCCTCCAGCACCGGTACGAAGCGCTCCAGGCTGTCCTTGATCGAGCAGTTGATGTTGCGCTGGGAGAAGGCTTCCGACGCGGCGGCGAACACCGCCACTTCCTTCACCCCCGACTCCAGCGCCGCCTCGAAGCCTTTCAGGTTCGGCGCCAGCGCCGCGTAGGTCACGCCGGGACGCTGGCGGATGCCGGCGAACACCTCGGCCGAGCCGGCCATCTGCGGCACCCACTTGGGCGAGACGAAGCTGCCCACTTCGATGTAGTCCAGGCCGGCGGCGCTCAGGTCATCGACCAGGCGGATCTTGTCGGCCACCTCGATCGGCTGTTTCTCGTTCTGCAGTCCGTCGCGCGGACCGACCTCCACCAGGCGGACCTTCTTCGGCAGGTTCATGCTGTTCCTCGTCTTGGCTGTCAGGCCTGGTTCTCGTCCAGCTCCACCAGCGGCGTGCCTTCCTCGACCAGTTCGCCCTCGCTGCAATACAGCGCCTTCACTACCCCGGCGTGGGGCGCGCGGATGCTGTGTTCCATCTTCATCGCCTCCAGCACCACCAGGGTGGCGCCGGCTTCGACCGTCTGGCCGGGCTCGACCAGGACCCGCACGATACTGCCGTTCATCGGCGCGCTCAAACCGCCCTGGTGGGCATGGGCGGCCTCGGCCTCGGCGATCGGGTCGACGGCTTCGATGGCCAGCAGTTCGCCCTCCCATTCGAGGAACAACTGGCGTCCGCGGCGCAACGCCGCCGAGCGACGGGTGACACCGTCCACCCGACTGACCAGGTCGTCGCCGTCGAGGCGATACTGGCTGGGGCTGGCGTGGCGCAGGCGGACGCAGCGGCGTTCGTCGCGGCAGCGCAGCATCAGGTCGGACTCCCGCGCCAGGGCGCTGCGCCAGCCGTCGTTGCGACTCCACGGCGAATACGGGTCGTCGTCGCGACGGTAGCCCGCTTCGCTCTGCAGCCAGGCATCGGCGGCGGCTTGCCAGAAGTGTTCCGGCAGCGCTTGCGGCGCCGGCAGCAGGTCGTCTTGGTGGCGCGCGATGAAACCGGTGTCCAGTTCGGCGGCGGCGAACGCCGGATGGCCGAGGATGCGGCGGAGGAATGCCAGGTTGGTGCGCAGGCCGCCGACCGAGGTTTCCGCCAGCATCGCCAGCAGGCGCTGGCGGGCTTCCTCGCGGGTTTCGCCCCAGGCGATCAGCTTGGCCAGCATCGGGTCGTAGAACGGCGAGACCTCGTCGCCTTCGCGTACCCCGCTGTCGACCCGCCGGCCGGGGCCGGCGGCCGCTTCGCGGTACAGCGCCAGGCGGCCGCTGGCGGGGAGGAAACCGCCCTCGGGGTCTTCCGCGTAGAGCCGCACTTCGATGGCGTGGCCGTTCAGCGGCACCTGTTCCTGTGTCAGCGGCAGCGCCTCGCCGCGAGCGACGCGGATCTGCCAGGCGACCAGGTCGAGGCCGGTGATGGCCTCGGTGACCGGGTGTTCCACCTGCAGGCGGGTGTTCATTTCCATGAAGAAGAACTGGCCGCGTTCGTCGAGGAGGAATTCGACGGTGCCGGCGCCGACGTAGCCGATCGCCTGCGCCGCACGTACCGCGGCCTCGCCCATGGCCCGGCGCAGTTCCGCGCCGAGACCGGGGGCGGGGGCTTCCTCGACGACCTTCTGGTGGCGGCGCTGGATCGAACAGTCGCGTTCGTTGAGGTACAGGCAGTGGCCATGGCTGTCGGCGAATACCTGGATCTCCACGTGGCGCGGCTTCAGCAGGTATTTCTCCACCAGCATCCGCGCGTCGCCGAAGGCGGCCTTGGCCTCGCGCTGGGCGGAGGAAAGGGCCTCGGCCAGCTCGGCCTCGTGCTCCACCACCTTCATGCCCTTGCCGCCGCCGCCAGCGGCGGCCTTGAGCAGCACCGGGTAGCCGATCCTTCCGGCTTCCCGGCGGAAGGTCTCGGCGTCCTGGGCTTCGCCGTGGTAGCCGGGCACCAGCGGCACGCCGGCTTCTTCCATCAGCGCCTTGGCCGCCGACTTGCTGCCCATGGCGTCGATGGCCGCCGCCGGCGGTCCGAGGAAGAGCAGGCCGGCTTCCTCGCAGGCGCGGGCGAAGTCGGCGTTCTCCGAGAGGAAGCCGTAGCCGGGATGGATCGCCTGGGCGCCGCTGGCGAGGGCGGCGGCGATGATCCTGTCGCCGCGCAGGTAGCTGTCGGCGGGCTTGGCGCCGCCCAGGTCGACGGCGATGTCGGCTTCGGCGACGTGGCGGGCGTGGCGGTCGATGTCGCTGTGCACGGCGACGCTGCCGATGCCGAGGGCGCGCGCGCTGCGCATCACCCGGCAGGCGATCTCGCCGCGGTTGGCGACCAGGATGCGCTGGATGCTGCGGTAGTCCGGGTTCATGCGTCGTTTCTCCAGGCGGGCGTGCGTTTCTCCAGGAAGGCGCGCAGGCCTTCCTGGCCTTCCGGGCTGATGCGGATGCGGGCGATGGCCGCCTCGGTGTAGCGGCGCAGCGCCGGGCTCAGCTCGGCGGCCTCGACCTCATGGTAGAGCGCCTTGCAGGCGACCAGGGCGCGCGGGCTGTTTTGCAGCAGGTTGGCGATCCAGGCCTCGGCCTGGCTTTCCAGTTCGGCGGCGGGACAGCTTTCGCTGAGCAGGCCCAGTTCGCTGGCGCGGCGTCCGTCGAAGCGCTCGGCGGTCAGCGAATAGCGTCGCGCGGCGCGCTGGCCGATGGCCTTGACCACGAACGGGGCGATGGTCGCCGGGATCAGGCCGATGCGCACCTCGGACAGGCAGAAGGTCGCCTCGTCGCTGCCGATGGCCATGTCGCAGCAACTGACCAGGCCGACCCCGCCGCCGAACACCGCGCCCTGGACCACCGCCAGGGTCGGCTTGGGCAGGTTGTAGAGATGGGTCATGAGTTCGGCGATGCGCTGGGCGTCGGCCAGGTTGCCCTGGTAGTCGAGGTCCACCGACTGCTGCATCCAGGCCAGGTCGGCACCGCCGCAGAAGTGCCGGCCACGGCCGCGCAGCACCAGCAGGCGGACCTGCGGGTCGCTGCCGACGCGGTCGATGGCCTGCAACAGTTCGTCGATCACGACGGCATTGAAGGCGTTGTTCTTTTCCGCCCGGTCCAGCCACAGGGTGGCTACGCCGCGCGGGTCGATCTCAAGCTGGATGGTCTGGAATTCGCTCATGCTGGTCTGCTCGTCACATGCGGAACACGCCGAAGGCGGTCGGCTCGATGGGGGCGTTGAGGGCGGCGGAAAGCGCCAGGGCGAGCACCTCGCGGGTCTGCGCCGGATCGATCACGCCGTCGTCCCACAGTCGCGCGCTGGAGTAGTAGGGATGGCCCTGGTGCTCGTACTGCTCGAGGATCGGCGCCTTGATCTTCGCCTCTTCTTCGACGCCGAGCTGCTGGCCGGCGCGCTCGGCCTGCTCGCGCTTGACCTGGGCGAGCACCCCGGCGGCCTGTTCGCCGCCCATCACGCCGATCCTCGCGTTCGGCCACATCCACAGGAAGCGCGGGTCGTAGGCGCGTCCGCACATGCCGTAGTTGCCGGCGCCGAAGCTGCCGCCGATCAGCACGGTGAACTTCGGCACCCGCGCGCAGGCCACCGCGGTCACCAGCTTGGCGCCGTGCTTGGCGATGCCGCCGGCCTCGTACTTCTGGCCGACCATGAAACCGGTGATGTTCTGCAGGAACAGCAGCGGGATGCCGCGCTGGCAGGCCAGTTCGATGAAGTGCGCGCCTTTCTGCGCGGCCTCGGCGAAGAGGATCCCGTTGTTGGCCAGGATGGCGATCGGATAGCCGTGCAGGTGGGCGAAGCCGCAGACCAGGGTGGTGCCGAACAGCGCCTTGAACTCGTCGAACTCGGAGCCGTCCACCAGCCGTGCGATCACTTCGCGCACGTCGTAGGGCTGCTTGCTGTCGGCGGGAATCACCCCGTACAGCTCCTCGGCGGGGTACAGCGGTGCGCGCGGCGCACGGCATTGCAGCTGGCCCTGCTTGCGCCAGTTGAGGTTGGCGACGCAGCGGCGAGCGATGGCCAGGGCGTGGTCGTCGTCCTCGGCATAGTGGTCGGCGACCCCGGAGACCTTGCAGTGCACGTCGGCGCCGCCAAGCTCCTCGGCGCTGACCACCTCGCCGGTGGCGGCCTTCACCAGCGGCGGCCCGGCGAGGAAGATGGTGGCCTGTTCGCGCACCATCACGGTCTCGTCGGACATCGCCGGCACATAGGCCCCGCCGGCGGTGCAGGAGCCCATGACCACGGCGATCTGCGGGATGCCGCGGGCACTCATGTTGGCCTGGTTGAAGAAGATCCGGCCGAAGTGCTCGCGGTCGGGGAACACCTCGTCCTGGCGCGGCAGGTTGGCGCCGCCGGAGTCCACCAGGTAGATGCATGGCAGGCGGTTCTCCAGGGCGATGGCCTGGGCTCGCAGGTGTTTCTTCACGGTCAGCGGATAGTAGGTGCCGCCCTTCACCGTGGCATCGTTGCCGACGATCATGCATTCCACCCCTTCGACCCGGCCGATCCCGGCGACGATGCCGGCGGCGGCGACCTCTTCGCCGTAGACTTCGTGGGCGGCGAGGGCGGAAAGCTCGAGGAACGGCGAGCCGGGGTCGAGCAGGCGGTTGATGCGTTCGCGCACCAGCAGCTTGCCGCGCGCGCTGTGCCGGGCCTGGGCGGCGCTACCGCCGCCTTCGTGGATGCGGCCGAGGAGGGTGCGCAGGGCGTTGACCTGTTCCAGCATGGTCGCGGCGTTGGCCGCGAACTCGGCGGAGCGTGGATTGATCTGGGTGTGCAGGATGGCCATGGCGGTGGCTCCGTGTCGAGGCGGGCGGAAGCGGTTGGCGCCCGCTCCCGACCTGGCGATGCGCCTGTCGATGCAATGGAATGCCCTCTCCCTGGCGGAAAAGGGCCGGGAAGAGCGAGGCTTCAGCGGGTTTCGTTGAACAGCTCGCGGCCGATCAGCATGCGGCGGATCTCGCTGGTGCCGGCGCCGATCTCGTAGAGCTTGGCGTCGCGCAACAGGCGGCCGGTGGGAAACTCGTTGATGTAGCCGTTGCCGCCGAGGATCTGGATCGCGTCCAGGGCCATCTGGGTGGCGCGCTCGGCGCTGTAGAGGATCACCCCGGCGGCGTCCTTGCGGGTCGTCTCGCCGCGGTCGCAGGCGGCGGCCACGGCGTACAGGTAGGCGCGGCTGGCGTTGAGGGCGGTGTACATGTCGGCCACCTTGCCTTGGACCAGCTGGAATTCGCCGATGCTCTGGCCGAACTGGCGGCGGTCATGAATGTACGGCACCACCACGTCCATGCACGCCTGCATGATTCCCACCGGGCCGCCGGAAAGCACCACGCGCTCGTAGTCGAGGCCGCTCATCAGTACCTTGACCCCACCGTTGACCGCGCCGAGGACGTTCTCCTCGGGCACCTCGACGTCCTGGAAGATCAGTTCGCAGGTGTTCGAGCCGCGCATGCCCAGCTTGTCCAGCTTCGGCCCGCGGCTGAAGCCTTTCCAGTCGCGCTCGACGATGAACGCGGTGATCCCGTGCGCGCCCTTGTCCGCGTCGGTCTTGGCGTAGATCACATAGGTATGGGCATCGGGACCGTTGGTGATCCACATCTTGCTGCCGTTGAGAACGAAGCGGTCGCCGACCCGGTCCGCGCGCAGCTTCATCGAGACCACGTCGGAGCCGGCGTTGGGTTCGCTCATCGCCAGCGCACCGATGTGTTCGCCGGACACCAGGGCCGGCAGGTAGCGGGCCTTCTGTTCGGCGTTGCCGTTGCGCTTGATCTGGTTGACGCAGAGGTTGGAATGCGCGCCATAGGAGAGCGCCACCGAGGCCGAGGCCCGGCTGATCTCTTCCATGACCACGGCGTGTGCCAGGTAGCCCAGCGCCGAACCGCCGTACTCCTCGTCGACGGTGATGCCGAGCAGGCCCATCTCGCCGAACTTGCGCCACATGTCCATGGGGAACTGGTTGTCCTGGTCGATCTGCGCGGCGCGCGGCTGCAGTTCGGCGGTGACGAAGCCGCGGACCTGGTCGCGGAGCATGTCGATGGTTTCGCCGAGGGCGAAGTTGAGGCTGGGATAGGTCATGCTTTCACCTGTAATTGTGCTTGTCCGGTTTAAAGCTTCGAATGAGGTTTATGTTGCAACTGGTTGTTTGTTATAGCTTTTAATCAGCGCAGCTCGACAGCGCTCCTCGGCAGTATCCAGTTCCAGCTGCATCTGTTCGATGTCCAGCAACTGTTGTTCCAGCTGGGCGCGGCGCTCGGCGATCTTCTCCAGCATGGTGTTCAACTGCTTCTGGTTGCCGCTGCTCGGGTCCGGGTCGTAGAGCTCGATCAGTTCGCGGCATTCGGCGAGGGAAAAACCGATGCGCTTGCCGCGCAGGATCAGCTTCAGGCTGACCTTGTCGCGCGGCGAATAGATGCGTTCCTGGCCGCGTCGCTCGGGGGAGAGCATGCCTTGCTCCTCGTAGAAGCGGATGGCGCGGGTGGTGATGTCCAGTTCGCGGGCGAGATCGGAGATGGTGTAGGTGGTGGACATGCGCAGGCACCTGCTTGTTTACCTTTACGTTAACGTAAAGCTGCACCGAAATCCTGTCAACGCCTGGAACGGGGGAAAAATGACAGCCGTGAAAGATACTTGTCAGAAATATTTAATCGGCGCCTCATGAAAGGGCACGGATGGCTCTGTTCTGCTTCGCCGAACACTGTGTTTCTCGGAGGAGTCGTAACGATGAGTCGGCTGATGACCTACAGGACGCTGCTGGCTTGCCTGCTCGCCGCGTTGCTTGCGCTGCTGGTGGCGGGTCAGCAGCAGCGCGCGTTCGAGCGCATCTGGTTCAAGCTGGAGCAGCGCTACGGCGGCGATGTTGCGCGCGAGAACGCCCTGCGCCTGGCCGACTATCGGGTCGATATCGAAGCCCGCGTGCTGGGCGCGGAGTCCAACGTCTCGGCGCTGTCCTTCGACCCCAGCCGGCGCAGCCTGGTCAGCGTGACCAACCAGGACCCGCATTTCCTCGAGCTGTCGCTGGACGGCGAATTGCTGCGACGCATCCCCCTGCGCGGTTTCCAGGATCCGGAGGCTATCGAGTACATCCGGCCCGGCGTCTACGTGGTCGCCGAGGAGCGTCGCCAACGCCTGGTGGAGATCCATGTCGACGCCGACACCCGGGTGATCGACATCGACGATCCGCGCAACGCCCGGAAGTTCTCCCTGGGCAGTGCAAACAAACGCAACAAGGGCTTCGAGGGGTTGGCCTACGACCCGCTGCGCGAGCGCCTGTTCGTGGCCCGGGAAAAGGCGCCGGTGGGCATCATCGAGGTAAACGGCTTCTTCAACGACCGCGGCGAGGCGCTCGACCTGAGCGTCGGCGGCGACCCGCAGCGCGATCGCGGGTTGTTCCTCACCGATCTGTCGAGCCTCTACTACGACAAGGCCAGCGATCACCTGCTGGTGCTTTCCGACGAGTCGCGGGTGGTCATCGAACTGGATCGCGCCGGGGATCCGCTCGGTAGCCTGACCCTGCGTGGCGGCAACCATGGCCTGACGGACGACGTGCCGCAGGCCGAAGGGTTGGCGATGGACGACCGGGGCAGCCTGTACGTGGTCAGCGAGCCGAACCTGTTCTACCGCTTCAGCCGAGCGCTGCCGGCGGCCGACTAGGGCGGGAAAAGGACGGCGGAATTCAGGCTTGCGCGCCGGATAGCGCCGGCGCGTAGCCGATCATCTGTCGCAGCAGCGGGTCGGTGAACTGCTGTTGCCAGTCGTCCAGCTTGCCCCGAAGGTCGGGGCCGTTGGCCGGAACGATCGGGGCCGCGCGCGGCTGGCGAGGCGTCGGTGGGCAGGCGCCGAGCAGCCCGACGCACAGTGCCAGGGTGGGGAGCGAGAGTTTCGCTAGGGGCATCAGGCTTGCTCCGTCGGGATCCGGGGCGAGGTGCCGGTGCGCGGCGCCTTGCGTAACCGGAACAGGCGCCCGACCACCAGGAAGAACAGCGGTACCAGGAACACCGCGAGTACCGTGGCGGTGACGATCCCGCCGAGCACCCCGGTGCCGATGGCGACCTGGGCGCCGGAACCGGCGCCGCTGGAGAGCGCCAGCGGGACCACGCCGAAACCGAACGCCAGCGAGGTCATGACGATCGGTCGCAGGCGCAGGCGCGCGGCCTCCAGGGTCGCCTGCAGCAGGCTCATGCCTTCCTGGTAATGGTCCTTGGCTACCTCGATGATGAGGATGGCGTTCTTCGCCGAGAGGCCGATGATGGTGATCAGGCCGACCTTGAAGTAGATGTCGTTGGGCAGGCCGCGCAGGCTCACCCCGAGCAGTGCGCCGAGCACGCCCAGCGGCACCACCAGGATCACCGCCAGCGGGATCGACCAGCTTTCGTAGAGGGCGGCCAGGGCGAGGAACACGATCAGCACCGAGAGGGCGAACAGCGCCGGCGCCTGGGCGCCGGACAGGCGTTCTTCGAAGGACTGGCCGGACCACTCGTGGGCGATGCCCTCGGGCAGGCCCTGCATCAATTCCTCCATCGCCTGCATGGCTTCGCCGCTGCTGTAGCCCGGTGCGGCCTGGCCCTCGAGGTTGAACGAGGGATAGCCGTTGTAGCGGGTCAGTTGCGGCGGGCCGAGGGTCCAGGCGGCCTTGGCGAACGTCGCCAGCGGGACCATCTCGCCCTGCTCGTTGCGCACGTGAAGCCGGCCGATGTCGTCGATGCCCAGGCGCTTGGCGCCGTCGGCCTGGACCACCACCTTGCGCACCTGGCTGCCGTGCATGAAGTCGCCGATGTAGTCCGAGCCGAACATCACCGCCAGGGTGGTGTTGATCTCGTCCATGCTCACGCCGAGGGTCTCCGCCTTGCGCCGGTCGATGTCCAGGCGGATCTGCGGCGCCTCGCCCTGGCCGGCGAACATCACGTTGGCCAGGCGCGGGTCCTCGGCGGCGCGCGCCAGCAACTGGTCGCGGGCCTTGACCAGGGCCTCGTAGCCGACCCCGCCACGGTCCTGCAGGCGGAAGTCGAAGCCGCTGGTGGAACCCAGGTCCGGCAGCGGCGGCGAGTTCATCGCATACACCGTACGGTTGGGCAGGCCGGCGAAGCGCTGGTTGATGCGCTCGACGATGGCGCCGACGTGCTGGCTGGCCTCCCGGCGTTCCGACCAGTCCTTCAGGGTGGCGAAGATCATCGCCGAGCTGGTGCCGTCGCCGTACAGGCTGAAGCCGCCGACCGCATAGGCGTAGGCCACCGGTTCGTGCTCCGCCAGGTAGCGCTCTACATCGGCGACGTTGGCCATGGTCTCCGCCATCGGCGTGCCTTCGGGCTGCATCACCATGATCATGAAGTCGCCCTGGTCCTCTTCCGGCAGGAACGCCTGCGGCAGGCGCACGAAGAGCAGGGCGACCACGCCGATGACCAGGGCGTAGACCAGCATCCAGCGGACCGGCCGGGCGAGGATGCCGGCCACCGCGTTGCGGTAGCGTCCGGTCAGGCGCAGGAAGGCGCGGTTGAACCAGCCGAAGAAGCCGCGCTTCTCATGGTGGTCGGCGTCGATCGGGCGCAGCAGGGTGGCGCACAGGGCCGGGGTCAGCGACAGCGCGAGGAACGCCGAGAAGCCGATGGAGACCGCCAGGGTCACCGCGAACTGGCGGTAGATGTTGCCCACCGCGCCGCTGAAGAACGCCATCGGCACGAATACCGAGACCAGCACCACGGTGATGCCGACGATGGCCCCGCTGATCTGGCGCATCGCCTTGACCGTGGCGTCGTGCGGCGACAGGCCTTCCTCGGCCATCAGCCGCTCGACGTTCTCCACCACGATGATCGCGTCGTCCACCAGGATGCCGATCGCCAGGACCATGCCGAACATGGTCAGCACGTTGATCGAGAAGCCCAGGCCGAGCATCACCGTGAAGGTGCCGAGCAGGGCCACCGGCACCACCAGCGTCGGGATCAGGGTGGCGCGGAAGTTCTGCATGAACAGGTACATCACGGCGAACACCAGCAGCATCGCCTCGAGCAGGGTGCTGACCACCTTCCTGATCGAGATCTCGACGAACGCCGAGGTGTCGTAGGGGATGTTGTAGCTCACGCCCTCCGGGAAGTAGCGCGACAGCTCGTCGAGGGTGGCGCGGATGCGCTTGGCGGTGGCCACTGCGTTGGAGCCGGGCGCCATCTTCACCGCCAGGCCGGTGGCGGTCATCTGGTTGACCCGCGAGACGAAGCCGTACTCGCTTTGGCCGAACTCGACGCGGGCCACGTCGCGCAGGCGGATCGCGCCGCCGTCGGCGCGGATGCGCAGCGGAATCTCGCCGAACTGCTCGGGCGTCACCAGGGTGTCGTCGACCTTCACCGTGGCGCTGATCGGCGCCGAGTCGGGGACCCCGAGGTTGCCGATGTCGCCCACGGTGAGGCGGGCGTTGTGCCGGCGCACGGCGTTGACCAGGTCGCTGGCGCTGAGGTTCATCGAGGTCAGCTTGGCCGGGTCGGGCCAGATGCGCATGGCGTACTCGGCGCCCCAGGTCTCGACCTTGCCCACGCCCTCCACCCGGCGCAGCGCCTGCAACACGTTGGACGAGGCGATCTCGCCCAGTTCCATGGCGTCGTAGCGGCCGCTGGAGGAGGTGAGGGTGACGATCAGCTGGATGCTGTCCGCCGCCTTCTCCACATAGATGCCGTCGCGCCGCACCGACTCGGGCAGGCGCGACTCGACGATCTTCAGGCGGTTCTGCACTTCCACCGCAGCGAGGTCGGCGTTCACGCCCTGGCGGAAGGTCAGGGTCAGCGAAGCCTGGCCGGTGCTGCTGGTGGCCTTGGTGTAGAGCAGGCCGGGCGCGCCGTTCATCTCGCGCTCGATGATCGCGGTCACCGCTTCCTCGACCACCTTGGCCGAGGCGCCGGGATAGCTGGCGCTGACGTTGACCACCGGCGGCGCGATGTCCGGGTACTGGGCGACCGGCAGGAAGCGAATCGCCAGGACCCCGGCGAGCACGATCAGCAGGGAGATCACCCAGGCGAAGACCGGCCGGTCAATGAAGAAACGAGCCATTCGTAGCGTTCTCCGTCACTGGCCCGCCGGCGACGCGGCCAGCGGTGAGGGGGCGTCGGCGCTGGCCGGCTGGCGGACCACCGCCTGGACGCTGGAGCCGGCGGCATGCTGGGCGGCGTTCTCGACGATCACCCGCTCGCCGCCCTTGAGCCCGCGGCTGATGATCCAGTCGCGGCCCTGCAGGGTGTCGGCGCGGACCTCCACGTCTTCCACCACGCCCTGTGGGTTGACCACCTTGACCACGGCGGACTGGGCGGTACGGATCAGCGCGTCGCGCGGGACGGTGATCGCCTGCGGGTTCACCGCGCGTTGCAAGCGCACCTGCACGTAGCCGCCGGGCAGCAATTCGCGATGCGGATTGCGGAACAGGGCACGCATGGCGATGGTGTCGGTGCCGGGGTCGACCGCCAGGTCGGAGAACAGCAGCTCGCCGGCCAGCGGGTACTCGCTGCCGTCGGCCAGGACCAGGCGCACGGCGATGTCCTTGTCGGCGACGCCCTTCACCTGGCCTTCGCGGATCGCCCGCTGCATGGCGGCGACTTCGCCGGCCGGCTGGGAGAAGTTCACGTAGATCGGATCGATCTGCTCGACGCGGGTCAGCGGTGTCGGCGAGTCCTCGCCGACCAGCGCGCCTTCGGTGACCAGCGCGCGCCGCGCGCGGCCGTCGATCGGCGCGGTGACCGTGGCGTAGCCCAGGCGCAGGCGGGCCTGCTCCAGTTCGGCCTTGGCCGAGGCGATCTGCGCCAGGGCCTGGCGCGCGTCGGTCTGCGCTTCGGTGTACTCGCGTTCGCTGATGGCGCGGTCCTTGATCAGGTCGGCGTAGCGCTTGAGCTTGTCGGCCGCCGCCGCGTGGCTGGCCTCGGCCCGGGCCAGGGCGCCGCGGCTGATGTCCAGGGCCGCCTTCAAGGGCGCAGGGTCGATCTGGAACAGCACGGTGCCGGCGCGGACGTCCTGGCCTTCCTCGTACAGGCGACGGGTGACGATGCCGGCGACGCGCGCCCGCACTTCAGCCTGGCGGTACGCTTCCAGGCGTCCGGGCAGCTCGCTGGTGATGCCGATAGGCGCCGGCCTGGCGACGATCACGCCGACCTCGGCGGGGGCCTCCGCAGTCTTCCCGGCGTCCGCTGCTTCTTCGCAGCCCAGCAGGAATAGGGCGACCAGGGCCGCCAGCAGCCCGCGCAGCGAGCCGGTCCATTGGATGTGCATGGGTGTCCCTCGATTCGTGAACTCGCGAGCTTGCCCGGGAAAGGGCACCGCAACTCACGAGCGGCGCGACAGTAGCATATAATCAATCATGAGTGATTAATTAATTGGCGTTTCTGTAACATATCCTTATGATCTGCGGCGCCTTTCCCTTGTGAGGACGTTCAGTGGCCAGGAAAACCAAAGAGGAATCCCAGAAAACCCGCGACGGCATACTCGATGCCGCCGAGCGGGTTTTCCTGGAAAAGGGCGTGGGCACTACTGCCATGGCCGACCTGGCGGACGCCGCCGGGGTTTCTCGCGGTGCGGTCTACGGCCACTACAAGAACAAGATCGAGGTCTGCCTGGCGATGTGCGACCGCGCCTTCGGCCAGATCGAGGTACCCGACGAAAACGCCAGGGTGCCGGCGCTGGATATCCTCCTGCGCGCCGGCATGGGCTTTCTCCGCCAGTGCTGCGAGCCCGGTTCGGTGCAGCGGGTGCTGGAGATCCTCTACCTCAAGTGCGAACGCAGCGACGAGAATGAGCCGCTGCTGCGCCGCCGCGAGCTGCTCGAGAAGCAGGGGCAACGCTTCGGCCTCCGGCAGATCCGCCGGGCGGTGGAGCGCGGCGAACTGCCGGCGCGGCTGGACGTCGAGCTGGCCAGCATCTATCTGCAATCGCTCTGGGACGGCATCTGCGGCACCCTGGCCTGGACCGAGCGCCTGCGCGACGATCCCTGGAACCGCGCCGAACGCATGTTCCGCGCCGGCCTCGACAGCCTGCGCAGTTCTCCCTACCTGTTGCTGGCGGACGCCTGAGGGCGTCAATCGTCCGCCATCAGGTGCCTGCGCTGGTCCTCGGCGCCGGCGACCACCAGCCGCTGGGCGTCTTCCTCGCTGATGTGCAGGCGCTTGCCGTCGATGTAGAGCACCGACAGGCGCGCCTCGGCGTCGGTACCGATGCGCAGGCTGTCGACCGGCGCGCGATGCCGGCTGCCTTCGATCTCCACGCTGCAGATGCCTTGTTCCGAATCGATTTCGATGGACATGGGAACCTCCCGTTTTCTCCGCCTACCTTGGGTGGACCCCGGGCATCCGCGCGGGTTCTGTCACGGTAGCTTCACGCCAGCGTCACGCGCCTGCCACCGCGCTTGGCTGCAATCGTCCGCAGAGAGAGGGCGAGGCCAGCGGAGGACGACGCCATGCGGCTATGCGTGATTGGTGCGGGCTATGTGGGACTGGTGACGGCGGCCTGTTTCGCCGAGATGGGCAACCAGGTGCGTTGCGTGGAGCGTGACCGCGAGCGGGTCGCGCGGCTGAGACGCGGCGAGATGCCGATCTACGAACCGGGCCTGGAAAGCATCCTGCGCGATCAGCTGGACGCCGCCCGCCTGACCTTCACCGCCAGCCTGGCGGAAGGCCTGGCCGACGCCGAGGTGGTGTTCATCGCCGTCGGCACGCCGTGCGGCGAGGACGGCTCGGCCGACCTCAGCCACGTGATGGCGGTCGCCGAACAACTTGGCGCGCAACTGCGCCAGGCCTGCATCGTGGTCAACAAGTCGACCGTGCCGGTGGGCACCGCCGAACGGGTCGAAGAGATCATCCGCCTGGGCCTGGCGCGCCGGCGCAAGCGCTTCCGGGTGACGGTGGCGAGCAATCCGGAGTTCCTCAAGGAAGGCTCGGCGGTGGACGATTTCAGGCGCCCGGACCGGGTCATCATCGGCAGCGCCGAGGCGCAGGCCGGGGAAACCCTGCGCCAGCTCTACGCGCCGTTCCTGCGCAATCACGAACGGGTCCTGCTGATGGGGCGCCGCGAGGCCGAGTTCAGCAAGTACGCGGCCAATGCCTTCCTCGCCACCAAGATTTCCTTCATGAACGAGATGGCCGGGCTGTGCGCCCTCACCGGCGTCGACATCGAGGACGTGCGCCGCGGCATGGGTAGCGACAAGCGCATCGGCACCCATTTCATCTACGCCGGCTGCGGCTACGGCGGCTCGTGCTTTCCCAAGGACGTCCGCGCGCTGATCCGCAGCGCCGAGCAACAGGGCTTCGACAGCCAGATACTGCGTGCGGTGGAAGCGCGCAACGCGCGGCAGAAGGAACTGCTCTTCGAGACCCTCGGCGAACTGTTCCAGGGACGCTGGCAAGGGCGCACGGTGGCGCTCTGGGGGCTGGCCTTCAAGCCGGGTACCGACGACCTGCGCGAGGCGCCGAGCCTGGTCCTGCTGGAGGCACTGCTGCGCCACGGGGTGCGGGTCAGGGCCCATGACCCGGTGGCCAACGCCGGGGTCGCGGCACGCTATCCGGACGCGCTGGCGTGCGCCCAGTTGACGCTCCACGACTCGCCCTACGCCGCCGTCGAGGGCGCCGATGCCCTGGTGCTGGTGACCGAGTGGAAACAGTTCCGCCAGCCGGACTTCCAGAAAATCCGTGGATCCATGCGAACTCCCCTGTTGGTCGACGGTCGGAATCTCTACGCACCGGCGCGGATGGCGGAACTGGGCTTCATCTACCAGGGCATAGGACGTCCAAGGGCCGGGCATTGTAAGGCGAGCGCAGCCTGATTAGACTGCGCGCCATCCGCATACTTCGTCCATGTCGAAGGATTCTCATGATCAAGAAATGTCTTTTCCCGGCCGCCGGTTACGGCACCCGTTTCCTCCCGGCCACCAAGGCCATGCCCAAGGAAATGCTGCCGGTGGTGAACAAGCCGCTGATCCAGTACGCGGTGGAGGAGGCGCTGGAAGCCGGCCTTTCCGAGATCGGCATCGTCACCGGCCGCGGCAAGCGTTCGCTGGAAGACCACTTCGACATCAGCTACGAGCTGGAACACCAGATCCGCAACACCGACAAGGAAAAGTACCTGGTCGGCATCCGTCGGCTGATCGACGAGTGCACCTTCGCCTACACCCGCCAGGTGGAGATGAAGGGCCTCGGCCACGCCATCCTCACCGGTCGTCCGCTGATCGGCGACGAGCCGTTCGCCGTGGTCCTGGCCGACGACCTGTGCCTGAACCTCGAAGGCGACAGCGTGCTGAAGCAGATGGTCAAGCTGTACAACCAGTTCCGCTGCTCCATCGTGGCGATCCAGGAAGTGCCGCCGGAAGAGACCAACAAGTACGGCGTGATCGCCGGCGAGATGATCCGCGACGATATCTTCCGGGTGAACACCATGGTCGAGAAGCCGAAGCCGGAAGAGGCGCCGTCGAACCTGGCGATCATCGGCCGCTACATCCTGACCCCGGACATCTTCGACCTGATCGAGCAGACCGAACCGGGCAAGGGCGGCGAGATCCAGATCACCGATGCCCTGATGAAGCAGGCCCAGGACGGCTGCGTGCTGGCCTACAAGTTCAAGGGCAAGCGTTTCGACTGCGGCAGCGCCGAGGGTTACATCGAGGCGACCAACTTCTGCTACGAAAACCTCTACAAGACCGGCAAGGCTCACTGAGCCTCGCCGTTCCCGATGAAAAACGCCGCGTCCCCGATGGGGGCGCGGCGTTTTTCGTATGGGGCGAACGACCATGGGGGGTTATCCGCTCTACCCGAGCTGTCGGCGGGCGTGGCGTTGTTGGCGTCGGGCGAATAACCCCGCCAGCCTGGCCTGGGCCACGCGGCGCCTCCGCGCCCGGTCAGGGAATCGACAGCGCCTCGGAACCCGGGCCCAGCGGCTGGCCGTAGCTGAACTCCACGTAGTTGCCCGCCGGGTCGCGCAGGCCGCAGTAGTAGCCGACCGGATAGGGCTCGTCGCGCGGCGCCCAGACCAGGCAGCCGGCGGCCTCGGCGCGGCGCGCCAGATCGTCTACCGCGGCGCGGCTGGAGAGGGCGAAGCCGAAATGACTGTAATCGTCGCTGGCCAGGTTGCGCGGCTGGCCGCCGGGCATGATGACGAAGATGAAGCGTTGTTCCTGGCCGGGTTCGGCCATCCAGACGATCTGCGAGCCTTTGCCGGGGCGCCGGTGGATCACCCGCATGCCGCAGAAGGTTTCGTAGAAGGCGATGCAGGCGTCGAGGTCGGGGACGTGCAGCGCCAGGTGGGTGAGGGTGGGGGACATCGCGCTTACCTCCACGGACAAGCATAGCCCATCGCCTGCCAGGCCCTGCGCTGAGCCGTTTCGACAGGTTTCTGCGTCGATCCGGCGGGAGCCGACGCTGGTGAATGGGTTATGCTGGAACGCATCTGATCCAGGAGTAGGAACATGTCTTTCGATTTCGATCTGTTCGTCATCGGCGCCGGCTCCGGGGGCGTACGCGCCGCCCGCTTCGCCGCCGGCTTCGGTGCCCGTGTCGCGGTGGCGGAGAGTCGCTACCTGGGTGGCACCTGCGTCAACGTCGGCTGCGTGCCGAAGAAGCTGCTGGTCTATGGCGCGCATTTCAGCGAGGACTTCGAGCAGGCCCGGGCCTATGGTTGGAGCGCCGGCGAGGCGCAGTTCGACTGGGCGACCCTGATCGGCAACAAGAACCGCGAGATCCAGCGGCTCAACGGCATCTACCGCAACCTGCTGGTGAACAGCGGGGTGACCTTGCTCGAAGGTCACGCCCGTCTGCTCGATGCGCACAACGTCGAGGTGGACGGCCAGCGCTTCAGCGCCAAGCACATTCTCGTCGCCACCGGTGGCTGGCCGCAGGTGCCGGACATTCCCGGCAAGGAACACGCGATCACCTCCAACGAAGCGTTCTTCCTCGAGCGCCTGCCGCGCCGCGTGCTGGTGGTCGGCGGCGGCTACATCGCCGTCGAGTTCGCCTCGATCTTCAACGGGCTCGGCGCCGAGACCACCTTGCTCTACCGTCGCGACCTGTTCCTGCGCGGCTTCGACCGCAGCGTCCGCGAACACCTGCGCGACGAATTGGGCAAGAAGGGCCTGGACCTGCAGTTCAACAGCGACATCGCCCGTATCGACAAACAGGCCGATGGCAGCCTGGCCGCGACCCTCAAGGACGGCCGGGTGCTGGAGGCGGACTGCGTGTTCTATGCCACCGGGCGGCGGCCGATGCTGGATGACCTTGGCCTGGAAAACACCGGAGTGAAGCTGACCGACAAGGGCTTCATCGCGGTCGACGAGCATTACCAGACCAGCGAGCCGTCGATCCTCGCCCTGGGCGACGTGATCGGTCGCGTCCAGTTGACCCCCGTGGCGCTGGCCGAGGGCATGGCGGTGGCGCGGCGGCTGTTCAAGCCGGAGGAGTACCGTCCGGTGGACTACAAGTTGATTCCCACCGCGGTGTTCAGCCTGCCCAACATCGGCACCGTCGGCCTGACCGAGGAGGAGGCGCTGAGCGCCGGGCACAAGGTGAAGATCTTCGAGAGCCGCTTCCGGCCGATGAAGCTGACCCTTACCGACGACCAGGAAAAGACCCTGATGAAGCTGGTCGTGGATGCCCACGACGACAGGGTGCTGGGCTGCCACATGGTCGGCGCCGAGGCCGGCGAGATCCTCCAGGGTATCGCGGTGGCGATGAAGGCCGGGGCGACCAAGCAGGCGTTCGACGAGACCATCGGCATCCACCCGACCGCGGCGGAAGAGTTCGTCACCCTGCGCACGCCGACGCGCTGAGCCGCGTCTGAACGAAGAAGCCGGCCCCAGGGCCGGCTTCTTTCATTTTCGCGCTCAGCGCGAGGGGGCCTCGGCCAGCGCCGCCGCTGCGTCGTCGCGGCGCCTGGCGTAGCGTTGCGCGAGCACCGCGCAGACCATCAGCTGGATCTGGTGGAACAGCATCAGCGGCAACACCATCGGCCCCACCGCACTGGTGGCGAACAGCACCTTGGCCATGGGCACGCCGGTGGCCAGGCTCTTCTTCGAACCGCAGAAGACGATGGTGATCTCGTCTTCCTTGCTGAAGCCCAGGCGTCGCGCCAGCACCGTGGTCAGCACCAGGGCCAGGGCGAGGATCACGCAGCAGGCGACGGTCAGGCCGAGCAGCGCCAGCCAGGGTACTTCGTGCCACAGACCCTGGATCACCGCGGCGCTGAAGGCGGTGTAGACCACCAGCAGGATCGAGCCCTGGTCGACATAGCGTAGCACCGGCTTGTTGCGCTCCACCCAGGCGCCGATCCAGCGCCGCAGGACCTGGCCGGCGATGAAGGGTACCAGCAGTTGCAGGGTGATCTTGCCGATGGCGTCCAGCGCGTTGCCGGTCTCGCCTTCGGCGCCGAGCAGCAGCTTGACCAGCAGCGGGGTGAGGAATACGCCGAGCAGGCTCGACACGGAAGCGCTGCATACCGCTGCCGGCACGTTGCCGCGCGCCAGCGAGGTGAAGGCGATGGAGGATTGCACCGTGGCCGGCAGGGCGCAGAGGAACAGGATGCCGAGGTACAGCTCCGGGGTGACCATCGGCGACAGCGCCGGTTTCAGCGCCAGGCCGAGCAGCGGGAACATCACGAAGGTGCAGGCGAACACCAGCAGGTGCAGGCGCCAGTGGGTCATGCCGGCGACGATCGCCTGGCGCGACAGCTTGGCGCCGTGGAGGAAGAACAGCAGGCCGATGCCGATGTTGGTCACCCATTCGAAGACCACGGCGGTCTGGCCGCTGCAGGGCAGGAAAGTGGCGAGAAGGACGGTGGCGATCAGCGCCAGGGTGAAGTTATCCGGAAGGAAACGCGGTCGGGACATGGGCACGCTCTGCAGGATCGGGGAACACACGGCAGTCTTCTGGCTGCCTGGCGAACCTGCACTGTAGCCATGGGCTGGGCGACCGGCTAACGCCAGAAGGCCAGCCGATGACGCTGAGTGGACAGGGCGGCCGCCGCGCCGCCCCGAGGGGCTCAGACGACGCTGGCCAGCAGCGGCTCGCTGACGCTGGGACGGACCTTGCCGGCATGGGGAGAGAACTCCAGGCGGACGGCGAGCACGGTGACCAGCGAGCGCAGTTTCTCCGCGATCACGCTGGCGCGGTGCTGGCTGAGGCCGGGGAAGGTCAGCAGCAGGCGGATCTTGTGGTCCTCGCGGTCGGCACGAACCCGCTCCGGGGTGAAGGACTGCACGGCGAACAGGTTGAGCACCCGGCACAGCAGGTCCGGGTCGGCCATGCCCTCGATATGGAAGATCGACAGGGTCTCGGTATCTGCGCAGGAGGTTTCCCAGACGTTCGGGCGGATCACCTGGCGTTCTTCGCCGTCAGGGTGTTTGGCCAGGAAAAGGGGGGCGAGGGTTGACATGTGACGCTCCAGGCAGTGTTTCGACGAGAGAAATTCTCCCAGAGGCGTGCCGGATTTTTTCTCCTGTTTTTGCGTGATTTTGCGCTATCCGTGCATACTTGATCCCTATATTTTTCTTTGTAGGGAATATTTATGTCCATTCCACTGGATATGTACGATCAGCGTATTCTCGCTTTGCTGCAGGAGGAATCCTCGCTTTCCACCGCCGAGATCGCCGAGCGCATCGGACTTTCCCAATCGCCCTGCTGGCGGCGCATCCAACGCCTGAAGGAGGAGGGGGTGATCCGCAAGCAGGTGACCCTGCTCGACCGCAAGAAGATCGGCCTGAATACCCAGGTATTCGCCCAGATCAAGCTCAACGCCCATGGGCGCAAGAACCTCACCGACTTCGCCGAGGCGATGCACCAGTTTCCCGAGGTGCTGGAGTGCCACGTACTGATGGGCGCGGTGGACTTCATGCTGCGTATCGTCACCCGCGATATCGAATCCTACGAACGCTTTTTCTTCGAGAAGCTGTCGGCGGTGCCGGGCATTCAGGAAGTGAACTCCATCGTCGCCTTGTCGGAAATCAAATCCACCACTACCTTGCCCCTGCTCGCTCCCTGAGCCTTCCCGGAGAACGCCTGCCCATGACCATCAGCAAGACCAAGTCCAGCTTCTACCGCCGCCTCTACGTCGCCTACCTGATCGACAGCGGCATCGCCAGCGTGCCGGAGATCATGGCCGCCACCGGCATGCCCCGGCGTACCGCCCAGGACACCATCGCCGCGCTGGAGGAACTGGACATCGTCTGCGAGTTCGAGCAGCGGGAGGGTGCGCGCAACCACCAGGGCGGCTATGTCATCCGCGACTGGGGGGCGGTACGGCGGGAGTGGGTGGTCGAGCAGCATCGGCGAATCGCGGCGGCGCTGGAGTATCCGGCGCAATGAGCCACGCGCTGGCGGCCATATGCATATAAAAGAAGGAGGGGCTCAAACTGCCTCCCCTCCCGAGCATGCGTTCTTCAGATGCCGCGCTGTTCCAGGGTGGCCTGGCGGGCGCGCTGGGCCAGCTCCTCGGCGGGCTGGACGCTGCTGCCGGCGGTAGGCGGCGGTGACGGCATATGCGGCTTGAGGTAGGCCGCCAGGCTGACGCCGCAGTAGACCAGCAGGGCCATGGCGATCAGCGCCTTGTATGGGTCGATGTCGGATCGGCGCTTGCAGACCATACAGATATGCCCTTCGCTGGCTGGGCGTTCGCCACAGTTGCGACAGCGGATCATGCCTTCCTCCCGCCGGATTTTCCCGCCTGCCAGAACGCCAGCGAGGCTTCCTCGCGGGCCTGCTCGGCGCTCAGGCCGATATCCTTCAGTTCCGCCGCTTCCAGGTCCAGCAGCGCGCGCCGGGTCAACTGGCGTTGCCGGGCCAGGCGATAGCCGCGACGCAGGGCCTGCGCCAGGTTGTCCATCGCGGCGAGTGGGAAGGGGCCATCGAGGCGTTGGCGGCGCTCGGATTTCGCACTGAGTCGCGTCATGCTGCGTACTCCATATTGATCGGCTGGACGACGGAGATAGAATGGCCATCGCGCGCTGTTCCGTACAGGTCCAGAAAAGGTGGGTTGACTGCATACAGATCAAGCGCTCCCCGGCCTGAATGGTGGATTTCGCCACCATCTGTACCGGTCCCGCTTTCGCTCACCCTGGAGTCCCGTTCATGACCCTTTATCTGCAACTCGCCGAGACCCTCGGTTCGCGCATCGAACAGGGCCTCTACCGTCCGGGCGACCGGCTGCCCTCGGTGCGGGCCATGAGCATCGAGCACGGCGTCAGCCTGAGCACCGTGCAACAGGCATACAGGCTGCTGGAAGATCGCGGGCTGGCCGAGCCGCGGCCGAAGTCCGGCTATTTCGTCCCGGTCGCGCGACAGATGCCGCCGCTGCCGGCGATCGCCCGCCTGGCCCAGCGGCCGGTGGAAATCTCGCAATGGGAGCAGGTGCTGGCCCTGGTCAGCACGGTACCGCGGCCGGACGTGGTCCAGCTCGGCCGCGGCATGCCGGACATCTCCAGCCCTTCGCTGAAACCGCTGACCCGCAGCCTGGCCCGGCTCAACCGCCACGCCGACGCCCGTGCGCTGGCCTACGACGGGATCCACGGCTCGCCGTTGCTGCGCGAGGAAGTCGCCCGCCTGTTGGTGGACTCCGGCTGTCGGGCCACCGCCAGCGACGTGGTGATCACCACCGGCTGCCACGAGGCCCTGTCGGTGAGCATCCGCGCGGTGTGCGAACCGGGCGATATCGTCGCGGTGGAGTCGCCGAGCTTCCATGGCGCCATGCAATCGCTGAAAGGCCTCGGCATGAAGGCCCTGGAGATCCCCACCGATCCGGTCAACGGCATCAGCCTGGAAGCCCTCGAACTGGCGCTGGAACAGTGGCCGATCAAGGCCATCCAGGTGACCCCGAACTGCAACAACCCGCTCGGCTACATCATGCCCGAGTCGCGCAAGCGGGCGCTGCTGGCCCTGGCCCAGCGCTACGACGTGGCGATCATCGAGGACGATGTCTACGGCGACCTGGCCTACACCTATCCGCGCCCGCGCACCATCAAGTCGTACGACGACGATGGCCGGGTGCTGCTCTGCGGGTCGTTCTCCAAGGTCCTGGCGCCGGGCCTGCGGATCGGCTGGATGGTACCCGGGCGCTACGCCGACCGCGTGCTGCACATGAAGTACATCAGTACCGGCGCCAGCGCCCTGCAACCGCAACTGGCGATCGCCGAATTCATCGGCAACGGCCACTACGAGCCGCACTTGCGGCGCATGCGCGCCCAGTACCAGCGCGGACGCGATCTGATGATCGACTGGGTGGCGCGCTATTTCCCGGAGGGCACCCGCGCCAGCCGGCCCCAGGGCGGTTTCCTGCTCTGGGTCGAACTGGACGAGGCGTTCGACACCCTGCGCCTGGACAAGGCCTTGCGCAACCGCGGCGTACAAGTCGCGGTGGGCTGCATCTTCTCCGCTTCCGGCAAGTACCGGAACTGCCTGCGGATGAACTACGCGGCGTTGCCGACCCCGGCCATCGAGCAGGCGGTCAGGCGAGTAGGGGAGAGCGCTTGCGAGCTGCTGGAGCCTTGCGAGGCCTGAGCGGCAGTCGTGCTTTCGACGCAGTCGACGATTGCACAAATAGCAAATGCTAATCATTCGCATTGTTTGCTAGAGTTGCCTGATGCATGCATCCGCCGGCGCCGCTGGGCGCCGGTCACCAGGAGACCATCGTCATGTCGCAACCCGCCTATCGTCTGTTCAATGTCGAACTCAAGCGCCGCGAGCAACTCAGCCCGGCGCTGACCCGCTTCGTCTTCGGCGGCCCGGAGGTCGCCGAGATGAAGACCCTGGCCGCCGACCAGCGGATCAAGATCTTCTTCCCCGATGCCAGCGGCCAGCCGCCCAGCCTGCCCGGTGGCAGCGAGTGGTACCAGGCCTATCGCAGCGTCGAGCCGGCTCGCCGGCCGCCGATGCGTACCTACACCATCCGTGCGCTGCGCGCCGAGCAGGAGGAGGTCGACGTGGAGTTCGTCCTCCACGGCGAGAACGGCCCGGCCTCGGCCTGGGCGACCCACGCGCGGATCGGCGACCGCCTGCAACTGGCCGCGCCCAACCGGCAATACGGCGATGACCCCGGCGGCTACGAATGGAAGCCGCCGGCTGGCGTCCGCCATATCCTGCTGATCGCCGACGAAACCGCCTTGCCCGCGGTGGCGGGAATTCTCGAGGAGCTGGCCGGCGAAGCCGAGCCGCCGGTGGTCGAGGCCTTTCTCGAAGTGCCGGGAGAAGCCGATATCCTCGACCTGCCGGCGATTCCCGGTGCGCGCCTGCACTGGCTGCCGCGCCACCAGGCCGGCATCCATTCGCGCAACGGCGAGCGGATGATCGAGGCGGCGCGCCAGGCGCGGCTGCCGGAGCGCGAGGTGGCGGGTGGTGCGGCCCAGGAGCTGGAGGACATCGATATCGACGAGGAGATCCTCTGGGAACTGGCGAGCCCCGAGAGCGGCAGTTTCTACGCCTGGGTCGCCGGCGAGTCGGCGGCGGTGATGGCGATCCGGCGCTACCTGGTGCAGGAGCGCGGTATCGACAAGCGTCATCTGACCCTGATGGGCTATTGGCGCCTGGGCAAGGTGTTCGACTGATGGGCCGCTTCGTCGGGAAACAGGCGGACGGCTACGAGACGCGGATCGGCCGCCTGTTGCCGGGCTACGAGTTGCTGCACCTGCTCAGTCGCGCGCAGTTGCTGGCCCGTATGCCGGAACGGGCGCGCCTGCTCAGCGTCGGCTGCGGCGCCGGCGGCGAACTGGCGGAGCTGGCCGGGTTGCGTCCAGGCTGGCGTTTCGTCGGGGCGGACCTGTCGGCCGACATGCTCGCCCTGGCCCGCCAGCGCTGCGCCAGGCTCGGCCTGCTGGAGCGGATCGAGCTGCACTGCGGCGACGTCGCCGGGCTACCGCCTGCGCCGCCTTGCGATGCGGCGCTGGTCCTGCTGGTGCTGCATTTCCTGCGCGGCGACCAGGCCAAGCGGCGCTTCCTCGAGGCGGTCGCCGAGCGTCTGGCGCCAGCGGCGCCGTTGCTGCTGGCCAACCTGATGGAAGCCCGGGACGCCTTCGAACGCCCGGTGCAGGCCGAGGCCTGCCGTTTGGCCGGGCTTTCCCCGGAGGACAGCGACGGCATGCTGCAACGCTTGCGCGAGGATTTCGATCCGTTGTCCGAGCAGCGCCTCGGCGAACTGCTGGAAGACACCGGCTTCGTCCTGCCCAGCCGCTATTTCCAGGCCGTGGGCTACCAGGCCTGGATCGCCTTCCGCGCCGGCTGAGGATGCCTCAGGCGAGGCGCGCCTGCGGCGTGATCTGGCGTGGGTCGGTCAGCAGCTCCAGCAGCGCCGGGCGTCCGCTTTCGCGGGCGCGGCGGAACGCGGCGGGGAAGTCGGCGCTGCATTCCACTCGTTCGGCGTGGGCGCCGAAGGCTCGCGCCAGGGCGACGAAGTCGGGGTTGTCCAGGCGGGTGGCGGATACCCGCCCGGGATATTCGCGTTCCTGATGCATGCGGATGGTGCCGAGCATGCCGTTGTTGACCACGATCACCACCGGCGTCGCGCCGAACTGCGCGGCGGTCGCCAGCTCCTGCGGATACATCATGAAACAGCCGTCGCCGGCGAAGCACACCACGCTGCGCTGCGGATCGCGCAGGCTGGCGGCGATCGCGGCGGGCAGGCCGTAGCCCATGGCGCCGTTGGTCGGCGCCAACTGCGTGCGGGCCTGGCGATAGCGGTAGAAGCGATGCACCCAGACGGCATAGTTGCCGGCACCGTTGGCGATCACCGCGTCGTCCGGCAGGTTTTCGCTGAGGTACGCGACCACGGACGCCAGGTCGACGCCCTGGATGGCGGGGTCGCTCGCGGCCGGGGTCGAGTAGGCCAGGTAGTCGGCATGGGCGGCTTCGCGCCAGTCCTGCCAGGTGCTCGAGGGCAACGGCGCGAGGTCGGCCAGGGCCTCGGCGAAGGTACACGGGGTGGCCTGGATCGGCAGTCGCGCCAGGTAGACGCGGTTCAGTTCCGCGCTGTCCGGATGCACGTGGACCAGCGTCTGCGCGGGGGCCGGACTACGCACCAGGCTGTAGCCGGCGCTCGGCGTTTCGCCCAGGCGCGCCCCGACCACCAGCAGCAGGTCGGCCTGGCGCAGCCGCTCCAATAGTGCCGGCGCCGCGCCGAAGCCCAGTTGCCCGGCGTAGTGCGGGTCACGGTTGTCGAACAGGTCCTGGCGACGGAACGAGGTGGCCACCGGTAGGCCATTGGCGTCGACGAAGGCGCCTAGCCGTTTCCTGGCGGCGCCGTCCCAGCCGCTGCCGCCAAGTACCAGCAGGGGCCGCCTGGCGTTCGCCAGCAGTTCGCGCAGTTCTGCCATCGCCGTGGCGCCCGGCCGCCCCGGAAGCACCCTTGGCACCGGCGCATCGGCGACCTGCGCGGAACCGAAGAGGATTTCCTCGGGCAGGGCGACCACGACCGGGCCCGGTCGGCCCGAGGTGGCGACGCTGAAGGCGCGGCCGACGATCTCCGGGATGCGTTCGATACGGTCGATTTCCACGGCCCACTTCGCCAGGCCCGAGAACATCTGCACGTAGTCGACTTCCTGGAACGCCTCGCGGCCCTTGAAGGCGCTTTCCACCTGGCCGACGAACAGGATCATCGGCGTCGAGTCCTGCTGCGCCGTGTGCACGCCATTCGCCGCATGGGTGGCACCGGGGCCGCGGGTGACGAAGCAGATGCCTGGTCGGCCGGTCAGCTTGCCGTAGGCATCGGCCATGTTCGAGGCGGCACCCTCGTGGCGGGTGACGACGGTGCGGATGCCGTCGGCGTCGTACAGCGCGTCGAGCACCGGCAGGTAGCTTTCCCCGGGGATGCAGTAGACGGTATCGACGGCATTGCGCCGCAATGCCTCTACCAGGATCTGCCCGCCGTTGCGCTGGGGAAGGGAGTCGGACATGAGGGCCTCGCTGCGCACGTTGTGGTTGCCCCGATCTTCGGCCCAAAGCGCGCCAGCGCCAAGCGACCTTTCTTCGCGAGTTCATTCCCGTGGCGCATGAACCCTCGTTCTTCGTTCCGGGGGAGGCCCCTTTCAGCACTTCATCTGGAAGGGATGGGCCTGGAGCGTCATCGCAACGGATCTCCCCTAGGCGGATCGGAGAGCGCGGTTTTCCGTTCGTTTCTCCATCTTCTCCTCAACTATGTCTATGTAACTATTTCCTCTAGCAAAAAGGATTGTTCTTACATTATTTATAAATTTTCTTTGTTAGTTTTTCCTCGCGCCGTGCTGTTTGGCTGCTTCCTGAGGGGAAGATCTTTGCTGGGGCGCTGAGATAGAGGGCGAGTTGTTGTTTGGTTGTCGGCAAGTTTCGGCTTTTTATCTTTTAGTCCGATGGGCAAGGGTATCAATGAGCAGGGAGGTTTTTAGGGTGAAATTTTTATCCGGTTTCTGGGAACGCCGTCGTTCGAGTGGCACTCCTCTAGTGTGTATCGAAGAGCGTGGCAGTGGTGCAGGCGAATTCTCGTCGGTGTCCCGTAGGGTTGAAACTGCTCCTGACGTACGTAGCGTTGCGTCTGCAGATCCGGAGCAGTGGATACATTCCCAGGAGTACGAGCTTTCTTTCTGGAAGGATAAATGGCCCTATCGCCATCTGTCTGTCGAGGAACTACAAGAGGTCCGGCATAAGGATGCAATGTGGTTTCTTGGGAAGATGGGGTTCACGTACGGCTCCTCGCATTATCGCTACGAAGGTTTTGAAGGTAAGGTTTTGGAAGTAGGTAGTGGGCCGATCGGCTTTTTCGAGAAGGTCGAAGGCGTGACAGTGACTGCCCAGGACTCATTGATGGGGCTGTATGCAGAGAACCTTCCATTCTCGATTCTCGGGGAAAGAGGTTCTTCTTGTTATATAAGGGATGGTGTTGCCGATATAGAGAGTGCTTTCGATTTCGTCGTTTGCTCAAATGTGCTTGACCATACGGCCGACTGGATCCAGTTCCTGATTGACTGTGTGGGCAGGTTGAGGACGGGCGGTGAGCTACTGTTGGTGACTGACTCTCGCGGAGTTCCAGCAATCGGGCATACACAGATATTCAGCCATGATCAACTGGTTCGTGTCTTGGAGTTGCTGGGGGCAAAGCAGTTCAAGGTGAAAGCCGTCGAGCGGGAGGATGGCGTTCACTGTGACTATCGTCATTATTTTCGGGTGATTTTCTAAAGTGCTCCCCGTCAATTGCTTTGCCTGGGCGGGCGCCAGGTTTACGCGTGTTTATCCAGGCTAGATAGAAGGGAGCTGGTTGCTATCAGGTACTGCATCGATAGTAGCCTGGCTGTCAGCCGGATAGCGGCTGCTCCGGAGCATCTGGTGGGCCATATAGCCGCCCGCCGCGAGTTTGTATGAACCCTGCAAGGGGCTGCATGCAGAGGTCATGCCGTCAGCGACTGACATCGATCAAATCAGCCACCACTTGAACAGGAAGAAGAACGCCATGCCCAGCAGCATGCTCGCCAGGGTATTGCGGGTATAGAGCACCAGCGCCACGGTGACTGCGCCGCTGACCAGGTAGGGATTGTCGTAGCCGAGGTCGATGCGGCCCTCGGGCATGAACACGATCGGGCCGCAGATCGCCGTGAGCATGCCGGGCACGGCGAAACCGAGGAACTGCCGCAGGTTGCTGCCGAGGCGGATCGGCAGGCGCGGTTCGAGGAACAGGTAGCGGTTGAGGAAGACGATCGCGCCCATGCCGAAGATCACTGCCCAGACCATGGCGCCTCCCGATACAGCTTGTTGCAGACGAAACCGGCGGCCATCCCGGCGAGGCCGGCGAGGACCAGCGCCGAACTCCATTGCCAGTGGCTGAACAGCACCGAGCAGAACAGCGAGGTGGCCACGCAGACCAGCGTCGGTACGTTGCGCACCAGCGGCGCGACCAGCGCGATGAAGGTGGCGGCGATGGAGAAATCCAGGCCCAGGTGTTCGAGACCGGGAATGCTGCGGCCAAGCAGGATGCCGGCGAGGGTGAACAGGTTCCAGGCGATATAGAAGGTCAGGCCGACGCCGAGGGCGTACCAGCGGTTGAAGTTGCGCCGGTCGTGCTGGCTGGCGAGGGCGAAGAACTCGTCGGTGAGCAGGAAGCCCAGGCCGATCCGCCAGCGTCCCGGCAGAGGCGACAGGACCGGCCGCAAGCTCATGCCGTAGAGCAGGTGCTGCGAGGTCAGGAGGAGGGTGGTGAAGATGATCGAAAAGAACCCGGCACCGCCCTTGAGCATGCCGATCGCCACCAACTGGGCGGCGCCGGCGAAGACGATGGCGGACAGGCCCTGGCCCTCGGCCGGGGTGAGGTTGGCTTCGATGGCCATCGATCCCGCCAGCAGCCCCCAGGGCGCGACGGCCAGGGACAATGGGAGGATGGCGACGGCGCCGCGGAGAAAGGCTTGGCGGGGCAGGTCGTGGGCAGTCATGGGGGCATGGCGGTGGTGAACGTCGGTCCAGCATGCCAGCAGGCGCATCGGGCTGGCTTGAACGATCTTGCTCTTCGTATCCGTTATCCACGCAGGCGAAAGCGGCCGGTGTCCTTCCTTATATAAGGAGGACGGGCAGGGCAGGCGGCGGACGAGCGAGGGCCGCTCGAGGGCGCTGCGAAGAATCGAGGGAGAAAAGAACCGGAGCGGAGCTAACGCGGATGCTGACCGATCTTGTGGCCGCGGAACTTGGCGCCGAGGGACGGCTGGTAGGACATGGAACACCCGGTTTATTGCTGTTGTAGGGTTGGCACAGCTTAGCCTTGTTCAATTTTTCGTACAACGGAGCCTGTAAAATATCTGCTGCACCAGGTTGAACACCTTGCCTGGCCTGGCTTTGGCCGCTTTCGCGATGCTCTGGAAGGCCCTGTCTACGGCCATTTCGCCGTCCGCGAGGGCGACGAGAGGGCTATTGACAACAAATTGGCTTTCCGATTGACTCTGGCTCCAGCCCCCGCATGATTGAAATTTTTAACAAAAAAGGTGTTGCATCATGTCGGTACCCCTGCGTGCCGTTCAGCTCACTGAGCCGAGCCTGTTCCTTCAGGAACATCCCGAGGTCCAGTTCGTCGACCTTCTGATTTCAGACATGAATGGCGTGGTTCGCGGCAAGCGAATCGAACGCAACAGTCTGCCCAAAGTCTTCGAAAAAGGTATCAACCTTCCCGCTTCCCTGTTCGCCCTCGATATCACCGGCTCCACCGTAGAGAGTACCGGCCTGGGTCTCGACATCGGCGACGCCGACCGGAT
The DNA here is from genome assembly GCF_001813485.1 of Pseudomonas sp. HMSC067G02. Taxonomy (NCBI): domain Bacteria; kingdom Pseudomonadati; phylum Pseudomonadota; class Gammaproteobacteria; order Pseudomonadales; family Pseudomonadaceae; genus Pseudomonas; species Pseudomonas sp. HMSC067G02. The sequence continues at coordinate 58,002 of NZ_KV812678.1, forward strand.
CTGCTACCCGATCCCCGGCACCCTCTCCATGGAACCCTGGCAGAAGCGGCCGACCGCGCAACTGCTGATGACCATGCATGAGCTGGAAGGTGATCCCTTCTTCGCCGACCCCCGCGAAGTCCTGCGCCAGG
>NZ_KV812679.1:0-15137 GCF_001813485.1 Pseudomonas sp. HMSC067G02
CGCAGCCGTCCTCGACGAACAGGCTGTGCCGCTGTAACCGTTCGGCCCCCTTCATGGCCATGTAGCGCTCCACCGTGGCGCGATTCAGGCGCCGCAGACGCTCGATGTCGAGGGGTGTTTCCCTGTACCGCTGACCGTTCATGCGCCGCCTCCGAGAGGGCTCTCCAGGTATGCCGGAGAAACTTTTCCCTCGCGGCATCGGTTATTCGCTGGCGCGCAGGAGTTCGTCGCTCGGTAAGGGAGCGATATTCGCTGGGCGCATTGTTCATACGTAGGGTGAAATTTCGCGTTACATATGTTCGCCTGTCGTTTCCAGTTTTCGAAAGGCAATAGGAGTTTCATCCCGGGTTTCTTTTGGAAACCTGTCGGTAATGGATTCGCAATGCTTTCGTTAAGATGCGACAGACGAGGTCGCGAAGACTTTCAGCGTCATTCCGTGAAGTGTTTCAAATAGCCAGCATCCCTGGTCGCTGATGTGGATTGCATAAAACACAGAACGCTCGTACCGGCTCAACTACAAGATCTGGTAGGTGCCAGATAGGGTATGCGGGATTGCTAAGCTGATGCTTCCTGCAATGCCGGAGGTTGTAGCCAAGTTGTAATTTTATTCTTTCGGTACGCAGGAAAAGGCTCTGGAACAGGCAGTTGGAAAGTTCCAGGGTTGTTTCCGCAACGAGATCCAGGCAGCGCTGATCCGGGGGATGAGCGCATTTTTCTCAAAGTTCCGAATGAACCGGGGTGTTCTGCGGTATTTCTCGCCGAGCGGGCAAGAAGTGCGAAATAGAGCGCTTGGGTACTTCTCGGGTTACGGAAATGTGTAACGAGAGAGAATAAAAGATGAATAATTCGAATCTTGCTGCTGCGCGTAATTTGATACAAGTTGTTACCGGGGAATGGAAGTCCCGTTGCGTCTACGTCGCTACGCGCCTCGGGCTGGCCGATCTGATCGAGAGCGGGATCGACAGCGACGAGACGCTGGCCGCCGCGGTCGGTTCCGATGCCGAGCGCATCCATCGACTGATGCGCCTGCTGGTGGCCTTCGAGATCTTTCAGGGCGATACCCGCGACGGCTACGCCAATACCCCCACCAGCCACCTGCTGAGGGATGTCGAGGGCTCCTTCCGCGACATGGTGCTGTTCTACGGCGAGGAGTTCCACGCCGCCTGGACGCCCGCCTGCGAGGCGCTGCTCAGCGGTACCCCAGGCTTCGAGCTGGCGTTCGGCGAAGACTTCTACAGCTACCTGAAGCGCTGCCCGGATGCCGGCCGGCGCTTCCTGCTGGCGATGAAGGCAAGCAACCTGGCCTTCCATGAGATCCCCAGGCTCCTGGATTTCCGCGGGCGTAGCTTCGTCGACGTCGGTGGCGGTTCCGGCGAATTGACCAAGGCCATCCTGCAGGCCGAGCCCAGCGCCCGGGGCGTGATGCTCGACCGCGAGGGTTCCCTCGGCGTGGCCCGCGACAACCTCTCCAGCCTGTTGGCAGGGGAGCGCGTCAGCCTGGTGGGCGGCGACATGCTGCAAGAGGTGCCGTCCAACGGCGATATCTACCTGCTGTCGCGGATCATCGGCGATCTGGACGAAGCCGCCAGCCTGAGGTTGCTCGGCAATTGCCGCGAGGCGATGGCCGGCGACGGCCGGGTGGTGGTGATCGAGCGGACCATCTCGGCCAGCGAGCCGTCGCCGATGTCGGTGCTCTGGGACGTGCACCTGTTCATGGCCTGCGCTGGCCGCCACCGCACCACCGAGGAGGTGGTCGACCTGCTCGGGCGCGGTGGCTTTGCGGTGGAGCGGATCGTCGACCTGCCGATGGAAACCCGCATGATCGTCGCTGCCAGGGCCTGAATCGGAACTCTCAACGGTTGGCCCCGGCGGTTTCGCCGGCGGCCAGTTGGCCGGCGCCCGGCGCCAGGTCGCCGCTGCCCCAGCCGAGCGCCTTGTAGAGGGCGATGACGTTGACGAACGAGGCGGTCTCCGCCTGCGCCAGTTCCTCGCGGATCTGGTACAGCGCGCGCTGGTTCTCCAGCACCGCCAGGTAGCTGCCGGCGCCGGCGCGGTAGCGTTCGTTGGCGATCTCCAGGGCGTTCGCGCCATGGGTCGCGGACTGGAACAGGGCGACCAGCCGACGCTGGTGTTCGGCCAGTTGGTTGAGCGCGTTGCCGACGTCCTCCTGGGCCAGCAGCAGGGAGCGCTGGTAGCGCGCCAGCGCGGCGTCGGACTGCGCCTCGACGGCGCGCAGGCGGGCCCGCACGTTGCCCAGGCGGAACGCCGGCCAACTGACGCTGGGCGCCAGTTCGAAGGCGCGCGAGGCGCTGCCGAGGTCGCCGCTGCGCAGGGCGAAGAAACCGATGAAGCCGCCCAGGTCGAGGCGCGGATAGAGTTCGGCGGTAGCCGCGCCGACGTCTTCGGTGCTCGCTGCCAGTTGCCGCTCGGCGCTGACTACGTCGGGGCGCTGGAGGATCAGGCGGTCGACGTCGCCCAGCGGCAGGTTCTTCGCCAATGGCGCGGCGCCGCCACCGTCGAGGATCGGCGCGCCGCTGCCCGGTGCCTCGCCGCGCAGCACGTCGAGGCGATAGCGGGCGCTCTCCAGCGCGGTCGTCAGTGGCGGAATCGCCGCTTCGCTGCGCAGCAGGTTGGCCTGGGCGTTCTCCACGTCCTCCGGCAGGCCGCTGCCCAGTTGCAGGCTGCTGCGGGTCAGCTCCAGGGTGTCGCGCCAACTGCGCACCTGGGCGCGCGCCACGTCCAGTCGGCGCTGGTAGCCCTGGATCTCGAAGTAGGCGCGGGCGGTGTCGGCGGCGATGCTCAGGCGTACCAGCCGGAGGTCGGCGTCGGCCGCTTCGGCGCGGGCCAGGGCGGCGTCGGAAAGTCGGCCGAGGCGACCGAACAGGTCGATTTCCCACTGCGCGTCGAAGCCGGCGCGGTAGCTCTCCGCCAGGCGCCGGCGCGGCTCGCCGTCGTAGTCCAGCTGTTGTTCGATGCTGCGGTTGTAGCCGGCCTGGCTGGTGACCTGCGGCAACTGGTCGAGCCAGCGGTCGTCGAACAGCGCGCGGGCGCTGCGCAGGTTGGCGCGGGCCTCGCGGATGTCGTGGTTACGCGCCAACGCCTGGTCGACCAGGCGCACCAGTTGCGGATCGTCGAAGAAGCTCCACCAGGGCGCTTCCCGCCGCTCGCCGGAGAACTCGCCGAGGTGCTCGCTGGCGACGCGTGGCGGCGGCGACTGCGGACGCTGGTAGTCGGGGCCGACGCTGCAGGCGGCCAGGCCGGTGCCGACCGCCAGGGCCAGCGCCAGGCGCGAAAGGTTCGGGTAGGAGCGCTTCATGCCTTGTTCACCAGCAGATCGGCCTCGGCCAGTTGCCGGCTGCGCGGGCTCTTGTCGACTTCCGCGTGGTTGCGCGCCAGCAGGGTATAGACGGTGGGCAGCACGAATAGGGTGAAGAGGGTGCCGACCAGCATCCCGGAGACGATCACCACGCCCAGGCCGAAGCGGCTGGCGGCGCCGGCGCCGCTGGCGAAGAGCAGCGGCACCAGGCCGAAGACCATTGCCGCGGTGGTCATCAGCACCGGCCGCAGGCGGATCTGCGCGGCGCGCAGGATCGCCGCGCGGCGGTCGAGGCGCTCGTGGAGTTGCAGTTCGTTGGCGAACTCGACCATGAGGATGCCGTGCTTGCTGATCAGGCCGATCAGGGTGACCAGGCCGATCTGCGTATAGATGTTCATCGTCGCGTAGCCCAGCGCCAGCGGCAGCAGCGCGCCGCAGATCGACAGCGGCACGGTGATCAGGATGATCAGCGGGTCGGCCAGGCTCTCGTACTGCGCGGCGAGCACCAGGTAGATCACCACCAGGGCGGCGAGGAAGGCGAACACCAGGGTGTTGCCTTCCTGGGTGTATTGCCGCGAGTCGGATTGCCAGTCGTGGCTGAAGCCGGCCGGCAGGCCGCGCGCCACGTCGTCGAGGAAGGCCACCGCCTGGCCCATGGAGACGCCGGGCGCGGGGATCGCCTGGAGGGTCGCGGCGTTCTGCTGGTCGAACTGGATCAGCTTGTTCGGCTCGACCTGAAGCTCCACCCGGACCACCGTCGACAGCGGCACCAGGTTGCCGTCCTGGGTGCGCACGAACTGCCGTGCCAGCGCTTGCGGAGTGAAACGCTGGTCGCGCAGGCTCTGCGGGATCACGTCGTAGGAGCGGCCTTCCATGCCGAAGCGGTTGACGTAGTTCTCGCCCACCAGCACCGCCAGCGACTCGCCGATGTCCTGCATGCGGATGCCCAGGCTGTTGGCCTTGGCGCGGTCGATGCGGACCTGGACCACCGGGTTGTTGTAGTCGAGGTCGCTGTCGACCACCACGAACAGCCCGCTCTGTCGGGCCTTCTGCTTGATCTCTTCCATGGTCCGGTAGAGCACCGGATAGTCCTGCGGGCTGCGCAGCACCATCTGCACCGGCAGGCCGCCGGTGGAGCCGGGCAGGGCGGCCAACTGGAAGGCGAAGATGCTGCTGCCCTCGACGTCGCCGACCTTGCCTTGCAGCTCGGACTGGATCGCCGAGGCGTCGCGCTCGCGTTTTTCCCAGGCCGCCAGGTTGATCCCGCCGAAGCTCGCCGCCGGTCCGTCGGTGCCGTTGATTATCCAGGTGCTCACGGTTTCCGGGATGCTGGTGTAGACCTGGTCGAGCTTGCGCGCGAACAGTTCGACGTAGTCGAGGTTGGCGTGCTGCGGCGCCTTGATCGCGGTGAGCACCGCGGCCTGGTCCTCGGTCGGCGCCAGTTCGCGCTTGGGCATCGAATACAGCAGCGGCAGGCTGATGCACACCAGCAATGCCAGGCCGCCGGTCAGCCAGCGGTGGCCCAGGGAGAACTCCAGGACCTGCCCGTAGCGCCGCGTCAGGCCGCCGAAGAACCACTCGGCGGCGCGGCCCATGCGCCCCTCGTTCTGGTGTGCCTGGAGCAGCAGCGAACTCATCACCGGCGACAGGGTCAGCGCCACCACCCCGGACACGATCACCGCGCCCGCCAGGGTCAGGGCGAACTCGCGGAACAGCGCGCCGGTGAGGCCGCCCATCAGGCCGATGGGGGTGTACACGGCGGCCAGGGTGATGGTCATGGCGATCACCGGGCCGGCCACTTCGCGGGCGCCGATCAGCGCCGCCGCCACCGGCGACTTGCCTTCCTCGATGTGGCGGTGGACGTTCTCCACCACCACGATGGCGTCGTCCACCACCAGCCCGATGGCCAGCACCATCGCCAGCAGGGTCAGCAGGTTGACGCTGAAGCCGAAGGCCAGCATCAGCGCGGCGGCGCCGAGCATCGACAGGGGAATGGTCGCCACCGGGATCAGCACGCTGCGCAGCGAGCCGAGGCAGAGGTAGATCACCAGCACCACGATCAGCAGCGCTTCCACCAGGGTCCGCACCACCTCGTCGATGGAGGCCTGGATGAAGCGCGAAGTCTCGTAGGCGAGGTCGACGCGGACATCCGGCGGCAGGGTCTTCTGGATCTCCGGCAGCAGCTTGCGGATGCCGTCGACGATCACCAGCGGGTTGCCGGTGGGCGTCGGGAACAACCCCAGGTGCACCGCCGGGTCGCCGTCCATCAGTGCGCTGGTCTCGGTGGCCGCGGCGCCCAGTTCGACGGTACCGACGTCGCGCAGGCGCACCAGGCCGTTGCCATCGTTGCGGATGACCATCTCGCGGAAGTCGTCGACGTTGGTCAGGTCGGTGTTGACCCGCACGTTGGACAGCACGTACTGCCCCTTCACCATCCCCGGCGCCGCCTGGTAGTTGTTGCGGCGGATCGCCTCGGCCACGTCGGAGGCGGTCAGGCCGCGCCCGGCGAGGCGGTCGGCGTCGAGCCAGAGGCGCATGGCCAGGCGCTGGCCGCCAAAGGTCTGGACCTTGGCCACGCCGTCGATGGAAGAGAACATCGGCTCGACCACCCGCGACAGGTAGTCGGTCAACGCAGGGATCGGCAGGGTCTTGCTGGAAAAGCCGACGTAGGCTACCGCGGTGGTCTCGCCGGAAGAGCGTTCGATCACCGAGTCGTAGGCACGCTCGGGCAGCTTGTAGCGCACCGAGTTGACCTTGGCCATGGTCTCGGTCATCGCCTGGGTCGAATCGCGGTTGAGCAGCATGCGGATGGTCACCACGCTACGCCCCTGCACCGAGGTCGAGGAAAGGTAGTCGATGCCCTCCACCGACGACACCGCCTGGGCGATCGGCTGGGTGACGAAGCCCTGCATGAGATCGGCGGAGGCGCCGGGGTACTCGGTGGTGACGGTGATGGTCGAGCTTTCCAGCAGCGGGTACTGGCGGATCGGCAGCTTGCCCAGGGAGAACAGGCCGAGCAGCAGGATCAGCGTGCTGACCACCAGCGCCAGCACCGGCCGGCGGACGAACAGGTCGGTAAAGGTCATCGCGGGGTTCCTTCAGCGGCCGGCGACCGGCACGGGGGGCGCGGCGCTGCTCAGGGTGTCTTCCTTGACCGGTTCCACGGCCATCCCGTCGCTCAGGTTGATCTGCCCGGAAGTCACTACCCGGTCGCCCTCGGCGAGGCCCTGGAGGATTTCCACGCGACCGTCCCAGCGCTCGCCGATCCGCACCGAGACGCGCTTGGCGCTGAGCGGCCGGTCGCCTTCCTGGTGGGCGACGAACACGGTGTCGCCGTAGGCGGTATAGGTGACCGCGGTTTCCGGCACGCTCAGCGACGGCGCGTCGGCTTTGCGCGAGACCCGGATGCTGGCGAACATGCCGGCGGCGAGCAGGCCTTCGGGGTTGTCCAGCAAGGCCTGGACCTGCACCGTGCGCGACTTGCCGATCAGCGGGTCGATGGCGCTGATGCGCGCCGGGAAGCTGCGCCCCGGATAGGCGTCGACCAGGACCTCGAGGGTCTGGCCGAGCTTCAGCTCGGGGCTGGTGCTTTCGTCCAGGGAGAAATTGCTTTTCAGGGTCCGCGCATCCACCAGGCTGGCCACCGGCTCGGCGACGCCGAGGTACTGGCCGAGGTGCACGCGGCGGATGCCGAGTTGGCCGGAGAAGGGCGCGCGGATCGCCTTCTGGTCGATCAGCGCCTGGGTCTGGCGCACCGCGCCGAGCGCCATGTCGCGGGCGGCGACGGCGTTGTCCAGCTGTTCCTGCGAGGCGACGTTGCGCTCTACCAGCTTGCGCGCACGGGCATGGAGGATCTCGGCATTACGCAACTGCGCCTTGAGACGGATCAGCTCGGCCTGTTCCACCGCGTCGTTGAGTTGCACCAGCAACTGCCCTTGCTGCACCTGCTGGCCCGATTCGAAGGCGATGCGGGTGATCCGTCCTGCCGCTTCGGCGGCCACCTGGACCTGGCGACCGGCCTCCAGCTCGCCGACGCCATCGAAGACGCGCGGCACCACCCGCCGCTCCACCGAGGCGAGGGCGACCTTCACCGGCGGGTAGCCGGCGAAACCGCCGGCGTCTTTCTTCGCCGAGCCGGTGGCGTAGACGGCGATGCCGATAACCGCCGCGCAGATGAGCGCGGCACTGGCGATCAGGACGGGTTTCTGCATGATCGCCTCAGGCCTTCTGGTAGGTGGCGGCCACGGAGACGTCCTGGCGCAGCCGCTGGCGTTGCGCGCTGGCGATGGCCGTGGCGATCAGGCCGCCGATCACCGCGATGTGCTCGAGGGCGAAGAACATCGCCAGCTTGGCTTCGACGCCGGTCTTGCTCCAGAAGGTGTGGACGATGAGGATGGTCAGCAGCAGGAACACCGCCAGCGCCCCGGCGCCGAGCCATAGCTTGCGGTCCAGCAGGACCAGTGCGGAGCCGGCCAGCAGGGTCACGGCGGTGGCGATGTTGAACAGCCAGGCCGGCTCCAGGCCGGCGGCGCGCATTTCCTCCAGGCTGGCCTGATAGTCGAACAGCTTCGCCAGTCCCGAGGCGACGAACATCAGGGCCAGGCAGATCCGGGCGGTCAGCCAGAGCCAGTTGCTTTCGAGCGAGTTATCGATGAAGCGCTGCATGGGTCGTTCCTTGTGCTGGTCGCCATCCGGCGCCGCGAAGCGGCCGTGGGGGCGGTTCGTGGTCCTGGGGAAACGGGGCGGTATGACCGCAGCGGGGACTATAAAACCTCAAGTTAAGTTGAGGTCAAGGGCGTCTGTGATTAGCGCTGTAGGCCTTGCTGGGCGTGGGTTTCAGGTGGATTCGTTGGTGCCGCGGGACGGTGGGATGAGGGGCTGACGATTGGTCGCGGGGACTATTGGGGGAGGGGCTGGGTGTAGCTTGCGGGCAACCCGTCGCGACGGTTCCCCCTGGAGCGAGACGCCTTCGCGGCATCACTGTCGCTCGACCCGCTGCGCGACGATTCGACCTCCTGCCGGGGCGAGTTAGCTACCCCATCGTCTGGAGGGCAAGCATGACAAACCTCTACGTGGCGGATCCTGGTTCCGTAGGGCGAATAACCGCTTGCGGTTATCCGCCGGTTCTTCGGGACAGCGGCGGATAACGCCCCTGGCGTTATTCGCCCTACAGGACTTGCCGTATGTGGGCGGAAGCTCCATGCCTGTGGGCCTTGGAGCCAGGGCGGGCTTCGGCTCTGGCTCCGTAGTGCGGATGACCGCTTAGCGCCGATCCGCCGGCCCAGCGGCGTATCGGCGGATGGCCGAGTGCAAGGTCACGGCACCGCCACGAAGCGCAGATCGCTCGGTGACCCCACCTCGACGCTTTGCAGCGTCTTGCCCACCTGGCCGCTCTGCGGATCGCGGGCGAACACCCGCAACTGGTCGCTGTTCTGGTTGGCCACGAGGACGAAGCGCCCGCCGGGCGAGAAAGCGAATTCGCGCGGCTCGGTGCCTTCCACCGAGCGCCGTTCGACGAAACGCAACTGGCCGCTGGCCGGGTCGACGGCGAAGGTCACCAGTTGGTTGTCGTCGCCGCGATTGAGCACGCCGAGGAAGCGGCCGTCGGCGGACAGGTGCAGGGCGCCGGCGCCGACTTTGCCCTGGAAGCCGGCAGGCGCCAGGTCGTGGGTCTGCAACTGACGCAGGCGGCCATTGCCCTCATGGGCGAACACCATCACCTGGCCGCTCAGTTCCAGGGTCAGGTAGGCGAAACGCCCGTCGGCGCTGAAGATCAGATGGCGCGGGCCGCTGCCGGGCGGGGTCGGGACGAATGCCGGATCGGCCGCCTGCAGCGGACGTTCGGCCTGTTCCGGGGCGTAGCGGTAGACGAATACCTTGTCGGCGCCGAGGTCGGGGGCGAACAGGTACTGGCCGTCGGGCGAGGACACCACCGAGTGCACATGACCGGAAGCCTGGCGCGGATGCACCTTGCTGGCCTGGTGCGACTCCACCTGCACCACCGGCGCCAGCGAGCCGTCCGCGCGCACCGGCAGTACCGCCACCGAGCCTTCCGGCTGTACCGAGTAGTTGGCGACGAACAGGTAGCGACCGTCGTGGCTGAGGCTGCTGTAGGTCGGATGATCGCCGAGGGTCTGGACCTGGCTGATCTGTTGCAGGCGGCCGCTGATCGGATCGAAACGGTAGGACGTGGCGCGACCGACGGTGTCGCCCTTGCCGCCCCGTCCGTTCTCGTTGACCACGAACAGAGTGCGTTGGTCCGGGGCGACGGTCAGGTACGAGGGGTTGCTGGTATGGGCCACGCGCAGCGGGCCTTTCACCGAGCCGTCGGTGCCGTCGAAGCGGTATACCTGGATGCCTTCGCTGGAGCCTTCGGTATAGGTCCCCACCAGCAGGTTGTAGAGGCTGGCGGCCTGGGCCTGGGGCGCCACGCCGGTGAGCGGCGCGAGGGCCAGCAGGCAGAGGGTGGGCAGTCTTCTCATGGGCAACTCCTTGGCTCGCTATTGTTCTGATGGCTCGGGGTTGGACCGGAGCCAGGCCGTTGGGTTCGCCCCTGGCCGCTCAGTCGCCGGCCTGGCCCAGCACGCCGCGCCAGCGTTCGAAGGCGGCGGTCGCGTAGCCTTCGCGCCAGACCAGCCAGGTGTCTACTTCGGCAAGGGGCAGGCTGCGCAGCGGCGGCGTGCCGAGCAGTTGCAGCACCGAGCGCGGCAGCACGCCGACACAGGCGCCGGCGGCGACGCAGGCGAGGATCGCATGGTAGGAGCCGACTTCCTGCACCGTCAGCGGCGTGCCCAGGCTGTCCTCGGCCAGTTGCCGGTAGGTGCAGCCACGGGCGAAGCCGGCCAGGGTGCGCAGGCGCACCTCGGCGACGTCGTGGACCGGCGGGTGTTCGGCCGGCAGGATCATCAGCAGTTCCTCGCGGAACAGCGGCTCGCCGCGCAGGCCGCTGCCATCGAGTTCGCCGGCCCAGCCCGGGCCGGCGGCCACCAGCGCGCAGTCCAGGCGCCGCGCCCGCACCCCATCGAACAACGCGCGACTGGTGCCGGTGGAGACTTCCAGGGCGACCCGCGGACAGGCCTTGTGATAGCTCGCCAGCAGAGCCGGCAGGCGGCTGGCCGCGGTGCTTTCCATGCTGCCCAGGCGCAGGCGCCCGCCGGGCTCGGCGGGATGCATCGACTGGCGCGCCTCGTCGGCGAGAGCCAGCAACTGCTCGGCATAGGCGAGGAATTCGCTGCCGCGTTCGGTCAGGCTCATGCGCTTGCCGTCGCGCAGGAACAGTTCGACGCCCAGGTCCTCCTCGAGCTGGCGGATCCGCGTGGTGACGTTCGACTGCGCTCGCTGCAACTGCTGAGCGGCGCGGGTGACGCTGGCTTCGTGGGCGACCGCGCGGAAGATTTCGAGGGAGGAAAGGTCCATCGATCTATCTCTTTATGAGAATGAATTGTTAAAAATATTCTTTTATGAAGATATATTGGTCAAGCGTCGGCCGACGCGGTGTCGTCCGACCGGGAGAGGGAATCGCCATGACTGACCGCTTCACGCGCCTGCTCGGCATCCAGCAGCCGATCATCCAGGCACCCATGCTCGGCGTCTCCACGCCGGCGCTGGCCGCCGCCGTATCCAACGCCGGCGGGCTCGGTTCGATCGCCATCACCGGTAGCGCCGCCGAGAAAGGCCGGGCGCTGATCCGCGAGGTGCGCGGGCTGACCGACAAGCCGTTCAACGTCAACCTGTTCTGCCACCGCCCGGGGCAGGCCGACCCGGCCCGCGAGCGCGCCTGGCTGGACTACCTGAAGCCGCTGTTCGCCGAGTTCGGCGCCGAGCCGCCGGCGCGCCTGAACAACATCTACCTGAGCTTCCTCGAAGACCCGACCCTGCTGCCGATGCTGCTGGAAGAGCGGCCGGCGGCGGTCAGCTTCCATTTCGGCGCGCCGCCCCGCGACCAGGTTCGCGCGTTGCAGGCGGCGGGCATCCGCGTACTGGTCAGTGCCACCACGCCGGAGGAAGCGGCTCTGGTGGAGGCCGCCGGCGCCGATGCGGTGGTCGCCCAGGGCATCGAGGCCGGTGGCCATCGCGGGGTGTTCGAGCCGGAGCGCGGCGACGCCGCCATCGGCACCCTGGCGCTGGTCCGCCTGCTGGCGGCGCGCGGTTCGCTACCGGTGGTGGCTGCCGGCGGGATCATGGACGGACGGGGCATCCGCGCCGCCCTGGAGCTGGGCGCGAGCGCCGTGCAGATGGGCACCGCCTTCGTCCTCTGTCCGGAGTCCTCGGCCAACGCCGCCTACCGCGAGGCGCTGAAGGGGCCGCGCGCGGCGCGCACCGCGCTGACCGTGACCCTGTCCGGGCGCAGCGCCCGCGGCCTGCCCAACCGGATGTTCTTCGATGCCGCCGCGCCTGGAGTGCCGCCCTTGCCGGACTATCCGTTCGTCTACGACGCGACCAAAGCGTTGCAGACCGCCGCTCTGGCTCGCGGCAACCATGATTTCGCCGCCCAGTGGGCCGGCCAGGGCGCGGCGCTGGCGCGGGAGCTGCCGGCCGCCGAACTGCTGCGCACGCTGGTCGAGGAACTGCGCGGCTGAGGGAGGCCGTTCGCTGCGCGCGACGATGACTGTCTCTGTTCAGTTACCCCTGTGTTGTGCTTTTCTGCCTCCAGCACTGGAACGACAGGTGGAACATGGGACAGGACAAGTTGAAGGTCGCCGTTCTCTTCGGCGGTAGCAGTGAGGAACGGGACGTCTCCATCGCCAGCGGCGCGCAGGTGATCCAGGCGTTGCGCAGCGCCGGCCACCAGGTGCTGGCGGTGGATACCGCCAGCGGCCTGCTCGGCGCGGAGGAAGAGCGCCGCCTGCTGGCGAGCAAGGTCAAGGAGGTCCCGCCGGACTCCGACTCGCTGGCGATCATCCGCAGCGGCAAGCAGAGCCTGCTGAGCGCCGGCGAACTGGCTGGGGTCGACGTGTTCTTTCTCGCCCTGCACGGCGGCACCGGCGAGGACGGCACCCTGCAGGCGCTGCTGGATGCCGGTGGTTTCGCCTATACCGGCAGCGGCCACCTGGCCAGCGCCATGGCGATGGACAAGGACGTGGCCAAGCGCCTGTTCCTCGCCGCCGGGGTGGAGACCGCCAGTTGGCTGATGGCGCCGGCCTCGGAAGAGGCGGTGCGCGAGCAACTGGGCTTCCCCCTGGTGGTCAAGCCGAACAGCCAGGGCTCCACCGTGGGGCTGTCCATCGTGCATTCCCAGGCCGAATTGCAGCCGGCTATCGAGCTGGCCGGGCGCTATGGCGACGAGGTGATGCTGGAGCGCTTCGTCGCCGGCCGCGAGGTCACCGTCGGGGTGCTCGACGACCAGGCGCTGCCGGTGGGCGAGATTCTCCTCGGCGGCCAGGAGGTCTTCGACTACGAGCACAAGTACCAGGCCGGCGCGGTGCGCGAGGTGTTTCCCGCCGACCTGCCGCCGGCGATCGCCGCCGAGGCCCAGCGTCTGGCGCTGAAGGTACACCGGGCGCTGAAGCTGAGCGGCTACAGCCGCACCGACTTCCGCCTCGACGAACAGGGCCGGCTCTGGTGTCTGGAGGTCAATACCCTGCCGGGAATGACCGCCACCAGCCTGCTGCCGCAGGCCGCGGCGGCGGCCGGGATCGGGTTCGCCGAACTCTGCGAGCGGATCTGCCGGCTCGGTATCGAGCGCTGCAAGGGCGCGCGCAAGGCGCGTTCCTGATTCCCGCGGCCCGCCGCCGGGGCGGGCCGCGCCTTTCGCTCAGGCCTCGAGGTTCTCGACCCGCTCGAGGGTGTCGTAGAGGCTGTAGCGCTCCTGTTCGTCGCGTCGCACCCGGCCCATGGCGACGCACGGATCATGGGTGAAGACCAGTCGGCCGTTGCGGGCGATGAGGCTGTCCAGCAGGCGTTCCTTTTCCTCGATCAGGCCTTCCGGGAAGCGGTCGTAGCCCATGGTCAGCGGCAGGTGTACCCAGGGTGCGCCGGGGATCAGGTCGCCGCTGAATACCACCGGGCCGTCGGGCATGGCGATCTCCGGGAGCATCTGGCCCGGGGTATGGCCTTCGCTGAAATGGAAACGCCAGCCCTCGCCCAGATGCGCCGAGCGCTCGCCGTCGTCGAGCAGCTCCAGGCGTCCGCTGGCCTGCAGCAGGTCGAGCAGTTCCGGCACGAACGAGGCTCGGTCGCGCGGGTGCGGCTGGCGAGCGCGCTGCCAGTGGCGGCGGCCGCTGACGAAATGCGCGTTGGGGAACAGCAGGCGCGCCGGCTGGCCTTCTTCCCAGGCGGCGAGCAGGCCGCCGGCGTGGTCGAAGTGCAGGTGGGTGAGCAGCACCACGTCGATGTCGGCGTCGTCCAGGCCGACCGCGGCGAGGCTGTCGAGCAGTACGTGGCGCTCTTCCTGGACGCCGTAGCGCTGGCGCAGGGCGGGCGGGAAGAACGCGCCGATGCCGGTCTCCACCAGTACGTTGCGCTCGCCGTCGCGCACCAGCAGGGCACGGCAGCCGAGGTCGATGCGGTTCTCCGCATCGGGCTGCATCCAGCGTGACCAGAGCGCGCGCGGGGCATTGCCGAACATGGCGCCGCCGTCGAGTTTCTGGCTGTTGCCGAGGAGGGTGGTGAGGGTTCGCATGGATATGTCCTTGTTCTTGGTCTAGCGAATTACCGGCGGTTGCGTCGTTTTTCAAGAATGCCTGGCCGGCTTCCCGGGCGTCGTAGGGCGAATAACCGCTTCGCGGTTATCCGCCGTTATCGCGGGCTGTCGGCGGACAGCGCGCTGCATGCTGTCCCGAAAAAAACACGCGGCCCACGGGCCGCGCGACAACGCTCGACGGAAGCTTCAGAACTGTTCCGCCTCCAGGCCGTACAGGCTTTCGCTGCCGGCTTCGACGGCGGCGGCGAGGGAGTGCACGCGGGGCAGGATGCGGGCGAAGTAGAAGCGCGCGGTGGCCAGCTTGCCGTCGTGGAACGCCGGGTCGGCCTCGCGCTGGCGCAGCGCGGCGGCGGCCATGCGCGCCCAGAGGTAGGCGTAGGCGGTATAGCCGAACAGATGCAGGTATTCCACCGAAGCTGCGCCGATCTCGCGCGGGTCGTTGCCGGCGCGGGCGACGATGCCCTGGGTGAGGTTGTCCAGCAGGTCCAGGGCGGTCAGCAGCGGGGTGACGAACTCCGCCAGTTCGGCGTTGGCGCCGGCGGCGAAGGCTCGCACCTCGCGGCTGAAGATGGAGAGGAACAGCCCGCCGTTGGCGACCACCTTGCGGCCCATCAGGTCGAGCGCCTGGATGCCGTTGGTGCCTTCGTAGATCTGCGCGATGCGTACGTCGCGCACCAGTTGCTCCTGGCCCCATTCGCGGATGTAGCCGTGGCCGCCGAACACCTGCTGGCCGAGCACGCAGCTCTCCAGGCCGGTATCGGTGAAGAAGGCCTTGGCCACCGGGGTCAACAGGGCCACCAGGGCTTCGGCCTGGCTGCGTTCTTCCTGGTCCTCGGCGTACTTGGCCAGGTCGAGCTGCTGCCCGACATAGGTGGAAAAGGCGCGGCCGCCCTCGGTCAGCGCCTTCATGGTGAGCAGCATGCGGCGCACGTCGGGGTGCACGATGATCGGGTCGGCGGCCTTGTCCCTGGCCACCGGGCCGGTCGGCGCGCGGCTTTGCAGGCGCTCGCGGGCGTAGGCGACGGCGCTCTGGTAGGACATCTCGGCGCAGCCGATGCCCTGGATGCCGATGGACAGGCGCTCGTAGTTCATCATGGTGAACATCGCCGCCAGGCCCTTGTTGACTTCGCCGACCAGCCAGCCGCTGGCGCCGTCGAAGTTCATCACGCAGGTGGCCGA
>NZ_KV812679.1:15237-71337 GCF_001813485.1 Pseudomonas sp. HMSC067G02
TCATCACGCAGGTGGCCGAGGCCTTGATCCCCATTTTGTGCTCGATGGAGCCGCAGTGCACCGCGTTGCGTGCGCCGAGCGCGCCGTCGTCGCCGACCAGGAACTTCGGCACCAGGAACAGCGAGATGCCGCGCGAACCGGCCGGCGCGTCGGGCAGCTTGGCCAGCACCAGGTGAATGATGTTCTCGGTGAGGTCCTGTTCGCCGCCGGTGATGAAGATCTTCGTCCCGCTGATCCTGTAGGAACCGTCGGCCTGCGGCTCGGCCTTGGTGCGGATGATGCCCAGGTCGGTGCCGGCATGCGGTTCGGTCAGACACATGGAGCCGGCCCAGGTGCCGGCGTACATGTTCGGCAGGTACCTGTTCTTCAGCTCCTCGCTGCCGTGCGCATCGAGGGCCAGGCAGGCGCCGGCGGAAAGGGTCGAGTAGAGGCTGAAGCTGGCGTTGGCCGCGTACATCATCTCCTCGAACTGCACTGCCAGCATCTTCGGCATGCCCATGCCGCCATGGGCCGGATTGCCGGTGAGGCCGACCCAGCCGCCCTCGGCGTAGGTCGCGTAGGCCTCGCGGAAGCCGGCCGGGGTGCGCACGGCGCCGTCCTGCCACTGCGCGCCTTCTTCGTCGCCACTGCGGTTGAGCGGCGCGAGCAGGCCGCCGGTGACCTTGGCCGCTTCCTCGAGGATGGCGTCGGCGGTGTCGGCGTCGATCCGCTCGGCCAGTCGCGGCAGGCGCTGCCACAGGGCGGGGGCGTCGAACACGTCGTTGAGCAGGAAGCGCATGTCGCGCAGCGGGGCGTTGTATTCAGGCATTGCACACCTCGTCGGTGAACGGCCGGCGGGACGGCCGCAGGTACAGGGTTGCCCGTGCGCATCCTGCCTACGGCCGCCGTGGCACGGCCGCTGCACGGGCAATTCGGCTGGCGGCGCTCAGAGGGCGGCGGCCCACTCGCGCAGCACGTATTTCTGGATCTTGCCGGTGGAGGTTTTCGGCAGTTCCGAGAACACCACGGTACGCGGAATCTTGAACGCGGCCAGGTGTTCGCGACAGAACGCGACGATCTCGCTCTCGGCGAGCCCCTGATGATCGCTCTTCAGGGTAATGAACGCACAGGGCGTTTCCCCCCACTTTTCGTCGGGCCGCGCCACCACCGCCGCCTCCAGCACCGCCGGGTGGCGGTAGAGCACGCCCTCCAGTTCGATGGTGGAGATGTTTTCGCCGCCGGAGATGATGATGTCCTTGAGCCGGTCGCGGATCTCGATGTAGCCGTCCGGATGGCAGACCGCCAGGTCGCCGGTATGGAACCAGCCGCCGGCGAAGGCTTCCTCGGTGGCGCTGGGGTTCTTCAGGTAGCCCTTCATCACGGTGTTGCCGCGCATGAAGATCTCGCCGATGGACTGGCCGTCGCGCGGCACCGGCTCGAGGGTCTTCGGGTCGGCCACCATCACCCCTTCGAGGGTCGGGTAGCGCACGCCCTGGCGCGACTTGATCGCGGCGCGCCGCTCCAGCGGCAGGTCGTCCCACTCGCCGTGCCAGGCGCAGACCGTGACCGGGCCGTAGACTTCGGTGAGGCCGTAGACATGGGTGACGCGGATGCCCATCTCTTCCACCGCGCCGATCACCTTGGCCGGCGGCGCGGCGCCGGCGACCATGGCATGCACCGGGTGGTCGATGGCGGCCTTGGCCGAGTCGGGCATGTTGATCAGGGCGTTGAGCACGATGGGCGCGCCGCACAGGTGGCTGACCTGGTGCTCGCGGATCAGGGTGAGGACCTTTTGCGGATCGACCCGCCGCAGGCAGACGTGGACGCCGGCCAGCGCGGTCACCGTCCACGGATAGCACCAGCCGTTGCAGTGGAACATCGGCAGGGTCCAGAGGTACACCGGGTGCTGGCCCATGGACCAGGTCATCTGGTTGCCCAGCGCGTTCAGGTAGGCGCCGCGGTGATGGTAGACCACGCCCTTGGGGTTGCCGGTGGTGCCCGAGGTGTAGTTCAGCGAGATCGCCTGCCACTCGTCCCGGGGCCATTCCCAGGCGAACTGCGGGTCGCCCTCGGCGAGCAGCGCCTCGTAGTCCAGTTCGCCAACCGGGCGGCCTTCGCCATACTCGGGGTCGTTGACGTCGACCACCAGCGGCGGGTGGTCGAGCATACCGATGGCGGCATGGATCACCTCGTGGAATTCGTAGTCGGTGATCAGCACCTTGGCTTCGCCGTGTTGCAGCATGAAGGCGATGGCTTCGGCGTCGAGGCGTACGTTGAGGGTGTTCAGCACCGCGCCGATCATCGGCACGCCATAGTGCGCCTCGAGCATCTCGGGGATGTTCGGCAGCATCACCGCCACCGTGTCGCCCTGGCCGATGCCGCGCCCGGCCAGGGCCGAGGCCAGGCGTCGGCAGCGTTGGTAGGTCTGCGCCCAGTCGCGGCGGATGTTGCCGTGGATCACCGCGGGGTAGTGCGGATAGACGCTGGCGGTGCGCTCGATGAAGCTCAGCGGCGTCAGGGCGATGTGGTTGACGGCGGCGGGCGCGAGACCCTGTTCGAAGATCGACATGAAGAGTACCCCGTGGCTGATTGTTAGCTCTGTTCTGGGTAAGGGTCACGATCTGCCGCGCGCGGAGAGACTGCGTCGAAAACGGCTGGTTTCTCTGGCTCGGCAGATCGTGAACAGCTTCCAAGGACCAGGCGAAGCGCTCCTTGGGTTGGGGCGATTTATAGCAACGATGAAAAATATATGGAAGTTAAACCATAAGCTTATAGTATAAATACCATATAAGTTCCCAGGATCATCTTCCGCCCATGAGTCCGCTTCCCGCTTCGCCTGCCCTCAACAGCCTCCTGCGCCTGCTGCGCGAGGGCGCGCCGCTGGTCGAGCGGGTCGGTGCACTGCGCCGCTTGCTGCTCGAACATCCGGGCACGCGCCAGGCCTGGTACCTGGCCTGGCAGCCGCAGGCGCAGACCTATACCCCGGTGCCGCCGTCGCCGGCTCTGCCGCCGGGCGCCGGCGAGCCGAACCGGGCCAGCGACCTGGCGTTGCGCGAGCGCCTGGCGCGCGACGGCCGGCTGGCGCTGGACGAATTACGGCGTTCCGCGTCCTGGCTCGGCGCGCGCTTGCGGCGTGCCGGCGTGGAGCATGGCATGGCCTTCGCCCTCGACCTGCAGGCCGGCGACGAAGGCCTGCTGCTGGTGGCCAGCGATACGCCGCAGAGCGCCGCGCTGGACTGGCTCGGCCTGCTCCTCGCACCGTTGCTCGCCGCCGCCCGTGGCGTCACCCGCGCCGCGCCGTTCCTCGCCGCCGACCCGCAGCCCGCGCTGCTGCTCGACGGCGAGGCGCAGGCGGTGGAATTCAACCAGGCCTTCCTTGCCTTGCTTGGCGAGCGGCCGCGCGAGGCCTGGCGCGCCTTCCTCCCGGCCAACCATGGGCAACTGGTGCGCGCCAGCCTGGGGCAGGCGCGGGCCCTCGGCGAGGTGGAGGCGGAGTGCGACGGGCGCATCCTGCTCTGGCAGTTCATTCCCGACAGCGCCGAGGCCCGGGTGCTGGCGCGCTGCCGCGACGCCACCGCCAGCCTGCGCGGCGAGCGCGAGGCGGCGCGGGCCAGCCGGCTGTACCGGCTGATCACCGAGAACACCACCGACCTGATTTCCCGGCATACCCTCGACGGCATTTTCCTCGACGCCTCGCCGGCCTCCTGGACCCTGCTCGGCTACTGGCCGGAGGAACTGCGCGGGCGACCGGCGCAGGCGCTGTTCCACCCCCAGGACCGCGGCCAGGTGGCGCTGCGCGCGCGCGAAGCGCTGGAGCAGGACGGCTACCTGACCATCACCTACCGTATCCGCCACCGCGACGGCCGCTACCGCTGGTTCGAGACCGCCAGCCGGGCGATCCGCGAGACCTACACCGGGGCGGTGGTGGAGGTGGTCAGCGTGTCCCGCGATGTCACCCGGCGGGTCGAGGCGGAGGAGAACCGCCGGCGCCTGGCCGAAGTGGTCGAGGCGAACACCGACCTGGTGCTGTTCGTCGAGCATGGCGGCCGCGTCACCTACCTCAATCCTTCGGCACGCGCCGCCCTCGGCATCGCCGACGGGCAGGCGGCGCCGGCGCTGGAACACCTGCTGGCCGGCGACACTCCGGCGCGGCTGGCCGAAGAGGGTTGGCGACAGGCGCGCGATGGCGGCGTTTGGAGCCGCGAGGGGCGCCTGCAACCGCAGGACGGGCGTCCGTCGCTGCCAGTCTCGCTGGTGTTGCTGGCCCATCGCGGCCGCGGCGAGGAGCGCTATTACTCGCTGGTGGCCCGCGACATGACCGAACGCGAACTGCGCGAGGCCCAGCAGCGCCGTCACCAGGACGAACTGGCGCACACTGCCCGGCTGGTCACTCTCGGCGAACTGGCCTCGGGCATCGCCCACGAGATCAACCAGCCGCTGGCGGCGGTGATGAACTACGCCAGCGCCAGCCAGCGTTACCTGGCCGTCCTCGGCAGCCAGCCCGAGGCCGCCGGGCGGGTGGCCGAGGGGCTGGCGCGGATCGGCGAGCACGCCGGCCACGCGGCGGAGGTGATCAAGCGCCTGCGCGGCTTCCTGCGCAAGGGCCAGCGGCGCCTGCAGGCGCTCGACCTCAACCAGGTGGCACGCGAGGCCATCGGCCTCTGCGCCTGGGAAGCCGGGCACTGGCAAGTGGCGGTGGAAGAAGCGATGACCGACAATCCGCCGCCGCTGTATGCCGACCGCGTGCTGCTCGAACAGGTGTTCCTCAATCTGCTGCGCAACGCCATCGAAGCCAACCGCGAGGCGCATCCCGGCTCGCCGTCGCGGGTCGTCATCGGTAGCCGCGTCGAGCCCGGCGGGCTGCTCTGCCTGTGGGTTCGCGACCAGGGACCGGGAGTGCCGGCGGATCAGCTGGAACACATTTTCACGCCGTTCCACACCAGCAAGCCGGAAGGGCTGGGCCTGGGCCTGTCGATGAGCCGCAGCATCGTCGAGGGCTTCGGCGGCACCCTCGAAGCCGAGCTGCCGGCGGATGGCGGGTTGCTCATGAACTGCCGGCTGCCGCTCGCCGCCGGCGCCACGGGAGGTTAAGGATGGCTATGCCTGACGAAGCGCTGGTCTACGTGGTCGACGACGACCAGGGCATGCTCGAATCGACGGTCTGGCTGCTGGAATCGGTCGGCCTCAAGGCACGGCCCTTCACCCAGGGCCGGGACTTCCTCGACGCCTGCGAGGGCGGCCGCCATGCCTGCGTCCTGCTCGACGTGCGGATGCCCGGCATGGGCGGGCTGAACGTGCAGGACGAACTGCTGGCGCGCGGCATCGACCTGCCGGTGATCTTCGTCAGCGGCCATGCCGACGTGCCCATCGTGGTGCGCGCCTTCAAGGCCGGGGCGGTGGATTTCATCGAGAAACCCTACAACGAACAATTGCTGCTCGACAGCGTGCAGCAGGCCCTCGATCGCCACGCCCGTCGGCGCCGCCACCGCGATCTCGACGCCGGGTTGCGCGAACGCCTGGACAGCCTCACCCCGCGCGAGCGCGACGTGCTCTTGCCGCTGGTGCGCGGCTATACCAGCCGCGAGGTGGCCGAGCAACTGGAGGTCAGCGTGAAGACCGTCGACCTCTACCGCGCGCGGGTGATGAAGCGCATGCAGGCCCAGACCCTGCCGGAGCTGGTGGGCATGGCCATCGCCGCCGGGCTGGTGGACCCGCTGCGCTTGCGCGAGGACGCCTGAGGGCTCAGCCGCGCGGAGCCTCCAGGGACGGCGACCGCACCGGCTGATAGGAACGCTCGCCGCCCAGCGCTTCCGGCGCCCGGCTGCTGCCCTGCAGGGCGGTGTCGAAGACCCCGGCGAAGCGCTGGCGATCCTCCAGGCTGGTGGCCAGCGCATGGCCATAGGAGACGATCGCCTGGTTCACCGGGAAGCGTTCGGCCTGGTAGCCGGCCAGGGCATCCTCCAGCGCGCAGGCGTCGCGCAAGGCCAGGTCGAGGGCGTCGGCCAGGGCGCTGGCGTCCTCGATGGCCAGGTTCATGCCCTGGCCGGTGATCGGATGCACGTTGTGGATGGCGTCGCCGAGCATCGCTACGTTGTCCGCCCAGTAACGATCCAGGTTCAGGTAGCCGATGGGGATGCCCTTGAAGCGCGAAGTGCCGGTGACGGCGGCGATCGCCTCGGCGCTCTCGTCGCCGACGAAGCGTTGCAAGCGCCGGCGCAGCGACTCGCCGCGGGTGTCGGCCATCAGCTCGCGCGACTCTTCCCTGGGGAAGCTCACCACCAGTCGCGCGCGGTCGAGACCGATCGGGTAGAAATAGGCCAGCCCGCCCTGCGAGTCCACGTACAGCCGGTTGCGCTCGGCCACGCAGGGGGCCAGGGCGAAGGTGCCGACCAGCATCGGCGACGGGTAGGGGTGGCGCTCCACCTCGATATCGAGCAGCCGGCGGCGCACGTAGGAGGCGATACCGTCGGCGCCCACCACCACCCGCGGACGCAGCACGCGGCCGTCGTTCAGGCGCACCTGGTCGATCGCGTGGCGCTCGTCGCGCTGCACCGCTTCGATGCGGGTCTCGAACAGCATCTCGACGGTCGCTTCGCCGTCGATCTTTTCCAGTACCAGGCGGCGCAGCGACTCGCAGGGCATGAGGATGAAATAGCCGCGCGCGTCGACGCTGGAATAGTTGAAATAGCGAAGCAGCTCGCCGTCGTGATAGACCTCCAGCTCATGGCGGACCCGCCCGCCGCGACGGGTCACCTCGGCCAACAACCCGGCCGCCTCGACCACCCGGATGCCGGCCGGCTTGAGCAGGTCGGCGCCGTTGATCGCGCGTTCGCGCCGTGCCTGCTCCACTACCACCACGCGGTGGCCCTGGCGGCCGAGCAGGTAGGCGAGCATCGCCCCGCCGATGCCGCAGCCGTTGATCAGTACATCGATATGGTTGTCCGTCATGGATGAGTCTCCGTGTCGTTCCTGGCGGAAAAGGGAAGGGTGGAGGCAGCAGCATAGCGACGGAACGTTATGCAGAATGGGTGTTGTCTGCACTTGGTCGCCTGTCCGGCCCGGTTGTCCGGTCTCGCCGCCAGGCGGGAGTGCCGGCCCTTGCGGGCCGGACAGCTTCAGGAAGCGTCGATCCAGATGGTCTTCAACTCTGTGTACTGGTCGTGTGCCCAGACCGACTTGTCGCGACCGCCGAAGCCTGACTCCTTGTAGCCGCCGAAGGGCGTCGAGGCGTCGCCCTCGCCGAAGCAGTTGACGGTGACGATCCCCGCGCGGATCTCCCGCGACAGGCGCAGTGCGTGGCGCAGGCTGCCGGTGTAGGCCGAGGCGGCGAGGCCGTAGACGGTGTCGTTGGCCAGGGCGATGGCTTCGTCGATGTCGTCGAAAGAGGTGACCGAGAGCAGCGGGCCGAAGATTTCCTCGCGGAACAGCCGGCTGTGCGGCGAGACGCCATCGACCACGGTCGGCTCGACGAAGATGCCAGCCTCGGTGGCGCCGCCGAAGCGCACCGCCAACCGCTCCGTCCTGGCCTGGTCGAGGTACGCGCGGACCTTCTCGAAGTGCGCCGGGCTGACCAGCGCGCCGAGGCGATTACGCGGATCCAGCGGGTCGCCCATGCGCCACTCGCGGAGCTGCGCGCCGATGCGTTCGAGCAGTGCCTCGCGGACCTCGGCGTGGACGATCAGCCGCGAGGACGCCGAGCAGTTCTCGCCCATGTTCCAGAACGCGCCGTTGACCACGTGTTGCGCCACCAGGTCGAGGTCCTCGACATCGTTCATCACCACCGCCGGGTTCTTGCCGCCGCACTCCAGTACCACCCGCTTGAGGTTGGACTCGGCGGCGTACTTGAGGAACAGGCGGCCGGTCGCGGTGGAGCCGGTGAAGCTGACCATCGCCACGTCCGGGTGGCGGCCCAGCGGTTCGCCGGCCTCGCGGCCGCCGCCGGGGACCACGTTGAACACCCCGGCGGGGATCCCCGCCTGGCTGGCCAGTTCGGCGACGCGCAGGGCGGTCAGGCTGGTCTCGGGGGCCGGCTTGACCACTACGG
Organism: Pseudomonas sp. HMSC067G02; assembly: GCF_001813485.1. NCBI lineage: Bacteria > Pseudomonadati > Pseudomonadota > Gammaproteobacteria > Pseudomonadales > Pseudomonadaceae > Pseudomonas > Pseudomonas sp. HMSC067G02. The sequence continues at coordinate 23,261 of NZ_KV812679.1, forward strand.
AGCAGCCTGCCGCCAGCGCCGGGCCGATCTTCCAGGCGAGCATCAGCAGCGGGAAGTTCCACGGCAGCACCAGGCCGACCACGCCGATCGGCTCGCGTACCACCATGGCCAGCGCCGCCGAACCGACCGGGGCGGTGCTGTCGTAGATCTTGTCGATCAGTTCGGCATGCCAGCGCAGGGTATTGATGGTTTCCGGCAGGTCGGTGTGCTGGCATTCGCGGATCGGCTTGCCGCTGTCGAGGCTCTCCATCACCGCCAGTTCCAGCAGGTGCTCTTCCAGCAGCTCGGCCAGGCGCAGCAGCGCCGCCTTGCGCTCGGCGGGCGTGCGCGAGCGCCAGCGGCCGTCCTCGAACGCCCGCCGCGCGCTGGCCACGGCGTGCCCGACGTCCTCCGCGTCGCAGGCGGCGACCTGCGCCAGCAGCTCGCCGGTGGCCGGGTTGGTCGAGGCGAAGGTGCGGCCGCCGCAGGCATCGCGGAACCCTCCGTCGATGAAGGCGCGCTGGGGAAGGTCCAGCGTCGCGGCGATGGCCGCGTATTCCTCCCGGCTCAGCAGCTCAGTCATGGCGGCCACCCTCGACGATCCGCGCGACCTCGCCCTTGAGCCTGGCGACGATCTCCGCCAGTGCCGCCTTGCCGGCCTCGTCCAGCGCCTTCAGCGGCGCACGTACGCCGCCGGCGCGCAGGCCGGCCAGCTCGCAGCCGTGCTTGATCGACTGGACGAAGTGACCGCTTTCGAGAAAGTCCATCAGCGGCATCATCGCCGCCATGATGCGCCGGCCCTTGGCGAAGTCGTTCTCGACCACGCAGGCCTGGTACAGGGCGAGGTGTTCGCCAGGGATGAAGTTGGAGCCGGCGCAGACCCAACTGCGCGCGCCCCAGGCGAAGAACTCCAGGGCCTGGTCGTCCCAGCCGCAGGACAAGGCGATCCGCGGGTGGCGGCAGGCCAGGCGGTGCAATTGCGCGGTGGAGCCGGAGCTTTCCTTGATCGCGACGATGTTGCGGCAGCCGGCGACGGCGGCGAAGAACGCCTCGTCCATCTCCACGCCCATCCGCGCCGGATAGTTGTAGAGCATGATCGGCAGGCCGGCGGCGCGGTCCACCGCCAGCACGTGCTCGGCGATCTCCCGCGAGGTCGGCAGCGCGTAGGGCGGCGAGCCGACCAGGATGGCGTCGGCGCCGATGGCGCGGGCGGCTTCGGCGTAGGCCAGCGAGTCCTCGGTGCGGATCGCGCCGGTTCCCACCACCAGCGGCAGGCGCCCGGCGATGACTTCGCTGGCGTGGGCGGCGAGGGCCAGGCGTTCCTCGGCGGTGTGCGCGTAGTACTCGCCGGTGGAGCCGCCGATCACGATGCCGTGCACCTTCGACTCGACGAGAAACTCCAGGACCTCGGCGAAGGCCTGGGTGTCGATGCTGCCGTCGGCGCTCAGCGGGGTGATGGCGGGGGTATAGATACCTTCGAATTTCACGGGGTTTCCTCCTGTGGGATGCTGGGCCGCGGCGCACCCGGCGGACGCTGCCGCAGCGGGTGGTTCAGGTGAGCGAAGCCGCCTGCTGCAGGTTCAGCGAACGGGTTTCCGGCGCCAGGGCCCAGGTCACGAGCAGCCCGAGCAGGGTCACCAGCGCGGCGGCGTACATGGTCTGGGCGGTACCCAGGGTTTCCAGGGAAAGCGGCACCAGGTAGGTGCCCACCGCGGCGCCGACGCGCGATAACGAGGTGCCGACGCCGACCGCGAAGGCGCGGATCTCGGTGGGGAACAGTTCGTTCGGGTAGACCAGTTGCAGCACCTGGGCGCCGCCGATGAACAGCGCGTAGGCACCGAACAGGCCGAGGATGGTCGCCTCCGAGCCGGCGTGGAAGACGCCCAGCCCGAGCAGCGCCAGGCCGGACCAGAGGAAGCTGTGCAGCAGCATGCAGCGCCGGCCGATGCGGTTGATCAGGCGGGTGGCGATGATGCAGCCGATGACGAACAGCAGGGTGATCGCCACCGAACCGTAGGAGGCCCAGTCGCCCTTCAGGTTCAGCGCCAGCAGCACCTTGGGCGCGAAGGCGTAGACGGCGAACACGGGGATCACCGAGCAGGTCCAGAACAGGGTGACGAAGAGCATGCGCTTGCCGTAGCCGGCGTAGAGCAGGTGCCAGATGGTGACCTTCCGTTCCAGCGCCTGTTCGGGCAGGTTCGCCAGCGAGAAGGCTTCGCCGTAGACCTGGCGGATGACCCGTTCTGCGTCTGCGTCGCGGCCCTTGCTCAGCAGCCAGCGCGGCGACTCGGGGGTGCCGATGCGTAGCAGGAACAGCACGGCGCCGATCGCCGCGGTGCTGGCCAGTACCAGGCGCCAGGCGTCCTCGCCGCCGCTGCGCAGGATCAGGTCGCCGACCAGGTAGGCGAAGGCGGCGCCGGCGAACCAGAGGATGGTCAGGGTGGCCAGGCGCGGTCCGCGATACTTCTTCGGCAGGAACTCCACCAGCAAGGCGGTGGCGACCGGGTACTCGATGCCCACCGCCACGCCGATCAGGAAGCGCAGGACGAACAGCGCCGCCGCCGAGTCGACCCCGTACTGCGCCAGGGAAGCGAGGACGAACAGGCTGGGGCCGACGAAGAACAGCCTGCGGCGGCCCAGGCGGTCGGTCAGCCAGCCGCCGAGGAAACCGCCGAAGAAGATGCCGACCAGCGCCGAGGCGGCGATCATGCCCTGCCAGAAACTGCTCAGTTGCAATGCCGCGGTCATCTGCAGCATCGCCACGCCGATGATGCTCAGCACGTAGCCGTCAACGAAGGAGCCGCCGCCGGAGCGCAGGGTCAACAGCCGGTGGAAGGCGTTGAGGGGTACGTCTTCGATCGAGGTCGTAGGATTTGTCATTATTGTCTCCTGGTTCTAACCGCTGCCGGTGAATTCGGGCCGAGCGAATCCGCGAGGCTGGAACGCTCTCCAGCTCCGGTCTTCAATGGCCGTCTGAATCGAAGTCGGCGCCCGTGGGCGCGTTACTAGGGATGCCTAGCTTTCTCTACCTGCTCGATACTGCCCCCACCTCAGGTTGAGGTTCACGCCAAGGGAAAGGAGTGGTTCGGGTGGATTGCCGCTGGGACCGGGCGCGCGCAGCAGGAAGTCGATCAGCTCGTTGCGTTCGCCCGCCAGCCAGTCGGCCAGCAGCTTCCCGGTGACGGTCCCGCGGGTTACCCCCAGGCCGTTGCAGCACAGGGCGCCATAGACGTTGGGCGCCAGCTCGCCGAAGTGCCCCATGTGGTTCCTCGACAGCGCCAGCGAGCCGCCCCAGGTGTAGTCGAAGCCGACTTCCGGGAGCATCGGGAAGCGCTGGCGGAACGAGGCGCGATGGCGTACGGCGAAGCGCTCAAGGTACTTCCCGGCGCTGCGTCCGTCAGGGTTGAAACTGAAGCTGTTGCGGATCAGCAGACGGTTGTCCGGGGTACGCCTCACCGTGGTGCCGTAAGGGTCGGCCGGGATCAGGCCCCAGTAGGGGCGCCCGCCGAGGCTGGCCTGCTCCTCGGCATCGAGCGGCCGGGTCAGGCTGGCGTAGGTGAAGATCGGCAGCATCCGCCCCTGGAGGAAGCCGAAGCTCATGCCGAAGGCGTTGTTGGCGAGGACCAGGCGGTCGGCCAGGATGCTGCCGTGGGGATGGCTCAGCAGGGTCCTGTCGCCATATTCCACGGCGGTGATCGGTGTGTGTTCGTAGAGGCTGACGTTGCCCGGCAGGCTGTCGGCCAGGCCCTTGACCAGGGCCGAGGGCTGCACCAGCAGGGTACCGGGGGTGAACAGGGCCTTGCGATAGAAAGCGGTGCCGATGTGTCCCGGGAGGTCGTCCGCCTCGATCACCTCGTAGGCCTGGCCGAGCCGGTCGAGGCCGCGCCGGTAGGCGTCGAGCACAGCCACGCCGCGCGCCTCGACGGCCGCCTGGTACTTGCCGCAGGCCTTCATCTGGCAGTCGATGGCATGGCGCTGCACCTGTTCGCGGAGCAGCGACTGGCCGGCGAGATTGAGCTTCAGGCCGATCCGGGCGGTCGCTATGTCGCCGATGTAGTCGTCGGCGCCGATGTCGTGGGGCAGGTCGATAGCGAAGCCGGCGTTGCGCCCGGCGGTACCGAAGCCGACTTCCTGGGCCTCGACCAGGACGATCTCCTCGTCGGGAAAATGCAGCGCCAGCTGGCGCGCGGCGGCGAGGCCGGTGAAGCCGGCGCCGACCACCACCCAACGGGCGGCGCTCCTGCCGTAGTGGGCCGGCTTCGGCCGCCGCGGCGGGCTGAGGTGATACCAGCCGCAGGAACGGTCGTCGGCCGGAAGGTGGGTTACTTTCGTCATCGCAGGGACCTGACTCTTGTTATTGGAACCCGGTAACCATCCCCTGCGTGACCGCCTCCGCTTCTCGGGCGGGGCCGTGGCGCGGGGGGCTCGCTAACCCTCGTAGACCAGCGCCACCTCCACTCCGGCCGGCGCCGCGTACTCGGCCATGCGCCGGCGCGACAGCTCGAAATGCGCACGGACGATGTCCGCCGCCGCATCCGGATCGCGCCGCTGGATGGCATCGACGATCTGGTCGTGCTGGTCGCAGGCGAGTTCCAGGTCGCGTTGCATGTCGTCGGTGGTCGGATGGCGGTAGAAGATCTTGCCCAGCCGCGCATGGTCGATCAGCAAGCGGCGCAGGCTGGGCATGAGGTAGTCGTTGTGGGCCATCCTGCCGATCTCCAGGTGGAAGGCGTCGTTGTGGATGACGCGGTTTTCCACATGCTTCTCTTCGATGGCCTTGCGGAAATCTTCCTGGATCGCCTTGAGCGTCTCGATCTCCGCTTCGCTGGCATGGGTGGCCGCCAGTTGTGTGGTGGCGATGTAGATCAGCGGCGCGGCGAGAAAGAAGGCGTGCAGCGAGTCGTGGCTCATGGCCGCGACGCGCGGCGCACGGTTGGCTTCCAGTTCGATGTAGCCCTCGGCGGCGATCTGCCGCAGCAGTTCGCGCACCGGCGGGCGCGAGAGGCCGAACTCGTCGCACAGGGCGAGTTCGTCGACGACCGCGCCGGGCGCCAGTTCCATGCTCAGGATCCGCCGGCGCAGCGCATCGCCCAGCACCGCCTTGCGGTCGAAGGGGGCATCGGCGCTGTTCGAGTCGACGTCGGGTTGGGCTTTCATGGAGGCCTTTCTACTTGTCATGGGCTGTGTCTACAGTTTGTATAATGACTATAGGATTCTGTTAGACAATATGTCTACAGGTTTTTCGGGGCGTTTCCGTACCGTTCGTCCGCGCTGTTTCCGCTGACGCCGTGGCGTGCGAAAGGGGCAGCCCCCCGAGGGCGTATTTGAGCATATTCCCCCGGCGCGCCAGGAAGGCGCCAAGTCACATGGCTTGCGCATATGATGGAGCGCCCGGGGTTTTCGCCGCGACGGCAGGCGTCGCGGCCCGCTGGCCGGGAACAAGAAGAACAAGAGGCACGAATCGATGGAAAGAAGGCGTTTCAGCGCCGCCCTGCAAGGGCAGAACCTCAGGTTCACCGGGGCCGGGGAGGGGGGCTCGGCACGGGCACGGGTGGGCTTCCTGCTGCTCGAACACTTTTCCCTGCCGGCCTTCACCCAGGCGCTGGACACCCTGGTGACCGCCAACCTGATCCGCAGCGAGTCCTTCGCGGTGAGCAACTTCAGCCTGAGCGGCGAGCCGGTGACCAGCGACCTCGGGTTGCTGATCTGCCCGGACCTGGCGCTCGCCTCGGCGGCGCGGCAAGGACTCGACCTGCTGGTGGTCTGCGGCGGTTTGCGCACGCCCCTGCGCTCGTCCGCCGCGCTGCGGGAAGCGTTGCAGGACGTGGCGTCGCGCGGCGTCGCCCTGGCCGGGCTGTGGAACGGTGCCTGGTTCCTCGGCGACGCCGGCCTGCTGGATGGCTACCGCTGCTGCATCCATCCCGAGCACCGCGCCGCCCTCGCCGAGATCGCCCGCAACAGCCAGGTGACCAGCGACAGCTATATGGTCGACCGCGACCGCCTGACCGCGGCCAGCCCCACCGGCGCCTTCAACCTGGCGCTGGAGTGGATCGCCCGGCGCCACGGGCGCGACCTGGTGGAGGCGGTGGTGGATATCCTCGCCTTCGAGGAGTCGCGCTACCGGCGGGTGCGCCCCGCCCTGCACGAGAAGATGAGCGAGCCGCTGCGCGAAGTGATCAACCTGATGGCGGCGAATATCGAGGAACCGCTCAGCCAGGAGCAGCTCGCCCACTACGTGGGGCGCTCGCGGCGGCAGATCGAGCGATTGTTCCAGCAGCAGCTCGGAACCACGCCGGTGCGCTACTACCTGGAGTTGCGGATCACCGAGTGCCGGCGCCTGCTGCAACATTCCGACCTGACCATGCTGGAGGTCCTGGTCGCCTGCGGCTTCGTCTCGCCCAGCCACTTCAGCAAGTGCTACACCGCCTTCTACGGCTACCCGCCGTCGAAAGAAGTGCGCTACGGCAACGTCCGCTCGACGAAATGAGGGCGTTTCGCCGGACGCGGCCGGCATGCTAGAACGGACCTTTCGCCCTGGCCTGCGGAGGTCCTGCGCCATGTCCCAGCCTTTTCTCTGGCGTCGCGTCAACGACTCGTCCGGTTTCGCCGAGCCGCGGGTGTTCATCCGTGTCTACCTGGAACCGGGCAGCATCGATGCGGCCATCGCTTTCTACGAAGACCTGCAGGGCGTCGCCCACGACATGCGCTTCGACTTTCCCGAGAAACGCCTGACACTCGCCGCAGTCGGCGCCTTCCTCCTGCTGGAGGGCAGCGACGAGGCGCTGGCGCCGTTCCGCAGCACCACCGGCACCCTGCTGGTGGACGACATCGAGCCCTATCACCGGCGGTTGCTGGCTGCCGGCGCGCAGATCATCTTCGGGCCGGCGCGCGCGCCCACCGGCGCCTGCTTCAATGCGCTGCTGCCGGACGGCACGGTGGTCGAGTTCGTCCACCACCGGCCGCAACCGGGCGAGGCCTGAACCTCAGCCGTCGCGCCGGGCGGCGCAATCGTCCATGGCCGCGCCGATCGCCTGTTCGCCGCGGGCCAGCAGCGCTGCGCTGGCGCCGCGGATATCGCGGGCTTCCTTGTTCTGGCTGAGCTTGAACTTGCCGACCAGGCGGGTGATCTCGATTTCGATGCCGACGATCAGCCGGAGCATCTCGTCAATGTAGTCGGCGGGGCCGTCGGTCATTTTCCAGGGCGTTTCCTGGGTCGCCTCGTGGGTGCGGGTCAGGCGCGCCACCAGTCCGCGCACATAGCGTTCGTCGTCGCGGATCCGCACCCGGCCGTGGGCGTGGACCACCCGGTAGTTCCAGGTCGGCACCTGGCGGTGGTGCTCCTGCTTGCTCGGGTACCACTGCGGCGAGATGTAGGCATCGCCGGCGCGGAACACCACCAGCACCTCGTCGCCGTCGCGCAGCTCGCTCCAAACCGGGTTGTTGCGCGCGACATGGGCTTCCAGGGTGCCTTGCGCGCCCTTTGCCGGGCTCAGCTCGAACGGCAGGTGGTTGGCGTCCAGGCCCGCTTCGCCGTGGCTGACCAGCAGGCCCAGCGGATAGTCCCGGATCAGCGCGTGCAGCGCCTGCGGGTCGGACTCTTCGAAATGCGAAGGCAGGTACATGTTCTGTTCTCCTCGGGGACTGGGTCCTTATACGCTGTCGGTGGGTTCCGTCGCCACGCACAGCAGGCGCGAGTCGGCGCGCATGCCGGGCATCATCAGGCGCAATTCGTCGAGCAGCAGGCCGCCCGCTTCGTGCAGGGCCGCCAGCGGCATTTCCGGCAGGCTCTCGAGGATGAACCACATGCGCCGGGCGCTGGCATCCAGGCGGGTGCGCACGCCCTGGCGCCAGTTCCAGCGGCGGCAGGTGACGCCGAGGTCGTCGCGCCAGACCACCTCGCCGGGGTCGGGGGATTCGTCGAGCGCCTCGCCGTTCTTCAGGGTGTCGAAGGTCTCGCTGCCGTCGGCGACCACCAGGCGCGGCGGGCCGGCATAGGCGGCGAGATTCTCGCCGCCTACCGGAATGGCGAATTGCACGCTGATGGCGTTGTACAGGTCCACCACCGGGTCGATGCTCGGCAGCCCGCCGTCGCGCAGCGCGCGTTTGCGCAGGGCTTCGGCGGAGCAGGGGGTACGCTGCGGCTTGGCGCCGAAGCGGCGGAACGCCTCGGCCCAGGCTGCCAGGTGCGCCTCGGCCCAGTCCGGTTCGCCACGCGCCAGCGCCTGGCAGGCGCGCTCCACGGCGCGGCCGGCGATTTCCGGACGAACGATCGGCGCCGCCTCGACGGTGAGGCTCAGGGCGCGGAAACCGGGGGCGAGGGCGGCCACCTCGGCGGCGATGACGGGGAGGATCGGGGCGTGCTCGGGCATGGTCGTCTTCAGGGTTCGGTGAGATGGAGGGGGCGCGGCGCGTAAAGCGGTAGGTGGATTTCTACCATCCGGGCTCCGCCCTCACCATGAAATCAGCGAATGAATTATTAGCTGTGCTGATGATCGGGTGGTCGGGTTCAGCTGCTCTAATGGCGGGAGCGGCGTTCGCTTGCCGGCGAAGCCGGCGCCAGAGCCTTCCGCCGGCCGGGAGGGGCTGGACAGCGAGACGCGAGGGGCGCAGTGTTCGAGCGGTCAGAACCGCCACCACCCGAGGTAGAACGCAGATGGCCAAGGCAGCCGATGTGGTTGTGCAATGCCTGGAAAACGAGGGCGTGCAGTACGTCTTCGGAATTCCCGGCGAGGAGAATCTCGACCTGCTGGAGTCCCTGCGCAAGTCGCAGATCCGGCTGGTGCTCACCCGCCACGAACAATCGGCCGGCTTCATGGCCGCCACCTACGGGCGCCTCACCGGCAAGACCGGGGTCAGCCTGTCGACCCTCGGCCCGGGCGCCACCAACCTGGTCACCGCCGGCGCCTACGCCTACCTGGGCGGCATGCCGATGCTGATGATCACTGGGCAGAAGCCGATCAAGAAGTCCAAGCAGGGCCGCTTCCAGATCCTCGACGTGGTCGGCATGATGCAGCCGCTGACCAAGTACACCCACCAGTTGGCCTCCGCCGACAACATTCCCTCGCGGGTCCGCGAGGCGTTCCGCCTGGCCGAGGAAGAGAAGCCCGGCGCGGTGCACCTGGAGCTGCCGGAGGACATCGCCGCCGAGCAGACCGACAGCCTGCCCATCCCGCCGAGCCTGAGCCGCCGGCCGCTGGCGGAATACAAGGCGATCTGCGCCGCGGTGGAGAAGCTGCGCGCCGCGCGCAGCCCGATCCTGGTGATCGGCGCCGGGGCCAACCGCAAGATGACCGCCAAGGTCCTCAAGCAACTGATCGACAAGACCGGCATTCCCTTCGTCACCACCCAGATGGGCAAGGGTGTGGTCGACGAGCGTCACCCGCGCTTCCTCGGCAACGCCGCGCTGTCCGCCGGCGACTTCGTGCATCGCGCGGTGGAGGCGGCCGACCTGATCGTCAACGTCGGTCACGACGTGATCGAGAAGCCGCCGTTCTTCATGGTTCGCGGCGGTACCGAGGTGATCCACGTGAACTTCCGTTCCGCCGAGGTGGACCCGGTGTATTTCCCGCAGATCGAAGTGGTGGGCGACATCGCCAACGCCATCTGGCAGATCGGCGAGGCGCTGGACGATACCGCGCACTGGGACTTCACCCGCCTGCTGGCGATCCGCGAGGCCAACGAGGCGCAGGTCGCCGAAGGCGCCGACGACCCGCGCTTCCCGCTCTATCCGCAGCGCCTGGTGGCCGACGTGCGCCGGGCGTTGCCGTCGCAGGGCATAGTCGCCCTGGACAACGGCATGTACAAGATCTGGTTCGCCCGCAACTACAAGGCGCACATGCCCAACACCGTGCTGCTGGACAACGCCCTCGCCACCATGGGCGCCGGCCTGCCCTCGGCGATGGCCGCGCACCTGGTCTACCCGGACCGGCCGATCGTCGCGGTGTGCGGCGATGGCGGCTTCATGATGAACAGCCAGGAACTGGAAACCGCGGTGCGGCTGAAGATGAACCTGACGGTGATCATCCTGCGCGACAACGGCTACGGGATGATCCGCTGGAAGCAATCGAACATGGGCTTCGCCGACTTCGGGCTGGACTACGGCAACCCGGACTTCGTGCGCTATGCCGAGGCCTACGGCGCCCACGGCCACCGGGTCGACAGCGCCGAGGGCTTCCTGCCGTTGCTGGAGCGCTGCCTGGGCACGCCCGGGGTGCATGTGATCGATTGCCCGGTGGATTACTCGGAGAACGACCGCATCCTCAACGTCGAGCTGCGCGAACGCGCCCTGGCGGTCTGAACCGCCGGAGCGTCGCGCCGGTGTGCGTTCCGGCGCGACGGCTCAGAACAGCGACAGGTTGTAGCTGGCGATCAGGCGCACCTCGTCCACGTCGCGCGCCGAGCGCTCGAAGTCGGTGCGGTAGGTGGCGTTGCGCAGGCGCAGGCTGAGGTCCTTGAAGCGGCCGCTCTGCACCACGTACTTCAGCTCGATGTCGCGCTCCCATTCCTTGCCCTCGTCGCCGTTGGCCAGGCGGATATGGTCGCCGTTGACGTAGCGGGTCATGAAGCTCAGGCCGGGCACGCCGACGCTGCGCAGGTCGAAGTCGTAGCGCAGTTGCCAGGAGCGTTCCTCGGGGTTGGCGAAGTCGTTCACCTGCAGGTAGTTGGCCAGGTACGGATTGCTGCCGTCGAGGTAGGGCATCGAGCTGGCGCCGTTCATCCGCTGCCAGCCGGCGCTGAGCGTGTGGCCGCCCTCGGCGTAGGCGAGCAGCAGGCTGAGGGCGCGGTTGTCGATCTTGCCGGCGCGGGCCGCGCCGGCGTCCTCGCTGTCGAACCAGCGCAGGTCGGCGCTCAGCTTGCCGGCGCCGAGCTGCCGCTTGCCCACGGCACCGAGGTAGCGCTGGCGATAGACGTTGCGCAGGCCGCCCTGGGCGTATTGCAACAGCAGGCCGTCGTTGACCTGGTAGTCGAGTTGGTAGGTGTCGAAGCGGTTGCCGGTGGTGTCGCAGGCGTAGCGTTTGTTCTTGCAGTGCAGGCGGATGTCCTGGGCATCGCTGGAGTCCCGCGCGGTGTAGCGCTCCAGGCGGGTGGCGGAGAGCCTGAGCCCGGCGATCTCCTCGCTGGTCAGCTGGGCGCCGTGGAACAGGGTCGGCAGCAGGCGTCCGTCGTTGTATTTCAGCAACGGCATGTCCGGCAGCATCGCGCCGTATCTGAACTGTGTCTGCGAGAAGCGCATCTTGCCGGCGACGCCGGCCTTGGCGTACTGGTCGACCGAGCGACGCGGATCGTGGCCGCTGGAAGGCAGCAGGCCGCTGTTGCTGTCCGCGGGGCTGGAGTCGAGCTTGATCCCGAGCATCGCCAGGGTATCCACGCCGAAGCCCAGCGCGCCCTCGGTATAGCCCGAGCGCAGGTCGAGGATGAAGCCCTGCGCGGCTTCCTCGCGCTTGGAGGCGCCCTGCGGGTTGGCCGAGCTGCCGTCGCGGAAGTCGCGGTTGAAGTAGACGGTGCGCGCTTCCAGGCGCGCGCTGCCGTCCTCGAGGAAGGCGGCAGGGGCCGGGGCGACGAATCCGCCGCACAGGGCGAGGGCGCCCAGGCCGCGAAGGGTGCGGGGCGAACGGGGGGAAAACGGGGCGGACATGCGGTGACTCTCGACAGCGGGGGGTAAAAAAGCGCGCGAAGGTGTCACAGATGGTCGGCGGGGTCTTTGCGACCTTGGTCTAGCCGAGAAGGCGCGCACGGATCGTCGGCCAGGCAGGCCTCTAGCGGGTCGGACGCAGCGTGCCGAAAGCGACGAAGAATCCTCCGCAGCCCCCTGTGAAACGCTGCCCCGCCCGTGCCAGCCTGATCGTCACGTTTGCGCCAGGATATCCGGAGGCTAGCGCTTCACGCAGACGAACAGGGCATTCCCGGAGCTGCCGGCCCAGGGCGTGATCCGTTCGTAGTCGTGTTCGAAGACCTGCACCTCGAAATGCGTCTGCAACAGGTGCTGCAGCTCGGCGAAGCTGAGGGCGACCATGGGGTGTTCGTCCTCCCAGGTCTGGGTCGTTCCGTCCGTGGTTTTCTCGATACCGAGGCGCAGCGCCTGGCGCTCGCCCTCGCCGCTGTAGTACCAGCCGGAACCGAAGGTGAAGCGGCTGCCTCGATGCTCCACGGAATGGCGGACGAACGAGCGATTGTCGATCTGCCCCTTGTCCACCGTGTTGAAACAGAACACGCCGCCATCCGCCAGTGCGCCATGCACGCTGGCCAGGCATGCGCGCAAGCGCTCCAGCCCTGCGTTGTAGTGGATCGAATAGAGGAAACAGGTGATCAGGTCCAGCGGCTCGTCCACCTGGAAGCCGGCCATGTCCTGCCGGCTGAAGTGCGCTTCGGGGCAGCGTTGTCGGGCGAGGTCGAGCATCGGCTGGTTGATGTCCAGGCCGGCGCTGCGATAGCCGAAATCGAGGAAGTGCCGCACGTGCGGGCCGGTACCGCAGGCCAGGTCCAGGTGCCGCCGGCCCTGGTTGCCGAACAACTGGTGCAGGCGACGCACGCAGTGGCTCTGCGCCTGGTAGTCGATGTCGGCGCACATCAGGTCGTAATAGTGGGACAGGTCGGTGTACAGCGCGGTGGCGGACATGGGCGGCAAGGACCGGCGGCGAAGGGCGCGGCATGGTACCCCAGGCCCGGGCCTTGCCGGCGAAAAAACAGGCACCGGCCGGCGGATCGCGGGCGGACTTCAGTCGAACCGCGGCCAGTCGTCGGCTATCCGGTACCAGCAGGCCATCGACGCGACCTGGACATGCTTCTGTTTCGCCGCCGGGAAGGGCGTGTCCAGGCTGCCGAGGGCGACCGATACCCAGTCGGCGAACTTGCCTTCGCTCCTTGACCAGAACAGCGGCGAGCCGCAGCGCGAGCAGAAGCGCCGGAGCACGGCGGGGGAGGAGCTGAACGCGGCGAGCAGGTCGGCGCCGCGGTCGATGTGCAGGTCCGCGACGGGGACGCTGCCATAACTGGCGAATGCCGCCCCATGGGCCTTGCGGCACTGGCTGCAATGACAGTGGGAGAGCGCCCGCGGGGGCGACGACAGGCGGTAGCGCAGCGCGCCGCACAGGCAACTGCCGTGGAAAGTCTGGCTCATCGGAAGGCGTTCCCGGATTCGCAAAGGCGGCGAGTCAAGCAGCCCGCGCCACGCTTGTCGAGCGCCTCCTCCGATCGTGGGCTGTCGGTGCTGGCGTCGATGTCTGCTAGGCTCTGCCGTTTCACCCTAGGAGTATTTCCCCATGGCCCGAGCCACTGCCCGCCACATCCTGGTTTCCAGCGAAGCCAAGTGCAACGAACTGAAAACCGCCATCGAAGGTGGTGCGGATTTCGCCGAAGTCGCCCGCGAGCATTCCACCTGCCCCTCCGGCCGCGACGGCGGCAACCTGGGCTCGTTCGGCCCCGGCCAGATGGTCCGCGAGTTCGACCAGGTGGTCTTCAGCGCGCCGTTGAACGTGGTCCAGGGCCCGGTGAAGACCCAGTTCGGCTACCACCTGCTGGAAGTCACCAGCCGCCAGGACTGAACGTGCGGCGGCGCATAACGCCCCTCTTCCACGCGCCGATCCGGGCGTGGGGCGAATAACCGCTGCACGGGGTAAACGGCGGATAACGCCGTTGGCGTTATGCGCCCTACCTGTCCCGGACCGATGAAGGAAGCCGCACTTCCACGCGCCAATCCGGGTGTGGGGCGAATAACCGCTGCGCGGGATAAACGGCGGATAATGCCGTTGGCACCTGTTCCGGACCGATGAAAGAAGCTGCACTTTCACGCGCCGATCCAGGCGTAGGGCGAATAACCGCTGCGCGGTTATCCGCCGGTGCGCGATCGATAGCCTGGCTGGCCTCAGGGCGCGAAGTAGCGGGAGATCTGCGAATAGACGCCGCTGAAATCGGAGAAGTAGTCATTGCGCTGAGAGGTGGGCGCGCCGCAGTACGAGGGGCCGCCGTACAGGCCACCGCGTAGCTGGTAGGAACCGTCGCCGGCGACGGTCAGCAGGCCCGAGCCGGACGAGCCGCCTTCGACCACCGCCGACGGCCAGTCGACGCGGGTCAGGGCGGTATGCCCGTCGTAGGTGACGCCCACTGCCGAGACGTTGCCCTGCGAGTACTTCTTGGCGTCGCCGCGCGGATGGTGGATGTCATGGCCGAGCGAGCCGTTGGCGATCGGCGTGGCGCTCCAGCCCTGGTAGAACACGCCGGCCGGCGGAGTACGCTTGAGTTCCAGCAGCAGGGTGTCGCGCTTCGCGTCGCGGTGCAGGATATTCGCCCCGCCGGTCAGCACGGTGACGCTCTGGTTGATGGTCGAGGCGTCGCCGTAGCACTGGGTGGTGTTGTAGAACCAGATGGTCTGCAGCGTCGCGGCGGTGGCCTGGTCCTCGATGCAGTGCGCGGCCGACCAGAACAGCTGGCGCTTGGGCGAGTTGCCGTTGTTCAGCAGGGTGCCGGTGCAGATGTAGCTGCCGCCGTCCGCCGAGCTGGTGAAGACCATCTTCGCCACCGCGGCTGTGGCGTTGTCGTAGGCCCGCGTGCCGCTCTGGGTCGCGCAGACCGCATCCACCTCGCAACTGCCGCTGGCGCCGAAGCCGTCGCGGTAGCCGGCCTTGTACAGGGAGTCGGCGAAATACGATACCTGGGGTACCGACAGGCGCAGGTCGCCCGGTTGCAGGTTGGCCGGCAGCACCAGTTCGACGGTCAGGGTATCGCCCTCGATGACCGGGCTCCAGTAGGGACGGTTGAGCGAGAGGTCCTTGCCGCTGGCCTCGAAGATTTCCTTGCCGGCGCCGGCGAAGTGCAGCAGCACGTCGTCGGGCAGCGAGCCGCTGCGGGTTTCCAGGCGAATCGCGGCGCGTAGGCTGGCGGCCCCCGCGGCGCTGATCGGGAAGCGCGCGGTGTGGCGCCCGTCCGGGGTGTCGATCCATTCGAGGGTTGCCAGGTCGATTTCCGGAGTCGCCGTCTTCAGGCCCACGCCTACTTGCAGCGGCGTACCCGGTTTCGGCGCCAGCGGCGCGGCGCGGGCCACGCGGTGGGCGGGGGGCGCGGCGAAGTGAATGCCGGCCGCCGAGGTCGCCGCGTTGGGGTTGGCGAAGCGGGCGTGGCCGGTGCTCGCCGGAGAAGCCTGGAGCACGGCGACGTCGCCAGCCATTTCGCTCGCACCGGGCGCGGCCGAGGCCTGGCTCGCGCCCGCAGCCAGCGCGAGAACCAGGCATGCATTCAGGTACGTTCTCTTATGCATGAATCGACTCCTTCAGTTTGGGGAGGGCAACTTCCTTAATCGTTCGCGTGGCGAAAGATATGCAGGGGTGACGGAGTCATTCAAATATTTTTTATATTCGTTTCTGCTAGCTATTAAATATGAAGAAGCGTTTATGGATAGCAGAATAGATAGCTATTCCCCTCACTTGTCATTGATGTTGGAGTGCTCTATCTACCAACTAAAGTTTGGTCTGGAGTGCCGCTATAGAGCCTTCGGCTTGCTTCAGAGAGGTGCAGGGTGTAGTGCGCGAGTGCTTTGCTGGTGCATCTATCGATGTGATCGGGTTAACGAAATCCGGATTTTCAAGTTATCCGGTTTGACCAGTCCTGAATATAAGGCTGAGTGAATCTTTCATTCATCGCTCGGAAACCGTTCCGATGTCGGCTTGGTTGAATTCCAGGATATCCGGCTTATGGTCGTATCAGTCATCTTTATAATCGCGGGGCATATATAGAGCCCTGGCCGCTTACCATTACTCCAGGGTTTTCCAGGATACGCCTCCGTCTTTGTTTCAGAGCGGCGGATGCAACGGCGGCGCATGCCGCGCGATCAGTTCGGCGACCCACTCGATGAACACCCGCAGCTTGCCGCTGACGTGGCGGTTCGGCGGGAACGCCAGGTACAGCGGCATCGGCTCCAGGCTCCAGTCCTCGAACAGCGGCAGCAGCTCGCCGCGGGCGAGGGGCTCACGCGCCATGTAGTGCGGCAGCCAGAGGATGCCCAGGCCGGCCAGCCCGGCCGCCAGGTAGGCGTTGCCGTCGTCCACCGCCAGCACATGGCGGCCCGCCACCCGCAGGCTTTCCTCGCCCCTGTGCATGGCGTAGGGCAGGGCCTTGCCGGTGCGCGCCCAGAGGAAGCCGACGATGCGCTGGTGGCTGTCCTCCAGTTCGCGCGGGTGGCTCGGCACGCCGGCGCGCTGCAAGTAGGCCGGTGCCGCGTAGACCCCCAGTTGCAGGTCGCCGACCCGCCGCGCCATCAGCGACTGGTCGCGCAGTTCGCCGCCGCGGATGACGCAATCGACGTTCTCGTCGATCAGGTCGACGAGCCGATCGCTCACGCCCAGGTCGATCTGGATATCCGGATAGCGCGCATGGAACTCGGGCAACGCCGGGATCAGCAGCAGCCGCGCCAGCGGGCTCGGCACGTCGATCCGGAGACGCCCGCGGGGCGCCAGGGCGGCGCTGGAGAGGCTGGTCTCGGCATCGTCCAGTTCCGCCAGCAGGCGTATCACCCGCTCGTAGTAGGCGGTGCCGTCGGCGGTCAGGTTGAGCTTGCGCGTGGTGCGGTTGAGCAGGCGTACCCGCAGCCGCGCTTCCAGTTGCTGGACCAACTGGGTGACGCTGGTGCGGCTCATGTGCAGCGTCTCCGCCGCCTTGGTGAAGCTGCCGGTCTCCACCACACGGGCAAAGGCCTGCATCGCATCGAAACGGTCCATCGGGACTCCGGGTCGTCGGGGATTGTTTGGATTCTACAAACAGTCATGGCCAGGGTTGCGCGTTTATCCACGGCGCGCACGACCTTACCGTTCTTCCATCGACGATGACGGGGCCGGGAGCCCCAGGATGGAGGTATCGCATGACTGTACGCGACGTGGTTTTCCCCGCCGGCCGCCAGGCCCTCTACGAGCGCAACCGCTATTCCCCGGCGGTCCGCAGCGACGGCCTGCTGTTCGTCTCCGGCCAGGTCGGCAGCCGCGACGACGGCTCTCCCGAACCCGAGCTGGAGACCCAGGTCCGCCGCGCCTTCGACAATCTGAATGCGGTGCTCGCCGCGGCCGGTTGCGGGTTCGACGATGTGCTCGACGTCACCGTGTTCATGGTCGACGCCGAGGCCAACTTCGAGCGCATCTGGAAGATCGTCCCGGAGTACTGGGGCGAGGCGCCGTACCCCACGCTGACGGCGGTGGGGGTGAACTGGCTGTATGGCTTCAGCTTCGAGATCAAGGTGGTGGCGAGGTTGCCGGAGGGGCGGTGAGAGCCGATGCGCAGTGCCGGGGCCAGCTCGGCTAGCGCCGGGGCTCTGAGGGACGCCGCAGGCTTACCCAGGCCGGCGCGTGGTCGCTGGCGTGCTCCTCGCCGCGCACCCAGCGATCCACCCCGGCGTCTTCCAGGTGGTCCGCCAGGCTGGCGCTGAGCAGCAGGTGGTCGATGCGCAGCCCGGCGTCGCGTTGCCAGTGCTGGCGGAAGTAGTCCCAGAAGGTATAGAGGCGCCGGTCGGGGAAACGCTGGCGTAGCGCGTCCACCCAGCCCTGCCGCAGGAGGCGCTCGAAGCACTCGCGGGACTCCGGCTGGAGCAGGGCGTCCTTTTTCCAGGAGCGGGTGTCGTAGATATCGAAGTCGCTGGGCACCACGTTGAAGTCGCCGGCCAGCACCACCGGATGGCCGCTCTCCATCAGCTCGGCGGCGTGGCGGATGAGGTGCTCGAACCAGGCCAGCTTGTAGTCGAACTTCGGTCCCGGCTGGGGATTGCCATTGGGCAGGTAAAGACTGGCCACCAGCAGGCCGTCGACGGCCGCTTCGAGGTAGCGGCTGTGGGGATCGCTGGCGTTGCCCGGCAGGCCGCGGCGTACCTCCAGCGGCTGGCTGTCGCGGGCGAGGATGGCGACGCCGTTCCACGCCGACTGGCCCTGCCAGATCGCGCCGTATCCGGCCCTCTCCAGCGCCGCGGCGGGGAAGCGCGCGTCGGGCGTCTTCAGTTCCTGCAGGCAGACGATGTCCGGCGCTTCCCGCTCCAGCCAGGCCAGCAGCGCGGCCAGCCGGGTCTGGATGCCGTTGACGTTGAAGGTGGCGATCTTCAGGGTGTCCACCGCTTGTCTCCGCGAATGACGATCAGGCGGCCGCCTGCAGGGCTTCGCCGATGGCTTCGTTGAACGCCTGCAGGTCACCCGGGTTGCGCGAGGTGATCAGGGTCCAGCCGTGCGCCGGGCAGACTTTCACCCGCGTGTCGACCCAGTCCGCGCCGGCGTTGGTCAGGTCGATACGCACGCTGGAATAGGAGGTCAGGGTCTTGCCGCGGGCGACACCGGCGTCGATCAGCAGCCAGGGGCCGTGGCAGATGGCGGCGACCGTCTTGCCTGCGTCGCTGAATTCCCTGACCAGGCGCCGGGCCTCGCTGTCCTGGCGCAGGGTGTCGGCATTCACCGTGCCGCCGGGGACCAGCAGCAAGTCGTAGTCCTCGGCGCGCAGGCCTTGCAGCCTGGCGTCGGAATTGACGATCAGGTCCTTCTCGCTGTCGTGCACCCAGGTCTGCGCTTCGCCGCCCTCGATGGTCGCGTGGGTGACCGTGGCGCCCTGTCGCTTCAGGGTCTTCAGCGGTTCGAGCAGCTCGTCGCGCTCGATGCCGGTGTTGGCGGTGATGACCAGGACGTTCTTGCCTTGCAGCTTCGCGCTCATGGTTTTCTCCTCTGCTGGGGCGCTCGTAGCGGGCGCCGTGGCGTGACATGCAGGAGAGTGGAAAGCCGGAACGCCGGGGAGTTCGAAAGATTTGCCGGGCGGTGGGCCGGATCCTTGGCCTGTCAGCCTCCGGCGTCAGCGGAACAGCAGCGAATGATGCGCCGCGCCACCGGTGCGTGCGCCGTCGCCCACCGCGATGGCGACGTTGCCGGCCGCCAGCGCCGCGTCGCCGCAGGCGAAGACGCCGGGAACGCTGGTTTCGCGCATGCCGTCGGTCCTGATGAACGGCCCGCTCGGCCCGTCCTCGAACTCGCAGCCGAGCAACGCCGCCAGCGGGCTGGCCATGCGCGTACGCGGCTGGGTGAACAACCCCGCGAGCGTAATCGTGCGGCCGCTGGCCAGGGTCACGTCGGCGCGCGCGCCGCCCAGCGCGACCACGGCTTCGCGCTCGATCGCCACGCCGCGCCGGTCCAGCCTGGACATTTGCTCGGCATCCGGTTCGAAGACGCCGTTGAGGAAGAAGGTGGTCGCTCCCCAGTCGGGCAACATCAGGGCGTGGTGGATGGCCAGCGGTGAGGCCGCCAGTACGCCAATCGGCCCGCCGTCCAGTTCGTAGCCGTGGCAATACGGGCAATGGAACACGTGCCGTCCCCAGCGCTCGGCAAGACCGGGGATCTCCGGCAGCTCGTCGGCGACCCCGCTGGCGAGGATCAGCCGGTGCGCGGTGAAGCGTTCTCCGTTGGCGGCCTTCACCACGAAACCGTCAGCCTCCTTCTTCGCCGCGACGGCGGCTTCGGACAGCCACTCGACGCTGGGATAGGCCAGCAACTGGGCGCGGGCGTCATCGACGATGGCCGCCGGGTCGCGGCCGTCCTGGCCGAGAAAGCCGTGGGAGGCCCGGGCGAAGCGGTTGCGCCGCAGTCCCGTGTCCATCACCAGCACCCTGCGCCGCGCCCGCGCCAGTTGCATGCCCGCGGAGATGCCGGCGTAGCTGCCGCCCACGATGATCACGTCGAAAGTCATGGCGTATCTCCCATTCGGATAGTCACGCAACAACGTAAGTTTCATGAACGGCGTTTGTCAACGCTCTCGTAACTTTTTCTGTAGCGAGAGATACTCATGGCTTTTCCGTCTCCACGAGTCCGCCGTCCATGAGAAACGACACCCGCCTCTCGCGCATGCTCCATGTGCTGATCCATATGGCCCGCCAGGAAGGGCCGGCGACTTCCGAAGCCATCGGGCAGATGCTCGGCACCAACCCGGTGGTGGTGCGACGGACCATGGCGCTGCTGAAGAACGAAGGCTACGTGAGTTCGGAGAAGGGCCATCGCGGCGGTTGGCGGCTGGCCAAGCCGCTGGCGGACATCACCTTGCTGGATATCCACCAGGCGCTGGGAGCGTCCTCGATCTTCGCCATCGGCCTGTCTACCGATCATCCGGAATGCCTGGTCGAGCAGGCGGTCAACGAAGCGCTCGGCGAGGCGTTCGAGGCGGCGCAGGCGTTGCTCCTGGAGCGCCTGGGGAGCGTCACGCTGGAGCAGTTGGCGAGCGAGTTCGAGCGCCGCTATCGGCCCTGCTGAGGCGCCTCGAAGGGCCGTTCGGACACCGCCGCCGCACCTGCGGAGGCACGCCGGCGGTCCGGGATCAGAGCGAGTACTTCACCGTGAACATCAGGTTGCGCGGCTCGCCGTAGTTGAGGTTGCCGAAGTCGATGCCGCTGTAATAGTACTTGTCGAACAGGTTGTTGAAGTTCAGCCGTGTGTCGATCCGTTCGCTGACCTTGTAGCCGAGCATGGCGTTGACCACGGTGTAGCCGCCCTGCTGGAAACCGGTGCTGCTGTCCTCGGTCTTGCTCTGGGTGGCCAGGTCGCCGCCGACGCGCCATTTGTGCAGTTCGCCGGGTAGCGTGTAGCTGGTGGCGAGCTTGAACAGGTGGCGTGGCTTGGCCGCGTCGAATGGCTTGCCCTCGTTGGCCTTGTTGCTGTCGTGCTTGTACTTGGCGTCGACGTAGGTATAGCCGGCCATCATCTGCCAGTCGTCGCTCAGCGCACCGCTCAGCTCCAGGTCGACGCCCTGGCTGCGGACCTTGCCCGAAGCGCGCGAGCAATAGCGCGAGGTGGGGCTGAAGGGGCATGGCGAGGGGCCGCCGACGTCCTCGGTGGCGCGGTTTTCCTGGTCGATCTGGAACAGCGCGATCTGCGAATTGAGCGCGCCGCCGAAGTGTTCGCCCTTCAGGCCGATCTCGTAGTTCTTGCCGGTGATCGGGTCGAGCAGGCCGCCGCCGGCGTCGAAGTTGCTCTGCGGCTTGAAGATGTCGGTATAGCTGGCGTAGACCGAGTAGGTCTGGTTCAGGTCGTAGATCACCCCGGCATAGCGGGTGACGTTGCGGGTGACCTTGTAGCTGTCGGTATCGGCGTCGGCCTTATACCAGTCCAGGCGCCCGCCGAGGATCACTTTCAGCGGGTCGGCGAGGTTCAACCGGGTGGTGAGGTAGGCGCCTTTCTGTTCCTGGTCGAGCTTCATGCCCCACAGGCTGGTGTTCAGCCTCGGCTTGAGGGTCGAACTCGGGTCCCACTGGGTCGGGTCCATCGGCCCGGTCGGGGTGCCGTCCTTGTTGAACAGGCTGCCCCAGCCGCCGTGGCCGTCGAAGCGTTCCTGGCGATAGCTGGCGCCGACCACCAGCTCGTGCTCGCGGCCGAGCAACTGGAAGGGACCGTTGGCATAGGCGTCATAGCTGTCGTGGTCGTCGGTGTAGCTGTAGTCGCCGGGGTTCTGGGTCATGCTGGCGCAGCCGGTGGTCGAGTAGTAGCAGTCGTTGTACAGCCCGAGCATGTTGATTCGCGCCCACAGCTTGTCGGCGGCCAGCTTCATCTGCCAACCGTTGGCGAAGCGGTGGGTCAGGTCGCTGAACAGGTGGGTGGTGTCGGTATCCCAGTAGGACCAGTCGGCGCCGTAGTAGGACGAGCGCTTGAGGTCCAGGTGGCGGCCGCCCAGCGGGCTGGGCAGGCCTACCCAGTTGTCGTTGCGGTTGTCGTTCTGGTTCGAGGCGCCGATGGCGAAGGTGGTGTCCGGGCTCAGGTCGGCTTCGGCGATCCCGTAGAACACGCCGCGTTCGCTGCTGACGTGGTCCTGGAAACTGTTGCCTTTCTGGTAGGCGACCACCGCGCGGCCGCGCAGGGTTCCTTCGCTGTTCAGCGGACCGGAAACGTCGGCCTCGCTGCGATAGCGGTCCCAGGTGCCGACGCTGCCTTGCAGGGAGGCGCGGAAGTCCTGGGTCGGACGCTTGCGCACCATGTTGATCGCCGCCGCCGGGTTGCCTGCGCCCTGCATCAAGCCGGTGGCACCGCGCACCACTTCGACGCGGTCGAACATGGCCAGGTCGGCGGCGGAAATGACGTCCTGGGTATAGGTGGAAATGCTCGTCGGCAGGCCGTCGTACATGATGTTGTCGACGTCGAAGCCGCGCGCCGCGTACTTCACCCGGGCCGGCCCGTACTGTTGCACGGTGAGGCCGGTGACGCCCTTCACCGCGTCGTTTAGGTCGCGCATGCCCTGGTCGTCCATGCGCTGGCGGGTGACCACGCTGACCGACTGAGGGGTCTCGCGGATCGACATCGCCAGCTTGGTCGAGGTGCGCATCGCCCGGGTGGTGTAGGAGCCGCTGTCTTCGGTGATGGCGGCGGTGGCCGGGTCCTGGGTGGCGACCACGCTGAGCGCGCCGAGGTCGACGCTGTCGCCGGGGGCGATGCCGGCACCTGTCGCAGCGGCCTCGACCCAGGCGTCGCCGCCCCGTACCTCCCCGCTCAGTCCGGAACCTGCGAGCAGACGCTGCAGTGCCTCGCTCGGCTCCAGCGTGCCGCGTAGGGCCGGTGCGCGCCGGTCGGCCACGGCCGCGCGGTCGAAACGGATGCGCAGGCCGCTGGCGCCCTGCAATTGCTCGAGGGATGCGGCCAGGGGCTGGGCGGGAAGGTCAAGGGCGATGGGAGCGGCCTGGGCGGCCAGGGAAAGCGAGGAGAGACCGAGCAATAACGCACTGGAAACGACGTGTTTCATCTGCAGTGTCCTGGATGGCGGCGCAGGCAGGCCGTTGGCGCGACCGGCTGCGTTTCTTGTTTATGTGGGAAACCGGCGTAGGAATTCGCGGCGGGGCAAGTGTATGTAAATGTAAAAATGGAGTAAATGATAGAGATTATCGTTATCAGTACTATTCGCGGGAATCCGATGAACTGCGTTCTGCCAGCGGCTGGCAGGAATTTCCGCTGGATACCTCCCGTGAAGGCCGCCTGGATTCGTGATTCCAACGCAAATGAATTTGCTCGATTCGGGTCTTAATCGAAGAGATGTAAGCCGCCACACTGCGCTTCATTCGAGCCATCCCGCCCACGGAGCGCAGCCATGTCTTCCACCATCCACCCCCTCCCGTCCTTCGGTCTCGGCACCTTCCGCCTCACCGGCCAGGTCGTCGTCGACTCGGTGCGCAGCGCCCTCGAGCTGGGTTATCGCGCCATCGATACCGCGCAGATCTACGGCAACGAGGCGGATATCGGCCGCGCGATCGCCGAGAGCGGCGTACCGCGTTCCGAGCTGTTCCTCACCACCAAGGTCTGGGTCGACAACTACGCCTGCGAAAAGCTGCTCGCCAGCCTGCGCGAGAGTCTGGAGAAACTGCGCACCGACCGGTTGGACCTGGTCCTGATCCATTGGCCGGCACCCGGCAACGGCGTCGAGCTGGCGGAGTACATGGCGGCGCTGGCGGAAGCCAAGTCCCTGGGCCTGACCCGGCGGATCGGCGTCTCCAACTTCAACATCGAACTGACCCGCCAGGCCATCGCCGCGGTCGGTGCGGGCGAGATATCCACCAACCAGATCGAACTCAGCCCTTACTTGCAGAACCGCGCGCTGACCGCCTACCTCGAGGAGCAGGGCATCGCGGTCACCTCGTACATGACCCTGGCCTACGGCAAGGTGCTGAAGGACCCGACGCTGGCCGGGATAGCCGCCAGGCACCGGGCCACGGTCGCCCAGGTGGCGCTGGCCTGGGCGATGCAACTGGGCTACGCGGTGATTCCGTCCTCGACCCGCCGCGAGAACCTCGCCAGCAACCTGCTGGCGCGCGACCTGCGCCTGGACGCCGAGGACATGGCGCGCATCGCCGGCCTCGAGCGTAACGGCCGCGAGGTCAGTCCGCAGGGCCTGGCGCCGGCCTGGGACTGAGAACCGCGTCGAGGGTCCGCCGCGCCGAGGCTCCGGTCGCGCGGTCGGTTCAGAGCTCGATGCGGTATTCGATCACGCCCGGCTTGTCCGCCACCCAGTCGTACAGGCGCTGCGCCCTGTGGTTGCTTTCCTGGGTATGCCAGTAGAGCCGCGCGCAGCGACGTTCCTCGGCCTGCCGGCGGACGTACTCGATCAACTGCTTGCCGATCTGCTGGCCGCGCACGTCGGGCGAGACATAGAGGTCTTCCAGGTAGCAGACGTCCTGTGCCGCCCAGGTCGAGCGGTGGTAGAGGAAGTTGACGATGCCATGCAGGCGGCGACCGTCGCTGGCCACGGCGCAGTGCATCGGTTCGCCCTCGTCGAAGAAGCGCCGCCAGGTGGCCTCGGTGGTCTGTGCCGAGAGTTCGACTTCATAGAACGCCTGGTAGGCCTTCCAGTGTTCGAGCCACTGCTCGAAGTCCTCGTGTGCCACGGGGCGTACCGATACCAGTGTGTGCAGGGATTGCATCCAGTGCTTCCTTCTTTGGCTTGATGGGGCGATCCGGCGTAGGCCGGGACCGAGGGTCTTGACCCGGGTGTTTTTATAGCTGCCTAATGGCTTGCCATATCCCACCAATTAGATGATCGAGGGCAGACCATTTGTTCAGGCAATCACTGCTCGAATCGGTCAAGGCGCGACTCCTCCATCCACAGCTCCAGGCCCTGCCGCTGCATGCGCGAATCCAGCGCGCGATCCGCCAACTGATCCTCGACGGTGCCCTGGCGCCGGGCAATCCGTTGCCGGCCTCGCGGGCGCTGGCGCAGTCGTTGGGGGTATCCCGCGACACCGTCGAAGCGGCCTATTCGCACCTGCATGCCGAGGGCTTCATCGAGCGTCGGGTCGGCAGCGGCAGCGTGGTGGCCGCGGCTACCCGGCTGTCCCCCGGCCGGCGCGGTGCGGGCGCTCCACGACGGGTCGGCGGCGCGCCGCGACTGAGCCGGCGTGGCGAGGCGATGCAGGCTGGCGGCGGGGTTCGCGAGCAGCTCGTCCCGCGCCCCTTCGCTCCCGGCGTGCCGGAGACCCGCCCCTTTCCCCTGGCGACCTGGGAGCGCCTGCAGCGCCAGGTCCTCAAGGAATATGGCGCGCGCGCCCTGACCCACGGCGACCCGCAGGGCGCCGAACCGCTGCGCCAGGCGATCGCCGACTACGTCAACCTGGAGCGTGGCGCACGCGCCACGGCCGACCGGGTACTGGTGCTGACCAGTTCGCAACAGGCGCTGGGTCTTTGCGCCAGCGTGCTGCTCGACGCCGGCGAGCGGATATTCGTCGAGGACCCGGCCTACTACGGCGCGCGCAAGGCCTTCGAGGCCGCAGGCCTGGAGTGCCTGCCGGTCCCGGTCGACGAACAGGGCCTGCGGCCCGAGCCGATCCTCGCCCAGCCGCAGGCGGCGCGGGCGCTGTGCCTGACCCCGTCGCACCATTACCCGACCGGCGTGACCCTGTCGCTGGAGCGTCGCCTGGCGCTGATCGAATGGGCGCAGCGGCAGCAGGCATGGATCATCGAGGACGACTACGACAGCGAGTTCCACTACGCCGGCCGGCCCACCGCCTGCGTGCAAGGCCTGGACGTCCACGAGCGGACGCTCTACATCGGCACGTTCACCAAGTCGCTGTTTCCCGGCCTGCGCATCGGCTACATGGTCCTGCCGCCGGCGCTGGTGGCACCGATGACCGTCGCCCGCTCCCTGCAGGACGGGCACAACGCCTCGCTGGCGCAACTGACCCTGGCGCGCTTCATCGCCGGCGGCCACTTCGGCGCCTACGTGCGCGGCATGCGCAACCTCTACGGCGAGCGCCTGGGATTCCTCGCGGAGCGGGTAGGCAAGCGTCTGGGCGGCCTGGTCGAGCCGCGCGTGCCGGCCGGCGGGCTACAGATGCCCGGGCTGCTCTGCGCGGAAATCGACGAAACGCGCGCCATCGCGGCGGCATACCGCGCCGGTGTCGAGCTGGTCGGGCTCAGCGCCCTGCATCTCGCCGCGCCACCGCGAGCGGGTTTCCTGATGGGCTTCGCCGCCTACACCACGGACGAGCTGGAGGCGGCGGTCGGGGTCCTCGCGAAGACCCTGCGCGCTTTGCGTGCGAATCCCTAGGTCGCCGGCAAGCGTTCAGTCGCGCAGGGCGTAGACGTAGGCATCGACCTGGGCGCCGTCGGCCAGCGTTACCCGGGTCGCCACGCGCCGGTATTCGGTGCCTTCGAATTCATCCAGCGCGGGCCAGTGCTCGGCGAGGCGGTCGGAGACGAACACATGGCCGTGGATTTCCTCGCCGTCGGCGTCGATCGCCAGGCCCGGAAAGCCCATCCCGGCGCCCCAGCCCTTTTCCAGCAGGCGACCGCGGAGGCTGGCCGCCTGCCATTGCCCGCCGATCTTCTGCATCAGGTGTTCGTTGGGACGGCCGGGGCCGAGGCTGCCGTAGACGAAGAGTCGCTGCATCGATAACTCCCTTGAACGGAACAGCGTGGGCGCAAGACGTGAAGCCTTCCGCCCGCGCCTTTCACTTGCTTGCCAGCGGTGGAGTACGCGGCGGCACGATACGCCGCGAGCCGGTCGACTCGAAGGCCGCGGCGAAGCGCAGCAGCGCCGAGTCGTCGTAGGCGCGGCCGGCGAAGGTCAGGCCCACCGGCATGCCGATGTCGGCCATCACCCCCATCGGTACGGTGACCGTCGGCACGCCGAGGTGGCGGATGGCGAGGTTGCCGTTGGCGACCCAGACACCGTTGCTCCAGGCGATGTCGGCCGAGGCCGGGTTGACGTCGGCGTCCGCCGGGCCGACGTCGGCGACGGTGGGGAAGAGCACGGCGTCCAGGCGCAGGCGTCGCATCCACTCCTCGAGGTCGATCCGCCGGGTTTCCTCGAGGCCGCGCAGGCCATCGGGGAGGGTCGCGATCCGGTCCCAGGGCTTGATGCCGCGCTCGGCCATCCGCACGTATTCGTCCATGCCGGCGGCCAGGTCGCCCTCGCGGTTGGGCAGGGTGCCGGGGTCGTGGGGGAAGATCTGCGGGCCGTCGACATCCGCCAGGCGGTTCAGCTTCGGATCGCCATTGGCGCGCAGGAAGTCGTCGAAGCCCCAGGCCGAGAGTTCCCACAGCTCGTCGTGGAGGAATTCCTTCGACACCAGGCCGCGGTTGAACACGGTGGGCGCGCCGGGTCGGTCGCCCTCGCAGTTCGACACCAGCGGGAAGTCCACCTCGATCACTTCGGCGCCGGCGGCTTCCAGGGCCTTGCGCGCCTGTTCCCAGAGGGCGATGACCGAGGGCCGGGTATGGATGCGCTGGCCGGTCGGGCCGCCGATCCCGGGGGACTCGCTGGTGCCCGCATCGGGGTCGGCGTTGATGAACATGCGCGGCACGCCGAAGCGCTTGCCGGCCAGGGCCTCGGCGCCTGCGGCCAGGGCCGGGTAGCTCGCCGGGCGTACCTCGGAGGCCTTGGGGATCGGCACCCAGGGCTGCATGCGCCAGAGGTCGCCGCGGGTATCGGGATCGTCGGCGACCACTACGTCGAGGATTTCCAGCAGGTCGGCCATGCTCCGCGCATAGGGCACCACCACGTCCATGGTCGGCGTCAGCGGCCAGTTGCCGCGCACCGAGATCACCCCGCGCGAAGGGGTGTAGGCGCACAGGCCGTTGTTCGACGCCGGGCCGCGCCCGCTCGACCAGGTTTCCTCGGCCAGGCCGAAGGCGGCGAAGCTGGCCGCGGTGGCGGTGCCGGCGCCATTGGAGGACCCCGAGGCGAAGGGCGCGGTGAGGTAGGCGGCATTGTACGGGCTCTCCGCGCGGCCGTAGACGCCGCGCTGCATGCCGCCGTTGGCCATGGGCGGCATGTTGGTCTTGCCCAGGCAGATCGCCCCGGCGGTGCGCAGGCGCTCGACGGTGAAGGCATCGCGCTGGGCCACCAGGTCCTTGAACGCCGGGCTGCCGGAAGCCGCGGTGAGGCCCTTGACCAGGTAGCTGTCCTTGGCGGTGTAGGGAATGCCGTCCAGCGGACCGAGGGTCTCGCCACGCGCCCGGCGGGCGTCGGAGGCCTGCGCTTCGGCCAGCGCATCGGGATTGCGCACCACCACCGCGTTCAGCGCGGTGGGCGTGCCGGGTGCATCGTAGGCGTCGATCCGCGCCAGGTAGGCCTGGACCAGTTCGACCGCCGTGGTACGACCGGACTCGAGCGCGTCACGCAGCTCGGCGATGGAAACCTCGGTGACCTCGATCATGCTGTCACCGCCTGGCGAATGGAGACGGGGAGACCGTTAGCGACGCTCATCATCGTTCCTCTTGTTCTCTGCTTGCTGCGACGGGGGCCGCGAGGCGGCCGGGTCGATACAGGGGATGCAGTGTACATCCTGGCCGGCGTTCGCGGCTTCCCTGGCGGGGGCGCGGCAACGGCAGCCTGGGCGGTCGTTGAGGCCAGGGCTCAGATCCGGCGGCTGCGCAGCAGTAGCCAGAGCAGGTAGAAACCGCCGAGCAGGCCGGTCATCAGGCCGATCGGCAGGTTGGCGACGTATGCCAGGCGCTGGCCGAGCAGGTCGGCGGCCAGCAGCAGGACCGCGCCCATCAATGCGCCGGACAGCAACGGCACCCCGGCCGAGCGGGTCAGGCGCCGGGCCAGTTGCGGGCCGGCCAGGGCGATGAAGGCGATGGGGCCGGCCGCGGCGGTGGCGATGGCGGTCATGCCGACGGCGACCAGGACCATCTGCAAGCGCACGCGCTCCACCGCCACGCCGAGCTGGGCGGCGCTGGCATCGCCCAGCTCCAGCACTTCCAGGCGACGACCGTGGTACAGCGCCAGCGGCACGCTGGCGAGCAGGCCCAGCGCTGCCGGGACGACGTGCGACCAGGTCCGGGTGTTCAGCGAGCCGGCCAGCCAGAGCTGGGCGTACATCGCCTGGTCGAGGTTGCCGGTGACCAGCAGCAGGCTGTTCAGGCCCGACAGGCTGGCGCCGACACCGATGCCCACCAGCACCAGGCGGTAGCCGCCGGCGGTGGCGCCCCGGCGCGCCAGCAGCACCACCGCCAGCGCCGTGCAGAGGCCGGCGGCCAGCGCCGCCAGCGAGGTGGCCAGCGGGCCGGCATCGAACAGGATGATCTGCACGATGGCGCCGCTGGCGGCGCCGGTGGTGAAACCGATGACGTCGGGCGAGCCCAGCGGATTGCGCGAGATCGACTGGAAGATCGCCCCGGCCATGCCCAGCGCGGCGCCGACCAGGCAGGCGGTGAGCACCCGTGGCAGGCGCACGCGCTGGACGATGCGCTGGGCGGTGGGGTCCTGGCCCTGGCCGAGCAGGCTGGCGAACACCTCTGCCGGGCCCAGCGCCAGGCTGCCGGTCCCCAGCAGGGCCGCCGCCAGCGCCAGCCCGATCCCCGCGAGGACCAGGCAGGCCAGCGCCGCCCGTGGCCGCCAACGCAGCGACAGGGAACCCAGGCGCAGGGCGTGGAGGCCGTTCACAGGCGACTCAGGCGGAAGCGCCTGACCAGGACGATGAAGGCCGGCCCGCCGAGCAGCAACGCGACGATTCCGGCGGCGATCTCCGCCGGCGCCGCCAGCAGCCGCCCGAGGATGTCGGCGCCGAGCAGCAGGCCGGCGGCGATCAGCGCCGAGAAAGGCAGGATCCAGCGCTGGTCCGGCCCGGCCAGCAACCGCGCGAGGTGCGGGGCGACCAGGCCGACGAAGGCGATCGGCCCGGCCAGGGCGGTGGCCGCGCCGGCCAGCAGCATCACCGCCAGGCAGGCGAGCAACCAGGTCAGGCGCAGGTCGACGCCGAGCGCCCGGCCGATCTCCTGGCCCAGGGCCAGGGCGTTGAGCCTGGCGGCGAGGGCGAAGGCGGCGGCCAGCCCGGCGCCGATGGCCAGGCCCGGCCATCCGAGCAGGGCGAAGCCGCTGCCGGAAAGCGAGCCGGCGGCCCAGTGGCGGAAGCGGTCGAAGACTTCCGGCGGGGCGTTCAGCACGATGATTCCGGTCAGCGAGGCGAGCATCACCGACAAGCCGGCACCCGCCAGCACCAGGCGCACCGGGTTGGTGCCGGTCTCGCGGGCCTGGCCGAGAAGGAATACGGCGATGCCGGCCAGGCCGGCGCCGAGGAAGGCGCAACCGAGGTACTGGCCCATGCTCGCCAGGTCGAACAGCGCGACCCCGACGATCACCGCCAGCGCCGCGCCGGCGTTGATTCCCAGCAGGCCGGGTTCGGCCAGCGGATTGCGCGTCAGCGCCTGCATCAGCGCGCCGGCCACTCCCAGTGCCGCACCGGCCAGCAGCGCCACCAGGGTGCGCGGCAGGCGCAGTTCGCGTACCACCAGGTGGCGATCATCGTGCGGATCGACGGCTTGCAGGGCATCCAGGGTGACCGCCAGGGGCACCGGCCGCGAGCCCAGCGCCAGGCTGGCCAGGGCCGCCAGCGCGAGCAGCAGCGCGCCGGCGAGCAGGCCCCAGGCGCGCAGGCGCCGGCGGCACATCGGGGACGCCTGCATGAGCGGACTTCCGGCGAACGGGCGCATGGCTCAGCGGAAATGGCGGGCGACGTTGTCGATCATCTGCCGCCCCGAGTAGTAGTCGATGCGGAAGGAACTGGGGCCCAGGGCGTACACGCGCTTTTCGCGCACCGCCGACAGGTTGGCCAGCACCGGGTCGGCGAGGAACGCCTGCACGTCGTCGTCGCTGGCGCCGAGCAGGAACACGCTGTCGCCGGCGATCGCGGCGGGCAGGTTTTCCCGCGAGATGAACTGGAAGTCCGAGGCGCGCGTCACCT
The DNA here is from genome assembly GCF_001813485.1 of Pseudomonas sp. HMSC067G02. Taxonomy (NCBI): domain Bacteria; kingdom Pseudomonadati; phylum Pseudomonadota; class Gammaproteobacteria; order Pseudomonadales; family Pseudomonadaceae; genus Pseudomonas; species Pseudomonas sp. HMSC067G02. Next base: position 53,889 of record NZ_KV812679.1, read on the forward strand.
TGCCCGCCAGCGCCTCCGGCAGTTCCGCCACCTGGAAGCCGAGGGCTTCGAGCAGGCGTGCCTGGGGGCTGGCCTGGCGGCCGATGGAATAGCTGCCGGCGATGTTGTAGCCGACCACGCTGACCGGGCCCTGCGGCGGCGCGATGGCCGCGGCGACTTCGGCGGTGTAGGCGTCGAAGCGCTGGATGGCGGCCTGCGCCTGGCGTTCCAGGCCGGTGTGCCGGCCCAGCTCGGTAGCCAGTTCCTGCCAGCTGTGTTTCGAGTAGTCGACCACCAGCGTCGGTACGCCCTGCGCCTCCAGCTCCGCACGGTATGGCGCGGCGCTGTCGGCGCCGGTGGCGGAGGCGACCAGCAGGTCCGGATCCTGGGCGATCACCGCTTCGATGTCGAAGCGCAGGTTGCGGTAGAGCACCTCGACGCCACGCTGGTCGGCGACCTTCGCCCATTGCGAGAAGAAGCCCTTGGCGTCGGTCAGGCGACTTGGCGTGGTGGCGGCGCTGGCCACCAGCGGCGCGTCCATCGCCAGCAGGATGCCGGTGACGCTCGGGGTGGTGGAGACGATCCGCGCCGGCTTCGGCTCCCCGGCCGCGGCGAGGGTGGCGAACAGGCTCAGGGCGAGGGCGAGTAATGGCAGGGCGGAGCGGCGGCGGGTCGGCATGAAGGCTGTTTTCGCTGTAGGGGAAGCCGGGCGGACGGATTCATATGATAATGCTTCTCATGCAGTCTATTCCATAATGTAGAATCGATTCCACATATTCGAGCCATTCTTATCCAGGAACCTCCCATGACCCATCGCCTGCACGCGGACGCCGTGACCTTGCGTCGCGACGCGCGGACCGTTTCGCGGAATCTCTCGCTGGCCATCCCCGAGGGTTCGTTCAGTGTGATCGTCGGGCCCAACGCCTGCGGCAAGTCGACCCTGCTGGCGGCATTGTCGCGCCTGTTGGCGCCGGCCGAGGGCCGGGTGGTGCTGGACGGCAGGGATATCCACAGCCTGCCGGGGCGGGAAGTGGCGCGGCGTCTCGGCCTGCTGCCGCAGAGCGCGCTGGCGCCGGATGGCATCACGGTGGCCGAGCTGGTGGCGCGCGGACGCTATCCGCACCAGTCGTTCCTGCGCCAGTGGTCGCCGGCGGATGAGCGCGCGGTAGCGGCGGCGCTACGCGCCACGCGGGTCGACGGCCTGGCCGAGCGACCGCTCGACGCGCTCTCCGGCGGCCAGCGGCAACGCGTGTGGATCGCCATGGTGCTGGCGCAGGAAACCCCGTTGCTGCTGCTCGACGAGCCGACCACCTACCTGGATATCGTCCACCAGATCGAATTGCTCGAACTGCTCGCCGAGCTGAATCGCCAGGGGCGCACCATCGTCGCCGTGCTGCACGACCTCAACCAGGCCTGCCGCTATGCCTCGCACCTGATCGCCATGCGTGACGGCGCGATCCTCGCCGAGGGCGCGCCGGCGCATATCTTCACCGAGCGTCTGGTGGAGGAGGTGTTCGGCTTGCGCTCGTTGATCATCGCCGACCCGGTCAGCGGCACGCCGCTGCTGGTGCCGCGCGGGATCGCCGCCGACGCGCCGGGCTGAGGTGGCTCAGCGCGGCGGCGGCCGCATGCCGGGATGGAGGACCAGGCCGCCGGTGGACTGGTTGACCTGCAGCGCCTCGTGGAACAGCGCGTCGCGGTCTTCCGCCGACTGCAACTGGCCCAGATCGGTCACCGTGGTCATGGCGCAGACGATCTCCTGCTGGGCGTCGAACACCGGCGCCGCCTGGCCGGTGACGTTCGACAGCAGGTGGCTGGTCAGTTCGGCCCAGCAACGCTCGCGCACCTCGTCGAGCAGCGCGCGGCTCGGCGGGCTGCCGCGGAAGTGCGCCGGTTGCTGCTTGCGCGCGGCGTCGACCACGGCCTTCGGCAGGAAGGCCTGGAACACCAGGCCGCAAGCGGTATTGTCGATGGGCAGGATATCGCCCAGGGCCAGCGGGTTGATCGAGAAATAGGCGCTGCGGTACCAGCGCACCAGGGTCGGGCCGCGCTCGGTCCAGATCGCCACCCCGCCGCTGGCGGCATGCCGTTGGGCCAGGGCCTTCATGTGGCGGGCGGCGATATCCACCGCGTCGATCCGCTTCAGCGCGCCTATGCCGATGCTCAGCGCCGCCGGCCCGAGGTCGTAGAGACCGCTGAGCGGGTCCTGGCGGGCCAGGCCTTCCTTCACCAGGCTCTGCAGGTAGCGGTGCGCGGTGGAGCCGCCGGTGCCGGTGCGCCGGGCCACTTCGCCGAGGGCCAGCTCGCCTTCGGCGTTGGCCAGGGTCTTCAGGAAGCGCGCGGCGATGGACACCGACTGGATGGTGCCGGAGCGCTTTTCGCCCGGGGCGTCCGGCATCTCGTCCGCCGGGGGCTGCGAAGTATTCAACGGCTCGGTCTCCTCACCACGGTTGATCCATAGGCTTCGGTCCGCGCTGCGGTGGCGCGGGCGGCGCCCATGATACCGATTCCCCGGGGCGGTGGGGCGCCGCGGAAGGGACGGGCGTAGGAGATTCCATATTTCGCAATGAGGAATCTATTCCCCATTGAGGAATGATCTGGTGGCGTGATAGCCTGAATGGAAAAGAGAGTCATTCCCATTTGGAGAAGATCCTTGAACGCCCGCACGCACCGCACGCTCAACCGGGGAATCGGCGTCGTCACGCTGTCCACCCTGCTCGCCTCGCCATCGGCACTGGCCCGGGAAAACCCGCCCGCCGAGGACGAACCCGCCGCCCTCGAGGCGCTGGTCGTGACCGGCGAGAAACGTGAACGCTCGCTGAAGGACACGGCGTCCTCGGTATCGCTCACCAGCGCCCGCGACATCGACCGCAAGCAGACCGGCAACGCCTCGGTCGCCGAGGTGATCAATGGCAGTCCCAACGTGGTCTACACCGACTCGGTGGGCGCGCCGATCATCCGCGGCCAGGACACCCAGGGCCCGAACAACGGGCAGAACGTGTTCTGGGGTGGCACAGTGCCGCGGGCGACGATCAACCTCGATGGCCACTACCTGAACTACAACGAGATGTTCTTCGGCGCGACCTCGGTCTGGGACGTCGACAGCATCGAGGTGTTCCGCGGCCCGCAGACCACTTCCCAGGGCGCCAACGCCATCGCCGGGGCGATCATCGTCAACACCAAGGACCCGACCTTCAGCCCCGAGGCTGCCTACCAGGCGGAGATCGGCAGCTACCATTCGCGGCGCAGCTCGATCGCAGTGTCCGGCCCGCTGGCGCAGGACTTCGCCGGGCGCCTGGCGGTGGACTACGCGGGCCGCGACACCTTCATCGACTACGACAACCCGAAGTTCCAGGACAGCGGCACCGACCAGGACTTCCGCGCCCTCAACGCGCGCGCCAAGCTGCTCTGGCTGCCCAGCGGAATTCCGGGCCTGGAGAGCAAGTTCACCTTCTCCCACAACGACAGCAACCGCCCGACCCAGGAAGCGGCGACCCGCCCGTTCGACAAGCTCGACCATCGCTCGACCACCATGCCCAGCTGGGAGCAGGACACCAACACCAGCATCCTCGACGTCGCCTATGACCTCGACAACGGCATCCGCCTGTTCAACCAGGCGCAGTACTCGCTGTCCTCGGTGCACCGCACCACCGGCGCGGGCGGCGAGGGCGACGCCGACATCCGCCAGAAGAACGCCTCCAACGAATCGCGGATCAGCTTCGGCGAGCAGGAGGACCGGATCAGCGGCATGGGCGGGGTCTACTACGCCCGCACCCGCACCGACGAGACGCTGCACCTGCGCGGGCTGTCGGCCTTCGACGACACGAAGAAGAACCTCGGTGTGTTCGGCGAGCTGAACTACCGCCTGAGCGACCGCTGGACCCTGACCACCGGCCTGCGCTACCAGGAGGACCGCATCGAGCGCAGCGGCAACTCGGTGCTGGCGCCGCGTCCGCTGGACTACCAGAAGACCTTCTCGGCCTTCCTGCCGAAAGTCTCCCTGGCCTTCGCCGCGACCCCGGACTGGACCGTCGGGGGCCTGGTCAGCCGCGGCTACAACCCCGGCGGCGTGTCGCTCAACCTGACTACCCGCAACTGGGCCTACTTCAAGGAAGAAACCATCTGGAACTACGAACTGTTCACCCGCGCCAGCCTGCTCGACGGCCGCCTGCTGCTGAACGGCAACCTGTTCTTCATGGATTTCAAGGACGCCCAGTACAACATCCCGGTGGTGGTTTCGCCGGGGGTGGCGCAGTCGTACACCATCAACGCCGAGAAGGCCCACGCCTACGGCATGGAGCTGGACCTCGACTACCGCCTGCGCGACGACCTGCGGCTGAAGGCCAGCGCCGGCGTGCTACGCACCCGGATCGACGAGATGTCCGGCAATACCGGCTACGAGCACAACGAGTTCGCCCGCTCGCCGGGCTATACCCTCAGCTTCGGACCGAGCTGGGACGTCACCGAGCGCCTCAACCTGAACGCCCAGGTGCGCTACCTGGACGGCTACTACTCGGACACCGCCAACACCAAGGCCTACTCGATCAAGGCCTACACCCTCACCGACGCCCGCGCCAGCTACCGCTTCAACGACCAGGTGCAGCTCTATGGCTACGTGAAGAACGTGTTCGACGACCGCTCGCCCACCTACATGCAGGAAAACCGGGGGATCGGCGGCATCGAGGCGAGCATGACGCAGCCGCGGACCCTCGGCATCGGCATCAAGGGCACCTTCTAGGCGCCCCGAGAAGCCGGCCCCGCGCAGGGCCGGCCCAGCCCCAGAGCCCATACAGGAGATTGGCACGATGAGTACCCCGAAACGCCTGCACATCGGCATGTCGCTGGCCCCCACCTGGCTCAGCGGCGATGCCTGGCGGCGCCCCGACAGCAACATCGAAGGCATCTTCGGCAGCGATTTCGCCGTCGACATCGCCAGGCGCTCCGAAGCCGCCCACCTCGACTTCGTGTTTCGCCCGGACGTCAGCAGCCTGCCACTGGACGTGCTGGAGACCGGCTCCGGCTTCGCCAGCCTGGATCCCACCGTACTGCTTGCCGCGGTCGCCCGCGAAACCTCGCGGATCGGCCTGGTGTCGACGGTCTCCACCACGTTCTATCCGCCCTACGTGGTGGCCCGGCAGCTGCAATCGCTGCACTGGATCAGCGACGGCCGCGCCGGCTGGAACATCGTCACCGCGCTGCAGGGCCACGAGAACTTCGGCCTGGACGCGATGCCCGATGCGGAGCAGCGCTACGCGCGCGCCGCCGAGTTCACCCGGCTGGTGCACGACCTGTGGGACAGCTTCCCCCGCGAGGCACTCCTGGTCGACCGCGAGAGCGGCCGCTACGCCGACGTTTCCCGGGTGCGCCCGGTCGACCACGACGGCGAATTCCTCAAGGTCAAGGGACCGCTCAACCTGCCGGCCTTCGGCGAGGCGCGGATTCCCCTGGTGCAGGCCGGCGCCTCCGAGAGCGGGCGCGATTTCGCCGCCTCGGTGGCCGACCTGGTGTTCGCGCCGACCCCGGACAAGGAGGCTGCCCTGGAACTGCGCCGCGACCTTTCCCGCCGCGCCGAACGCCACGGTCGCTCGCCGCGCGACGTGCGCCTGCTGCCGGGCTTCAGCCTGTACCTGGCGGAGAGCCGCGAGGAGGCGCGGGAAATCTTCATGCAGACCCACGCGCGCCTGGACCGCGCGCGCAAGTTCGCCACGATCAGGCAGATGCTCGGCCTCGACCTCAGCGACTGGCCGCTGGACCGGCCGATTTCCGCGGCCGACCTGCCGCCGCCGGTGGCCAACCCCGGCAGCCGCACCCACACCGACCTGCTGCGGCGCCTGATCGAGCGCGAGACGTTACGCCTGGACCAGTTGCTGCTGCGCCCCGAGGTGGTTTCCGCGGCGCACTGGCAGGTCATCGGTACGGTGGACGATGCCGTCGAGCAGATCGTCGACTGGGCCGGCGCCGGCGCCATGGACGGTTTCATCGCCGCGCCGGGAGGCTCGGTCGGCTCGCTGCGGCTGTTCCTCGAACAGGTGGTGCCGCGCCTGGTGGAGAAGGGGCTGTTCCGCGAGCGCTACAGCGCCACTACCTTCGCCGGGCACCTGGCAGAGGAATGATGGAAAGGGCCGGCGACGGCCGCGACCTGGCGGCGATGGCGAGCGAGTGACCGCCTGCGGTTGGCCGCCTGACGGGCCCGCTGTATCGCAGCACGCCATCCGACCGGTGGGGCGTGGTACAGGCGAGGGAGCCTCTGCCTTGGCGTAGATACCGTCGTACCCCGGGGATCATCCGGACAGGTCGCAGCCTGGGCAGCGCTGGCCGTCGGCAGGCCTGGCATTCTGCTGTTACAACCATCCATCCATTCCTGCGGAAACGAGTGAACTCAATCGCCCCGAGCGCTGTCTGTCAGCCGTCGGCCCAACCGGGCCGGGCGCATGGCCCTTGGCCATGCGGTAGCCCCGCCCCGGTCGCGCGCTTGTCCATAACAATTCGACTGGCCGGCTTTTTCGCTCCCCTTTGCGGGTTTCGTTCTCTCGCCATGTGAAGATTGCCATGTCCCTATCCCGTCGCATCCCCGCCGCTCTTTCCCCGTTCCTGAACCGCGTCATCGGAGCCTGCCTGCTCGGCGGCCTGCTGGCGGCCGGCGCCCCGGCGCAGGCCGAGGAGGCGACCGGCAACGCGCGCTGGGTGAGCGACAGCCTGACCACTTTCGTGCGCAGCGGCCCCACCGATGGCTATCGCATCGTCGGCACCCTCACCTCCGGGCAGAAGGTCGAGCTGCTTGGCACCCAGGGCAACTACAGCCAGGTGCGCGGCGAGAACGGCAGCACCGTGTGGATTCCCAGCCGCGACTTGCAGGAGGTTCCCGGCCAGGCCGAGCGCCTGCCGCAACTGGAACAGAAGGTGGCCGCCCTGACCGCCGAGCTGGACGGCATCAACGACACCTGGAAGACCCGCGTGCAGGGCATGCAGGAAACCCTCGACACGCGCAAGAAGTTGATCGACGAATTGCAGGCGGCGCGCAGCAACCTGGACGCCGAACTCGGCAAGGCCCGCTCCGACCTGCGGGCGGTGCAGGCGCAACTGGGCGACGAGAACAAGCAGGTGCTGATGCGCTACATGGTCTACGGCGGCAGCATCGCCGGCGCCGGCCTGTTCGCCGGGCTGATCCTGCCGTCGCTGCTGAGGGTGCGGCGCAAGCGCAACGACAAGTGGTTCTGAGCCTCCGCCCGCGTCTCTGCGTTTCGTAAAGGAAGCCCCGCCGGCCGCGGGGCTGTGTCGCAAGCTCGACAAGGGCTGAAGCGTCAGCCGCCCGGCGAGACGATGATCTTCACGTTGTGCTCCTTGTTGTTCACCAACTCTTCGAAACCGCGCTCGACGATTTCTTCCAGGCCGATGCGACCGGTCACCAGCGGTGCGATGTCGAGGCGGCCGTCGGCTATGAAGGCGATCACGTCGGCGAACTCGCCGTTGTAGGCGAGGGCCCCGAGCAACTGCTTCTCGGTGGAAACCAGCTCGAAGAAATTGAATTCACTGGGCTCCTCGAAGATTCCCACAAGCACGCACTTGCCGGCCTTGCGGATGGCATCGATGGCCAGCTTGGCGGTGTGCTTGTTGCCGATGCATTCGAAGCTGACGTCGGCGCCAAGCCCGCCGGTGAGGGCGCGGATTTCGCCTAGGGCGTCGCACCGCGAGGGGTCGAGCACCTGGCTGGCGCCGACCTCCAGGGCCTTGGCCTTGCGCGCCGAGGACATCTCCAGGGCGATAACCTGTGCCGCGCCGGCGGTGCGCGCGCACATGATGGTGCACAGGCCGATGGTGCCGGCGCCGACCACCACCACGTTCTGCCCGAGCAGGCTGCCGGCCTTCTTCACCGCGTGCATGCCCACCGCCAGCGGCTCGATCAGCGCGCCGGCCTCGCTGGGAAATCCGGCCGGCAGGGCGTAGAGCAGGTTGGCCGGTACGTTGACGTATTCGGCGAAGGCGCCGTTGTTCATCAGCCCGGTGAAGGCCAGGTTCTCGCAGATGTTGTACAGCCCATGCCGGCAGTAGTAGCAGGTGCCGCAATGCTGGCAGGCGTCTGCGGCGACCGCCTGGCCGACGGCGAAGCCGGTCACGCCGTTGCCGAGGCGGACGATTTCGCCGCTGAACTCGTGGCCGAGGATGCATTGGTCCTTGAGGCCGGTGAGCGGGTGCGGCGCCTCCACGGGGATGAATACCGGGCCGGCCAGGTATTCGTGCAGGTCGGAGCCGCAGATGCCGCACCAGTGCACGCGGATCTGCACCCAGCCGGGCGGCGGCTCGGCCGGGAGCGGCACGTCTTCCACGCGGATATCGTGGCGGCCGTGCCAGACGGCGGCGCGCATCGCCGCGTTGGCTTGCGGGGAACTGTTCATGTCGGTCGTCTCCTCAATGCTGGCGGAGGAAGTCGAGCAGCAGGCGGTTGACCTGCTCGGCGGCTTCCATCTGCACCATGTGCGCCTGTCCGGGAATGATCTCCACCTGGGCTGGCAGGCCCTCGGCATGCCGCGCCGGGATGATCGCGTCATCGCTGCCCCAGATCGCCAGGACCGGCTGGCGGCCCTCGCTCGCCACGGCACGCAGGTTGTTGCGCTGGCGACCGTCGGCGAACAGGTTGTCCAGCAACTGGCGCAGGGCCGCATCGACGCCTTCCAGGCGCTTGTAGCGGAGCATGTCCTCGAGCATCTGCCGGGTGACCAGCGCGGGGTCGGAGAACAACTGCACCAGTTGCGGCTTCAACGCGTTGCGGTTGGCCGCCTCGACGAAGCCGCGCAGGTAGTCGCCGTTGATCTCCTCGCCGAGGCCGGCGCTGCCGATCAGGCTCAGCGACAGCACCCGCTGCGGCGCCAGGCGCGCGCAGTTCAGCGCCACCGCTCCCCCCATGGAGTGACCGGCCAGGTGTACCTGTTCCAGGTCGAGGTGGTCGAGCAGGGCCAGCACGCTGCCGCTGAGTTCATCGAGGTCGCCGCGCACCAGGGCCTTGCCGGACTCGCCGTGGCCCGGCAGGTCTAGAGCGATCACCCGCCGCTCGGCGGCCAGCGCCTCGTGGTTGAACAACCAGTTGTTCAGGTCGCCACCGAAACCGTGGATCAGCAGTAGCGCCGGATCGCCCTCGCCGCGGTCGAAATAGCGCAGGAGGCGCCCGTCCAGCTCGACTTTCCGCGGTGCCGGTCCGCTATCCCCAGCGTCCTCGTCGGCGGGTACGAATTCGGCCTGGAAGCGTTGCACCAGTGCGTCGATCTCCTCGTCGCTCGCCTCGCCCTCGACCACCACGCCGAGCAGCGCGCCGACCGCCAGGGTCTCGTCCTCGCGCGCCACCTTGCGCCGCAGCACGCCCGAGAAGGGCGCCTCGACGCTGCTGGAGATCTTGTCGGTCTCCACGTCGAGCACCTCGTCGCCTTTCTCGATATGCGCGCCCTCTTCCTTGAGCCAGGCGTCCACCCGACCCTCGGTCATCGACAGGCCCCACTTGGGCATGGTCAGTGTATGGATCCGGCTCATGCCGCGTCCCTCCCTTCCAGGGCCTGGCGCACGGCTGCCTCGATCTTCGCCGCGTCGGGGATGTAGAGGTCTTCCAGGGCGTCGGAGAAAGGCACCGGCGTATGGGGCGCGGTGACCCGGCGGATCGGCGCGCGCAGCGCGGAGAAGGCCCGTTCGGCGACCAGCGCGGCGATGTCGGTGGCCATCGAGCAGCGTGGGTTGGCTTCGTCGACCACCACCAGGCGGCCGGTCTTTTCCACGCTTTCGAGAATGCTGTCCTCGTCCAGCGGGCTGGTGCTGCGCAGGTCCAGTACTTCGCAGGAGATGCCCTGGCGCGCCAGGCTGGCGGCGGCGTCCAGCGCCAGGTGGACCATGCGGCCGTAGGTCACCAGGGTGACGTCGTCGCCGTCGCGGAGGAAGTTCGCCTCGCCGAAGGGTACGCTGTACAGCTCCTCGGGTACCTCGCCCTGCATCGAATAGAGCAGCTTGTGCTCGCAGAAGATCACCGGGTCGTTGTCGCGGATCGCCTGGACCAGCAGGCCCTTGGCGTCGTAGGGCGACGACGGGCAGACCACCTTGAGGCCGGGGATGTGGGTCCATAGCGAAGTGAGCATCTGCGAATGCTGGGCGGCGGCGCGCAGGCCGGCGCCGACCATGGTACGGATCACCAGCGGGGTGACCGCCTTGCCGCCGAACATGTAGCGGAACTTGGCGGCCTGGTTGAGGATCTGGTCCAGGCAGCAACCGGCGAAGTCGACGAACATCAGTTCGCACACCGGGCGCATGCCGCGGGTGGCGGCGCCGACCGCGGCGCCGACATAGCCGATCTCTGACAAAGGGGTGTCCAGCACGCGGCCGGGGAACTGGTGGTAGAGGCCCTTGGTGACCCCCAGCACGCCGCCCCAGGCGTCGTCCTCGCCGGGCGCGCCGGCGCCGCCGGCATTGTCTTCGCCCATGATGAAGACGCTCGGGTCGCGGCGCATTTCCTGGGCCAGCGCCTCGTTGATGGCCTGCTGGTAGCTGATCTTTCTCGCCATGATGGTTCTCCTCGTTCTTGTTTTCGGGCGGCTCAGGGATAGGACACGTAGACGTCGCGCAGCAGGTCGTCCGGCTCCGGCTTGGGATCGTTCTTCGCGCGCTGCACGGCATCCTCGATGCGCGCCTCGACCTCGGCGTCGATGGCGTCCAGGTCGCTGGCGGAGAGCAGGCCGGCGTGGCAGGTGCGTTCGCGGAACTGCTTGAGGCAGTCGCGGGTTTCCCGGTAGTGCTTTACTTCGTCGGGATCGCGGTAGGTCTGTGCGTCGCCCTCGAAGTGTCCGTAGTAGCGGGTCAGCTTGACTTCGATCAGCGACGGCCCCTCGCCGGCGCGGGCGCGCTCGATGGCGGCGCCGGCAGCCTCGTGGACGGCGAAGAAGTCGAAGCCGTCGACGGTCACCCCGGGCATGCCGAAACCGGCGGCGCGGTCGGCGATGTGGTCGCAGGCCACCGACCAGTTGGCCGCGGTGGCCTCGGCATAGCCGTTGTTCTCGGCGACGAACAGGCACGGCAGGTTCCACACCGCGGCCAGGTTCATCGCCTCGAACACCGCGCCTTCGTTGGAGCCGCCATCGCCGAAGAAGGCCACCGCCACCGCATCGCTGCCTTTCAGCTTGGCCGCCAGCGCGGCGCCGGCGGCCAGCGGCGCGCCGGCGCCGACGATTCCGTTGGCGCCGAGCATGCCTTTCTCCAGGTCGGCGATATGCATGGAGCCGCCCTTGCCCTGGCAGACCCCGGTCTTCTTGCCATAGATCTCCGCCATCATGCCGTGCACGTCTACGCCCTTGGCGATGCAGTGGCCGTGGCCGCGATGGGTGGAGGCGATGCAGTCGTCGTCGCGCAGGTGCGCCATCACGCCGGCGGCGGAGGCTTCCTCGCCGGCGTAGAGGTGGACGAAGCCGGGTATCTCGCCCGTGGCGAACTCGACGTGCAGGCGTTCCTCGAAGGCGCGGATGGTGCGCATCACGCGGTAGGCATGGAGCAGTTGGTCGGTGCTCAGAGTGGACATCTTGTTGTTCTCCAGGTTGTCTTCACGGGGTCATCGGGGTTCGCTGGCCGGCCAGCAGGCGATGGCGGGCGGCGTAGGCGAGGGTGGCCGGCACATCGACGCTGAACGGGCCGGAAGGGTCGAGGGTGATGCTCGGGCGGTCGGTGGTGCTGAACTCGATCTCGCGCTCTCCGTCCAGCGCCAGGGTCCCGCTGGACAGGCTCGGCGCGTGGGCCACGCCGGGTTGCAGGTAGCCGGCGGCAGAGACCCCGCAGCCCACCAGCAGGCCCGGCGCCAGCGGCACCAGCAGGCTCTCGCGGGCGTCCGGATGCAGGCGCATCCACGCGCCGTGGGGCTCCTCGCGGCTCACCGGCGACCACAGTCCGCAAAGCGCCGAAAGGCCGATGGCGTGGGGTTCGGCGAAGCTGACGAAGACTTCGGCGAGGTCTTCGGCGCGACTGATGGCGCGGGCGCCGATGAACGGCTGCGGCGACACCGCGACGTCCACCAGCGCCCACTCGCAGAGCCCGCGGCGCGGCTCGCGCACCAGCAGGCGCTTGTTGCGTCGCAGGCCGATCTCCGGCGGCACCCGGTTGCTGGCGCAGAGGCCGCCGGCGAGCCCCGCGCCGGTGGCTTCGCGCAGCTCCGGGAAGGCGTTGTTGGTCCCGGTGGACAGCGCCAGCAGGGGGACGTCGCCGACCTCGGCGGCCACTGCCTTGTGCGTGCCGTCGCCGCCGAGCACGGCGATCAGCGCCACGCCGCGCTCGACCATGCGCCGCGCCGCCAGGCGGGTATCCTCGACGCTCTGGCGCAGCGGCATGTCGAGGAACTCCAGGAACGGCCAGTGGCCGTCGCGGGCCTGGCGGGTCTGGCTGGCCCGGAGCACGGCGGCGGCGATGCCGGTCATGTCCGGCGGCAGCAACGCATGGCGGATGCCGGTGGCGCCGAAGGCGGCGAGCAGGCGTTGCACCACCGATGCCTTGTCGGTGCTGGAGTGCAGCCCGGCATGGGCGGTGAGGCGACGCAGGTCGCGACCGGAGGCCGGGTTGGCGATGATGCCGACGATCGGCGAGGGCGGGGTCATAGCGAGAATCCGCCGTCGACGGCGATGGCCTGGCCGGTGACGTGCGGCGCGCAGGCCAGGTAGACGACGAGCTGGCCCATGTCTTCGACGGTCTGCGCCTCACCCTGGGGCAGCAGGCTGGCCTGGTGGCGTTCCCAGGACTGCGCCTCGCTTTCGCCGGCCTGCCGCCAGCGGCCCGACAAGCCGTCCTCGCCGCGCCACATTCCGGTGCCGACGATTCCCGGGCAGAGCGCGTTGACCGTCACCCCGTCGCGCGCGACCTCCTTGGCCAGGGCATTGCTGAAACCGATCACGGCAAACTTCGAGGCACAGTAGTGGGCGAGGTCTGGGAGACCGACCTTGCCGGCGATCGATGACAGGTTGACGATCCGCCCCCAGCGCTGCGCCTGCATCAGCGGCAGTTCGGCCTGGCAGCAGAGGAACACGCCGCGGGCGTTGACGTTCATCACCCGGTCCCAGTCGGCGAGGCTGAGTTCGGCGACCTTGCGGATGCTGATCACCCCGGCATTGTTCACCGCCACGTCGAGCCGGCCGAACTCCGTGGCGACCCGCTCGACCATCGCCCGGACGCTGTCGCCGTCGCTGACGTCGACCCCAAGGGCCAGGCTGCGGCGACCGAGGCTGCGGATCGCGGCGGCGGTTTCCTCGGCGACCTGCGGATCGAGGTCGGCCACCGCCACGTCGGCGCCGGCGCGCGCCAGGGCGAGGGCGATGCCCCGGCCGATGCCGCGTCCGGCGCCGGTCACCAGCGCGACCCGGGAAGACAGGGAGAAATCGTCGGACGACGTAGCGTGCATGCTTCACCTCTGATTGTTCTTGTAGGTGTATGCGGCAGGGCGTTGGGAGGAGCGGACAGTCCGCCCTGCCGTCGCCGTGGCTGGAGCAAGGCCGATGCCAGGTTGCGGCGTGGCGGCCGGAAGGCCCGTCGTAGAGCGCCGGCATGGGAAGGCCGGCGACCGCCGGGGCGACGTCCGGCGAGACAACCCATGTCATCGCGCACGGGTTCCCGGCGAGACGCTGAGACGCTCCGTCTCAGTCGTCGGCTGTGGCGGCCCGGCGCTTGTCGAGGGTCGCCGATGGGCGCTTAATGGGCGGCACAACAACAAGATGCCGAGCAACGGAGGCCCCATGCTTTCCGCACACTCGAAGGACCATGTGGACTGTGTCAGCCGTGTCCTGAGGAACGCCGCGCGCCTGCCGCAGGCGCCGGTGCCGACGCCGATCCTCGACTCCTGGCGCCGCTCCATGGAGCAGCACCGTCTCGACCCGGGGTCCCTGCAAGGGCCGCGGATTCTCTCGCAGACCCTCCTCGACGAATGTCGCGAGCGTTCCGAACTGTTCCTGCGCATCGCCAGCGAAGAGGTGGCGCGACTGCATGGACGGGTGCGCGATGCCGACTACTGCGTACTGCTCACCGATGCCCAGGGGCGGACCATCGACTACCGTGTCGAGTCGACCATCCGCAACGACTGCCGCAAGGCCGGGCTGTACCTCGGCACCTGCTGGTCGGAAGGCGAGGAGGGCACCTGCGGGGTGGCCGCCGTACTCACCGACAGGACTGCGGTGACGGTGCACAAGCGCGATCACTTCCGCGCCGCCTTCATCGACCTGACCTGTTCCGCGGCGCCGGTCTTCGATCCGCAGGGCGAGTTGCTCGGTGTGCTCGACGTTTCCGCCGTGCAATCGCCGGACGACCGCCGTAGCCAGCATCTGATCCGGCAGATGGTGGCGCAGAGCGCGCGGGAGATCGAGAACGCCTTCTTCATGCACAGCGCCCAGGGCCATTGGGTGCTGCGCGCGCACCGTGCGCCGGGCTACGTCGACAGCCAGCCGGACTACCTGTTCGCCTGGGACGCCGATGGGCGCCTGCTGGCGTTGAACCCGGCGGCGCGGCACTACCTGCGGCAGCGCCTGGGGCAGGTGCCGAGCCACATCGGCGAGGTGTTCGACCTCGACGCCCTGCACGCCGCCGCCGACCAGGCGCCGTGCCTGCTGCGCGGCCAGGCCGGCGAGCTGCACGTGCGTCTCAGCGCGCCGCGGGCCAAGGCGCGGCGGCTGGAGCGCGAGGTGCCCGACGACGCTGCGCTCGACCCGCGCATCGCCGAAAGCCTGCGCCTGGCGGTGCGGGTCAAGGACCGCAACCTGCCGGTGCTGATCCAGGGCGAGACCGGCGCCGGCAAGGAGGTTTTCGCCCGCCAGTTGCACCAGGCCAGCGCCCGTCGCGACAAACCCTTCGTCGCGCTCAACTGCGCGGCGATTCCCGAAAGCCTGATCGAGAGCGAGCTGTTCGGCTACGTTGGCGGAGCCTTTACCGGCGCGGCGGCGAAAGGGATGCGCGGCCTGCTGCAGCAGGCCGATGGCGGTACCCTGTTCCTCGACGAGATCGGTGACATGCCGCTGGGCCTGCAGACCCGCCTGCTGCGCGTGCTGGCCGAGGGCGAGGTGGCGCCGCTGGGGGCTGCGCGCCGGCAGGCTGTGGATATCCAGGTGATCTGCGCCACCCACCGCGACCTGGCGGCGCTGGTGGCGGCCGGCGGCTTCCGCGAGGATCTCTACTTCCGCCTCGGCGGCGCCCGCTTCGAACTGCCGCCGCTACGCGAACGCAGCGACCGGCTGGCGCTGATCCGGCGCATCCTCGACGAGGAAACCGCGCACTGCGGCGTACGCATCGAACTCGGCGAGGCAGCCCTGGAATGCCTGCTCGGCTATCGCTGGCCGGGCAATGTCCGCCAATTGCGGCATGTGTTGCGCTACGCCTGCGCGCTGTGCGGCGGCGCCACCCTGCAACTCGCCGACCTTCCGGCAGAGCTGCGTGGCGAAGGCCGGACACCGGCCAGTGCGTGCGAGAGCGGCGGCGGTCCGGAGCGCGACGCCCTGCTCGACGCCCTCGTGCGGCATCGCTGGAAACCCATGGCCGCGGCGCGGGAACTGGGTATCTCGCGAGCGACCCTGTATCGGCGGGTGCGCCGGCATGGCATCCGCATGCCGGGCCAGGCGGACGACTGAGGTGCGCCGGCGGCCGGCGCAGTCGTCAAGCGCGGAAAATCAAAACCAGCCTTGAGCCTTGCCCCGTTAATGCCGGTGGGCTTTCCCTGTAGCGTTCCGGGCAGCGGCGCAACCCGTTCGGTCGCGCCCCGCCAGGACCCTACGGAGGAAACCCATGCCCGCCCCGCACCAGCCAGCCCGCAACCCGACCGGGGAGTTCGACCCATGCCGCTAGCCCTGCTGCTCGCCATGGGCGCGTTCTCCCTGAGCCTGTCGATTTCCCCCGGTCCGGTGAACCTGACCATCGTCGCTTCCGGCGCCAACCATGGTTTCCGCCGGACCCTGCCGTTCGTCACCGGCGCCACCCTCGGCTTCGTCCTGCTGCTGGCCTTCGTCGGCTTCTGGTTCGTCCGCGCGATCGAGGCCTACCCGCGCTTCTTCGACTACCTGGGGATGGCCGGCGCGGCGTTCATCGCCCATGTCGGCTACCGCATCGCCACCGCGGATCCACGCCTGGCCCTGGAGGAAAACGGGGTCCCCGGGTTCTTCCAGGGCGTGCTCCTGCAATGGCTCAATCCCAAGGCCTGGATCGCCTGCGCTTCCGGCGTGGCCTTGTTCGCCAGCCCGAGCACGCACGCGCCGCTGCTGGTCTTCATGGCCATCTACCTGGTGGTCTGCTACCTCTCGCTGGCCGCCTGGGCACTGCTCGGTGACCGCGTGGCGCTGCTGCTCGACAGCCCCCGGCGGGTGCGCCTGTTCAATCGGGCGATGGGCGGCACCCTGGTGCTGACCGCCGGCTACATGCTCTACCTGCAGCTCGCCGCTAGCCCGGATTGAAGGCCTCGTAGAGGCGATTGATGAGGGTATAGGCGATGCTGCTGGCGGGTACGTTGGGCGGCCACACCGCATACACCTTCAACGGCTCCAGGCGCCATTCCGGCAGCACCGCGCGCAACTCGCCGCGACGGATCGGCTCGTCGCTCAGGTAGGTCGGCGGCGCGGCCAGGCCGACGCCGAGGCGGGCCAGGCGGCAGGAGGCTTCGACGCTGTCGACGCGCACCCGCGGGGTGTAGTCGACGCGTACCTCCTCGTCGTCCCGCGCATGACGAAATAGCCGGCTGTCGGGGCGCATGCCGAGCCCGATCCATTCCAGCCGCTGCAGGTCGCGCGGGTGTTCCAGCGGCGCGTGCCGGGCCAGGAATGCCGGTGCCGCCACTACCTGGCGCGGCAGCAGGAACAGGTGACGGGCCTTCAGCGAGCTGTCCGGCAGGTCGCCGATGCGGAAGGCGATGTCGATGCCGTCGCCGATGATGTCGTGGCGGCTGTCGTCGCAGGCGATGCCGAGGTCGAGGTCGGGATGCTCCTCGATGAAGGCTGCCAGGTGACGGGTGAAGTCGCTGTTGACGAATACCGCGGGCATCGAGATGCGCAGGCTGTTGCGGGTCGAGACGGCGCGCTGGCGGAACTCGATGAAGCCCTTCTCGTAGAGTTCCAGCATGGAGCGGGCGGTGTCCAGCAACTGCGTGCCGTCCTGGGTCAGCGACAGCTTGCGGCTGTTGCGGTAGAGCAGCGCACGGCCCAGGTTCCGTTCCAGCCTGGACAGGTGCAGGCTGGCGGTCGCGGCGCTCAGGCCCAGCGCCTCGGCGCCGCCGGAGACGGAGCCGGTCTCGGCGATCTTGGCGAATACGATCAGGTAGCGGATGTCGTCGATCATGCGGTCTCTCGTCGCGGGGGCTGGGTGCATCCTGCGCGATGGCGGCCAGCCGGACAAGCGCGAGAGGTAGAGGGCAGCGGCGCTTTCCGGGCTTTTCAGCGCAGGCTCCAGAAGCCCAGGCGACCGAGGCTGGCCGCCAGTCGCAGGCGCGAGGTCTGCCAGTTGC
>NZ_KV812680.1:0-1710 GCF_001813485.1 Pseudomonas sp. HMSC067G02
GGTGGTCAGGTTGCCGTTGTTGTCGCGTTTGCTGGTGAGCAGGCCCTGGTCATCGTAGGTGAAGGTGGAATTGCTGCTGGGGCAGTTGGGAGAGGGTTCGCCTTCGATGGCGACGATGCGCTTGATGCCCTGGATCACCTGGAAGCGGTAGGTGGCCTGCTTGCCGTATTCGTTGGTGACGGTGGTGGAGCCGTCATCGTTGTAGGCGAGGGTGACCTTTTCGGCGCCGTTGGCATGTTCGCTGGAGATGGCGCGGCCTTGGTCGTCGTAGGTCCAGGTGGCGAAGCGGCGATTGTTGTTATCCAGGATGCCTGTAAGTAGTTTTCCGTTCCTCGGGTCGTCATAGAGGTACTGTGTTTTCGTGCTGTATTGCCCATCTGTTCGTGTTACCGAAGTGAGTCGCTGTTCCTTGTCGTATGTGTACTCAATGGATATACCCCCTGTCTGAGCGCGCAGGAGTTGATGGTTGGTTCCCTCCGAGAGAACGAGTTTGTTGCCACGTTCGTCGCTAATCGTAAGATTAGCGCCTCGCTCTACACGATACTTGCGACCTTCCTTGGTGGTGAGTTTAGTGAGTATTCCATTCTGGTCGAACTCCATCACTTCGTTGAGTTCGGAGGTGTAGCTAAACTTTCCTGGTAACCGGCTAAGCCTGCCCAGGTCTGTGATGGAGGTTAGATATTTTCCGGATCCCGTGAACTCCGAGACTTTTCCGTTTTCGCGGTAGAGTAGGAAGCTATCATCCTTGCGGGTTATACGCGCAGAATACGAGTGTCGCCACAAGCCGTCCAGGCCGTTGTAGTACCGGCTCAACGGGATCGGAATACTTAAGTCGTGTTCAACTTGGTATTTATTGCCATTGGTGATATTGACCGGATTTCCTGCGCAGCCCTCTGGTGGAGGCGGTCCCTTTTCGGGGCCGTTTTTATCTGGAAGCTTACAGCCAGAGTCATCCATTTCGTAACCGGGGCGACAGTCGCAACGTCCTGTCTCATTATTAAGACTCGCCCCTGCTGGACAAGCGCTTCCCCTAAGTACTGCTGAAATTACTTCCCAATAAACACCGTTACCGGTGTATGTGCAGTGTAGTACCTTGCCCTTTTCACTACCTTTGCCCGGCTCCATTTTCTTTTTCCAATTTATGGAGATTAGACTGTATACCCATTCACACGCTGACACCGGATCAGGAAAGCCCCTGCCTGCTTCACCATACGGAAATACCCACCACTGATAGAGTTCTGCATTAGCGCTTGGAGAAATTATAAATGCCGGGAAGAAAATGGTAAAAAAATAGACTCTTATAGATGATGTATATTTTTTAATTTTCATGCTTCCTTTTCCGCTCAATAGGGTCCGTAAACACGCAACCGGCAGGTCGCGGATTTGGTTTCTGCGCTCGGACCTTTTACTGGAATTTTTTCTGCCTTTGGCAGAATAAGGAAATGAGGGATAAGACCTCACTTCAGATTCCTCCGTGTGAAGCTTCAATTTTCAATAACCGTTTCGCCAGTTTTCCGTCCCTCGGCGTCGTACTGGTAACGGGTGATCCGGCCGGGCTCGCTGACCTGTACCGGGAGGAACAGGGTCGGGTGCCAGTCGGTTGTGATGGTGCGCGCCTGCGCAGTGCCGGCGGCCTCGGTGCGCGAGGTCTCCAGGCCACGGGCGTTGTACTGGTAGGTGGTCAGGTTGCCGTTGTTGTCGCGTTTGCTG
>NZ_KV812681.1:0-116912 GCF_001813485.1 Pseudomonas sp. HMSC067G02
TCCTCTGCGCGAATGCCGGTACCGAACTCGATGGCATCGACCCTGTTGGCGCTGCTGTCATAGTTGTAGACGGTATCCTGGCCCCAGCCGCGATCAAAGCGGTATATGTCATTACCGGTGTCCCCATGCAGGTAGTCATTACCTGCCCCACCGATCAGTGTATCGTTGCCAAGACCACCGAACAGGGTGTCATTGCCTGTTCCCCCAGACAGAAGATCATTTCCCTGATTCCCATAGAGTGAGTCGTTACCAGCCAATCCGAACAGATAGTCTTGGCCAGAACTGCCTTTTACTAGATCGTTGCCCAGCCCCCCCATCTCCAAGCCAATACCGTTCGCTTCGATCTGCTGGATTTCGCCTGGCGTCAATGTTTGCAATTGAGCTTCAGCCAAAGGTCCTAGCAGACTTGACCCGCCGGTCGAGATTCGCTGTCCCAGGAACTCTAGAAGATCAATCGCTCCATTGACATGGGATTTCTCAAAGTTCTCCTGGAAAAGCTGAAGGACTTTCTCGAAGTTAAGAGAGACCCCTCCTGACTCTAGCGTTAAATCAATCTCTTCTACATATGGTCTGAGACGGGTTTGTAGAAGAAGAGCACTATAAATCGAGTCCTTCAATGCCTGATAGGCAGATTCAAGAAGACTAACCTGGCCAGAGTTAAAGGTCAGATCTTTCTCTGTCAGCGTAATGGTCCCGCCGATCATGATTCCGGACACTGAAAACTGGCTTGCACCAGACTGTAAACTGAATGAAGCTGGCTTGTCTGCAGATCCACTCCCCTCTTTAGGGGAGAAGTTAAAAAAGCTCTGGGCATTGAATATCTCCAGAAGCTTCACTTTTTCCAGAAGCGCCTTTCTTTCCAACTGCTCTTGGGTGGGGCCGTGATCGCCCTCGCTCAGAGAGCCGCTGCTGGTGCTACCGCCACCTGCTGCGAAGCTATCCTGTTCCCAGGACCATCCAAAGGCCACATCGTAGGTCTTGGTGCTCAGGTCAGAGATACGTTGATCGAAGGTTCGATAGTTCGATGTCTTGGCCCACTCGGTCAGTAGGCGATCCAGAAGCAACATCTGCTGGCTACGGGTATCGGCTTGCGCATACTCAGAGAGCGCTGATTTCAACCCGGTATTGAGCATGCTAGCCTCACGCAGGTCCCGGACAGCACCCGAGCCTTTCATATCTGGTAGGCTCTTGGCGGTATCATCCAGCGCAATGCGGTCCGTGTACTCGCGGTAAAATGGATTGGACGCAAGATCAAGATTGCCTGCGAGGCTTTGGTTGCCATTGACAAGACCGCTGGTACCATCACCCCTGCTATAGCTGCCGATTGCGCTGATCAGGTTGCCATTGTTATCCTCGGTGGATTTCTCAATGTCAAGATTGATTGCCGTAATATTGTGACCGTCTAGGCTCTTGAGTTCGTTTGCCTCAGCAATACCGTCCTGGTTCAAGTCCTGCCAGATCTTCAGTTCGCCAAACTGTTCATCCTTGACGTCGAAAATACCGTCACGATTGGAGTCCAGGTCACGCAAGGCATCGAAACCATCGCTGGCTTTCTGGCCATTACTCTTGACGAAGTCCACACCGAACAGTTCACCACCATTATCGATGGTTCCGTTGCCATTGCGGTCCCAGACAAGGAAGCCATCGTCCTTGGCTACCCATCCCGTCCCTGTCTTCAGGCCATCCCCGTCGAAGTCGAAGGTAATCCCTGAGTTGGAGGAAACGGTTTCGAGGCCATCGCCATCAAGGTCCAAAGCAAGTGGATCAACGCGCTGGACAAAGTTAAGGGCAGAGGTAAAGTTTATATTTACAGCATCAAAGATGGGGTCAAGATATGCATTCCGACTCAACCAGTCATTAAGTTCTTCCAGCCCCCACTCGGCCAAGTCCGCAAGAAGATAGTTATAGACGCTTTGGGTAGCTGCTTTATCCATTAAGTACTTTTGAAAGGATTCCTGCTTTTTTAGAGAGTCAAACACTCGATCCAATCCAGTTTTGGTCAAGGCCTTATCTAAAAACCAAAGAGGAATACCAATGCCTGCAAGTTTGGCCAACTCATTGGCAGCATCCCATAGGGCTTGCTCCCTAGTGTCTGGGTCAGTTGTCCTAAGTGCTATATCACCATAGGTGACTATTGAGTTTATCTTGTCCGCGTAGTATGCGAAGAGTCCAATTTTTTGATATGCTGTACTCGCTTCTGCATCCTTACATAAATTGAGATAAGTAAATCATTTATCAGCCACACCATGCCACCTAAGACAAGCCCTCCAATTAAGATCGATAACTCCTTGTTAAGCTCTGGAGTCCTTCTTAAAGACACATTATCCCCCAGCGCACCAACGCCTAAAACGGATAAGCCAAGAAGAAATAAAGCCCTGAAAAAAAGATAAGATACTGCTCCTTTGCTACCCTCTGACGTCCATCCGTTGCCGATAGCTCTGAAAATTATTATTAGCGTATGAAATAAGCAGGAGAGGGAAATGGATAAGATGAGTGCTCGGGCAATATGTCGATCCATATCAAAGCCTATGCGAGAATAAAATCGCCATACAAAATCAGTCGTATCATTCGGGCTAGCCGATGATCTTATTAGAAGAAAGCCACATATAAAATACAGTACCATCACAAAGGTAAGCCATGCCTTATTTTTGTCCATCACGCCTCCCATGAGAAGAAATACCTCTAACTATCTTTCGCCTAAACTTTCGTCCACATACTGCTTCAGCGGACTCAGGAAGTACTCAATGACTTTCCGTTTATCCGTCTTCACTTCCGCGCTCACCGCCATTCCCGGTGTCAAGGGAACCTCCCGATCACCTACGCGTATATGATTCTGCGCGAGCTGTATGCGCAGGCCATAAAGCAAACCTCTTTTCTCATCTTCGATGGCATCTTCGGAAACGCTCAGGACGGTGCCGTGGATGACGCCATACTTGGTGAACGTGAAGGTTTCCACCTTGATTTCCACTTCCTGCCCTGGTCCCACGAAGCCTATGTCCTTGTTCTCCAGCATCGCTTCCACTTCCACCGGCTGGTCCTTGGGAACGATGGCCATCAGGGGCTGGGCCTCGGTGACCACCCCGCCTTGGGTATGGATTGCCAGTTGCTGCACCGTGCCGTCGACCGGCGCGGTCAGGCGAGTCAAACGGTCCCGTTGTTCAGCCTTGAGCAGTTCTTGTGTCAAGGCTGCGGATTTCTGCTGGGACTCATGCTGCAGATCGAGCATCGTGCGCCGGGTCTGGGCAATAATGCTTTCACGGCGTTGTTCAGCCTCCCGACGGGAGGCCTGAAGCTCCAGCAGCTTCGCCTGTTGCACTGCGAGTTCCCGTTCCTGGTCGAGGCGTGACTGCTCCTTTTCCAGCCAGGCATGCTTGGCAACGAAATTGCGTGCCAGCAGACGCTTGTAGTCCTGGGCCAGTTGTTCGGCGATGGGCAAGGTCTTGCGTAGAGAGGCGATCATGGACAGGGCTGCCTGGATTTCCGCACTTCGCTGTTCGATAACGGCTTGCGCCTGATTGATATTGCTGCGTAGTTCCAGGTACTGCCCTTGCATCCAGACCTGTGCGGCGCGTTGCTGCTCCTCGTTGGCCTGAGGTAGTCGCGATGCGATCGAGGCCGGTTCCTGGCCGCCCTCGATCGCCTCCAGCAAAACGGTGGCTCGTGCACTGTCCACCTGCGCGGCCATCAGGTCGCTCTTGAGTCGCTCGACGTCGGCAGTTGTCTGGCTGCCGTCGAGTTCCACCAGGAGGTCGCCGGCTTTTACCTGCTGCCCGTCATAGACATGGATCGCCTTGACCACGGCCACTTCTCTGGGCTGGATGACCTTGGTTTTGCCACTGGGGACGACTTTGCCCTGGGCACTGGCAACCACATCAATCTCGCCCAGGCAAGCCCAGAGTACGGCAAGCGCGAGGAACGCCATGATCGCCCATTTGATGTGGCGCGCCAGAGGGTTGACGGGTTGCTCCTGAAGCGACAGGGCCGCCGGCAGGAACTGTACTTCGTGCGGCAGGCGCGCCGGTGCCTCCATCGTCTGGCGGTTGTGCCAGGCCTGCGTCCAGGCCCGCCGGTAACGTTGCAGCAGTTCACGCCGGGCGTTCATGCGGCGTCCCCTTGCTGTAGGCGATACAACCGAGAGTAGTGCCCGGCCTGGTGGCTCAGCAGTTCGGAATGCGTGCCCTGTTCCACGATTTGCCCACGGTCCATCACGATGATCCGGTGGGCATCGCGCACGGCGCTTAGACGGTGCGCGATGATGATTACCGAGCGTCCCTGGCAGATGGCTTTCATATTCTGTTGGATGACTCGTTCGGACTCGTAATCCAGGGCGCTGGTCGCTTCGTCGAGGATTAGAACCCGAGGGTTGCCGATCAGCGCGCGGGCAATGGCGATGCGCTGTCGCTGTCCTCCGGAAAGGGAGGAGCCGTGCTCTCCCACCAGGGTGTCGTAGCCCTCGGGCAGTTCGAGAATAAACTCATGAGCGCCGGCCAAACGCGCAGCCTGGATCACGACCTCGATCGGTGCGCCGGGATCGGTCAGAGCAATGTTTTCTCGAATGCTGCGATTGAACAGCAGGTTATCCTGCAGCACCACGCCGATCTGCCGACGCAACGAGGATACGTCAGCCAGCGCCAGGTCCATGCCGTCGACCAGCACGCGTCCGCGCTCTGGGACGTACAGGCGCTGGAGCAACCGAGTCAGCGTACTCTTGCCGGACCCGGAGCGACCGACGATACCGATCACCTCTCCGGCCTGGACGGCAAGATTGATGCCGCGCAGCACTTCGGATCCATCCGAGCGATAACGAAAGTGCACTTGGTCGAACTCGATCCGTCCCTTCAAAGGTGGCAAGCTACTGCGCGTCGCCTGGGACAGTTCGGTCTGGCTATTGAGGATGTCTCCCAGACGTTGAACCGAGACGCCGGTCTGCTGAAAGTTGGTCCACAGTTGGGCTAGACGCATGATTGGTTGGGCGACTCGCCCGGCCAACATGTTGAAGGCGATCAGCTGTCCTACCGTCAGTTGTCCTTCTATGACAAGGCGAGCCCCCAGCCACAAGGTGGCTACCGTCACCAGCTTGCCAATCAGTGATACGCCCTCGTTGGCGAAGGTCGACAGGGTCTGGGTCTTGAAGCCGGCCGCCACGTAGCTCGCCAGTTGGTTGTCCCATTTCCGCATGGTCTGCGGTTCCACTGCCATGGCCTTGACCGTATCGATGCCGTTGATGGTCTCGACCAGAAAGGCCTGGTTTTCCGCGCCGCGATTGAAGCTTTCCTGTACCCGGGCTCGCAGCACGGGGGTAATCAACAGAGAGAGTCCGAAATATAAGGGCAAGGACAGCAGCACTACCAATGTGAGCCAGCCGCTGTAGAAGAACATCACGACGATGAACACCACGGAAAACAGCACGTCGAGCAGCAGGGTGATGGCATTGCCGGTCAGGAAGCTGCGAATGTTCTCCAGCTCCCGCACGCGTGCCACCGAGTCGCCCACCCGGCGGGCCTGAAAGTAGGCCAATGGCAGATTCAGCAAGTGACGGAACAGCCGCGCTCCCAGTTCCACGTCGATACGACTGGCAGTATGGGCAAAGACATAACTACGCAAGCCGCTCAGCAGACTTTCGAACAGCATGAGGCCGAGCAGGCCTATGGCGAGAACGTCCAGGGTGGACAGACCGCGATGGACCAGCACCTTGTCCATCACTACCTGGAAGAACAAAGGTGTCAGCAAGGCGAATATCTGCAGCACAAAGGAGGCCACCAGGACTTCGCCCAGCACCTTGCGGTATTTGACGATGGCTGGAATAAACCAAGTGAAGTCGAATCGGGAAAGCTCGGCTGACTGCGATGCTTCCGAGCGAAGCAGCACGAGTTCGCCACTCCAGCGGTTTTCCAGCGCCTCTAAGGTCAGTATCTCTGGGCGTTGCAGCAAAGGATCCTGGATCAGCGCCTTTCCTTGATCGATACGTGCAATGATGAAATATCCATTGTCGTTACCTCGGGCAATCGCCGGAAGCGGTGTGCGCGCCAGTCGGTCCGGCCGACTGCGTACCGACCGGGCTTTCAGCCCAAGCTTGCGCGCTGCCAGCAGAAGCTCGGGAGTGCCGAACTCCCCGCCAGTTGGGATGAACTCATGAGCCAACTGCTCGGGTGAGGCGGCCACCTGATGAAAGCGTGCCAGCATGAGCAGGCAGGCCAAGCCACTGTCGAGGGCCGGAGGCTCAACCGTCTTGTTTTCAGGAGAGTCTTCACGCATGGAGTGTCCTTGCTTCGATAATTGCGTTCCGGATTCGGAATCGTTCAGGCCGGTGTAGGAGCAGATAGCGCCATGGCGTCCGCCAGCAGTTGGTGATAAGCCCGCAAGCCGTTGCTGACGCTGTAGCGTTGCGCGGTCAGGCGTGCTTCCTTGCGAAGTCCGGTTTGCTTCTGGGGGGCAGCGAGGAGGGCGAGTACTTGTGCGGCGATAGCATCAGGCGCAAAGAAGTCCACCAGATGGCCGTTGATGCCATCGCGAATGACCTCACGGACGGGCGCCGTATCGGATCCTACGATGGCACAGCCAGTAGCCATGGCTTCAAGCAGCGACCACGACAATACGAAGGGGTATGTCAGATACACATGGGCCGCTGAAATCTGAAGCACTTTCCGGTGGACGGAGTAGGGGACTTTGCCAAGAAAGTGAACCCTGCGGGCATCGATCTCCACTTCCGACAGCAATTTGTTCCGCCAGTTGGGGGCATCCTTGGGGCGGGGGCTGTAGCTGGACTGATCTCCCCCCACCACCACCACCTGCGCCTGCGGATGCCCTGCCAGAATTGCCGGAAGCGCCCGCATGAAGCTATGGAAGCCCCGATGGGGCTCAAGGTTGCGCGCCACATAGGTCACCACGGGCTGTCCCGCCCTGAGTGTCCGCCCATCGGGAAGCGTGAGGTTCGCCTGGGGATCGGGAAGCAACTCATCCGAGGGGATTCCCTCGTGCGCCACACGGATCTTGTCGTGATAGATCGAAGGGTGCAGCGAGTGCTGCCAGTGTGTAGGGGTGATGCCCAGATCGCATTGTTCGAGATTAAGCAGATGCTGGCTGTTACGCAGGCGTAAACGCGAGGCATCGTCCAGGCCAAGAGGGAATTGTGGATCGAAGTCCGCATCGGCTCCTTTGGCGTGGTAGTAGTATTCACAGAAATGGATCAGCGGTACGTGGGGGTATATGTCTTTGGCGAAAAGCGACTCCCCCCAACCGGGATGGGCCAATATGACATCCGGTCGATACCCTTTACTGCGCAGATTCAATAGCAGCCGAGCGACCTGCTGTCCATGCAGGACCGCATCTTCGAAGGATTTCAGATAGCCATGCGTCTGTGGGGCTGATTCCCGTGCAGGTCGATAGCGCACCAGAGGAACTCCCGGAAGGCCTGGAGCGCTATCTCTTCCGATAGCCAAGACTCGATGCAGTTGAGACCTTGACAGGTCCTGAGCGATGTAGCGGAACTGGCCTGGAAAATTCTGGTGGATCAAAAGGAGGTTCATGGGACCTCCTCAAGCGGTGAAGCAACTGGTGAGTTTTCATTCTCTTGAGCGCGGCTCGTGGGCATGGAGAAAACACCACGAGTCCACATGGAAACAGCCAATGGCATGCATTCCCATCCTTGGGTCACTGGGGGAGCAACAGCTTGTTCCTAGGAAATAAATGAATCTTGTTCAGGACTCATTCAGGTTTAAGGAACTTCAACCTATTTCATGGCTTTTTGTCATCATCTCATAGAGAGGAATGTGACGTGCTTCTCTCATCTCGGTGTGGCGTGCCGGAAATCAGACGCAGCGTCTTTCATCTTGTCAGCCTCAACTCCGTTCGAGGCCGGTGTTTGTCTTAGGCCCGGAACAGCGGGCGTGGGCTGTCGAGGAGTTGGGGGCAGTCGGAGAGGGGGATCCAGCTCTTGCCTTGCCGGTGCAGGGTGTCGATCTCGGCGGTCTGCCAGCGCGGAGCGCAAGGCCCGGTGGTGGGTGAAACGACTAGGATGGAGGTGCGGTGAGAACCGTTGGAGAATTGCCCCCTGGCGAGTTGGCTGTCGTACTCACCTCTTAAACTTCAGGATGATTGACGCAAGCAAATCACTCACTGTCCAAACCACTCCTCCCAGAATAGAAGCTCCCAGCAGAATCGATAGTTCCTTGCTGAATGAAGAAGCTCTCCTTGCGGATATATTGTCTCCCATCGCCCCAATACCCAGAATGCAAAGGCCAAGGTAAAACAGCGCTCTGAGGAAGAGATACTGCTCATGCCCCCTGAGAACCTTTGGTAGCCCTCCATTGGTGATATAAGTTGTGAGTATTATTAATGCGTGGGCCAAGCATGAAAGACTCAGAGAGAGTATGACAGCTCGCACAATGTCTCGACTCATATCGAAACCAATGCTGCTGTAGAACTTCCATACGCTTTCAACGAAGGGGGGCAGGCTGATCGGAGACCTTATCAAGAGTATTCCACTGAGCAGATAAAGCGCTGCTACAGCGATAACGCACCACTTCTTGTCGCTCACCATGTTCCTCTCATTAGTCGAATAGCGTTTCTGGTGAGCCATTCAAGTGGACTTCCAGTGGTCTTTGTGTCGCTCTGCGGGCCTTTGCCATCACTGCTTACAATAAAATGTGATCTAGATCTCTATTGGTGGTGGCATAAGTTTCAGTAAGTGCTCCGGCCGCTTGTCTGGTAACCAGACGATTCGAACGAGGGGCTTTGGAAGGACCTTGGCTTTGGTATTTCTGCGGGGCCCTGGGTAGCAACAGGGCTTGGAAATTCAGTCCTGGGATCTGTACAGACGAGCGTGCCGGGGCATTGGGGAAAGGTTGCCAAAGGTCGTGCTGTTGTTACAAGCCCTGACTCCTTTCAGGGCGTATGACGGGGTCAGGCCCGGATCAGCGGGCGTGGGCTGTCGAGGAGGTGGGGGCAGTCGGAGAGGGGGATCCAGGTCTTGCCTTGCCAGTGCAGGGTGTCGATCTCGGCGGTTTTCCAGTGCAGCACGGCGCGCTGGGGCGTGGCGTTGGGGCGGGACTGGCTGCGCAGGCGTGGCAGCACCGAGCCGCTGACCCAACGGCGCAAACTCCGTGCCGCGCCAGGCACTGCGAGCCAGAGCAGAGCGTAGAGCCCGGACTCGCTGACCAGGCAGTCCTGGCGTGGCCCGTGGCGTTCGTCATGGAGCCAGGCGAGCCGCCACTGATCGGCATCCAGGTGCCGTTCCAGTGCATGGCAGAGGGCGAACAAGCGCTCGCGCTGCTCCGCCGTCGCCAGCGGCCACGGCGCCTCGTCACACAACGCCGCCGGCGCCCGACCGCCCAGGTAACGGCCCAGCAGCCGTACCAGGTCGGAGAGCACGAACCAGCCTTCCTCATCCAGCAGCACGGCGTGCAGGACCCGATGGTGGTGGGTGAAACGGCTGGGTTGGAGGAGGGTGTCAGACATGGCGCACCTCCGGGGAGGTGGTGTTGGTGTCGTGCCGCGAGGGGATGAATGGGGTGGGTTGAAAAACGAATGGCATACGCATTTCCTCAATGGAATACACCGCTACTTTCGGGAGCGGTTTGCCGCTGGGTGGTATGCGTTCTTAGCGCCGAAGAATGATTATGGAGCGCACCGATAGCGGTCAACGGTAGGGCGAATAACTGCAAAGCAGTTATCCGCCGATTCTCTGAAGCCATTGCTTGTACATCGACTTGACGAAGTTCTTTCAATCCCCCGATGCTCGGGCGTTACAGGAAAATCCTGTGTAGTTGCGGATAACGCTTCGCGTTATTCGCCCTCCCTCTTCCAGAGAAACATCCGACGCTCCGGTCCGCCCCATCAGGAGGCCGAGCGGAATCGTCGTGTAGGAGGTCGAATGCAGGGGCAAGCGCTTTGGTTACTTTCTCGGGGCTGGCCATCCTGCGAGGCCGAGAAAAAGACTTGGTAGCCGGGGTAGAGCGAGTAACGGCACAGCCGTTATCCGCCAGCAGACTCAAACCCGCTCCGCCGCTCGGACCTCCAAGGAAGGATCACCGGCCCAATCCTCGGGATAAAGCCCTTCAGCCACGGCCCGGTGGAAGGTGGAGAAGGGCCAATCCTTGACCGCCGTAACCAGCCCGTGTTTCACAGGGTTGAGATGGATGTAGTCGAAATGGCGCCGGTAGTCCGTGTCATTGCGAATCAGGTGTTCCCAGTAGCGCTGTTGCCAGATGGCGCGTTGTCCTCGCCGCCGTTGCGCGAGGGTACGTGATTCGTGGCAGGGGATGCGTCGGGCGAAGCCGGACTTGATGACCTTCCAGCGGGTGGCGAAATCGGCGTCGTCGGGCGGCAGGGTCCAGAGGCAATGCATGTGCTCCGGCAGCACGACCCAGGCATCGATGCGGAAGGGGTGCCGGCGCCTGGTCTGGGCGACCACGCGGCGCAGCAGGTCGATTTCGCGGGTCAGCAGGTTGGAGCGGCGGTCATGCAGGGTGACTGTGAAGAAATAGGTGCCGCCGGGGACCCAGGTTCGTCGGTAGCTTGGCATTGGGGATCGTCCGTGTATCCAGAAGGATTTCGGAGCGTACCGTGGCCAGCCGGCGGATAACGCTGCGCGTTACTCGCCCTACGGAGATTTCAGATTGAGCGAATGGTTGGGCATGTTTTTATTTCTTGTTTTCTAGGGCTGTTTGACAGTCCTCAAATAGTCTGTCGATGGTGTCTTGGGGATAGTGAGCTTGGCACATATCTTCTATTTGATTTGGTGGATTAACTTGCTGAACACCTTGGGTTTTTATTTCTCTTTAATGAAGAACCCCGCACAAGGCGGGGCTCTTTATCTCTACCACTGTCCCGAAATCCCTTTCCGGCGACAGCGTCTAACGGTCTTGACCTAAATCGAGAATCTCAATCCCAGCTCAGTGCTCCGCCCGTCTGGTACTCGATAACCCGCGTCTCGAAGAAGTTCTTCTCCTTCTTCAGGTCCATGATCTCCGACATCCACGGGAACGGGTTGGTGGTCCCCGGATACTCTTCCTTCAGGCCGATCTGGGTCAGGCGCCGGTTGGCGATGAACTTCAGGTAGTCCTCCATCATCGCCGCGTTCATCCCCAGCACCCCGCGCGGCATGGTGTCGCGCGCGTATTCGATCTCCAGCTGGGTGCCCTGGAGGATCATCTGGGTCGCCTCGTCCTTCATCTGGGCGTCCCACAGGTGCGGGTTCTCGATCTTGATCTGGTTGATCACGTCGATACCGAAGTTCAGGTGCATCGACTCGTCGCGGAGGATGTACTGGAACTGCTCGGCGGTGCCGGTCATCTTGTTGCGGCGGCCCATGGAGAGGATCTGGGTGAAGCCGCAGTAGAAGAAGATGCCTTCCAGCACGCAGTAGTAGGCGATCAGGTTGCGCAGGAACTGGCGGTCGGTTTCCGGGGTGCCGGTCTGGAACATCGGGTCGGAGATCGAGCGGGTGTACTTCAGGCCCCAGGAGGCCTTCTTCGCCACGCTGGGGATCTCGTGGTACATGTTGAAGATCTCGCCCTCGTCCATGCCCAGCGACTCGATGCAGTACTGGTAGGCGTGGGTGTGGATCGCCTCTTCGAAGGCCTGGCGCAGGATGTACTGGCGGCACTCGGGGTTGGTGATCAGGCGGTACACGGCCAGCACCAGGTTGTTGGCGACCAGGGAGTCGGCGGTGGAGAAGAAGCCGAGGTTGCGCATGACGATGCGCCGCTCGTCTTCGCTGAGGCCGTCCTTGCTCTTCCACAGGGCGATGTCGGCGTTCATGTTGACTTCCTGCGGCATCCAGTGGTTGGCGCAACCATCCAGATACTTCTGCCAGGCCCAGTCGTACTTGAAGGGAACGAGCTGGTTGAGGTCGGCGCGGGCGTTGATCATCTGCTTGTCGCCGACCTGCACGCGCGCGGCGGAGCCTTCGAGGTCGTCCAGGCCTTCCTGGAT
The DNA here is from genome assembly GCF_001813485.1 of Pseudomonas sp. HMSC067G02. Taxonomy (NCBI): domain Bacteria; kingdom Pseudomonadati; phylum Pseudomonadota; class Gammaproteobacteria; order Pseudomonadales; family Pseudomonadaceae; genus Pseudomonas; species Pseudomonas sp. HMSC067G02. The sequence continues at coordinate 11,935 of NZ_KV812681.1, forward strand.
GTCGAGGTCGTTCAGGGCCTTCTTGGCGCGGGCGACAGCGTCGGAGTCGTCGGCGGAAACGGCGCGCGCTTCTTCCACCGAGCCGGCGGCTTCGTCGTCCAGCTTGTCATGGCCCTGGGCAACGGCCTGGGCGGCGGCGGGCGCGGCCTTGGCTTCGGTCGGGTCTTCTTTGTCGAATTCGTCCCAGCTCAGCATCTTGCTCTCTCCTGGTCTGGCGGCCGTCTCGGCGGCCTGGATATGGGGCGTGAGGTGCACGCGAAAGCGGTGGTCCGGCACGGTCTGGCCGGGCCGTTCTTCTCCCCGGAGGGAAGAAGGGGATTGTTCCTGGCCCTGGCGAGGGGCCTTGCGCTGCCAGCGTGGCGCTGGACGAGCGACCGTCAGGCGCCGGGCAAGCCGGACTCACGGGAGGAGTCCGGCTTACCCGGCCACGACACGGACGCCGTTCAGCGACGCGCGATCACTGGCAGGCTTCGCAGTCGGGGTTGTCGATGCTGCATGCCTGCGGCACCGGCGCCGGCTTCGGCTCGGCGGCCGGGGCGGCTTGCAGGCCGTCGTTGCCACCGGCCGACACGGCGTTGAGCTTGCCGGTGTTGATGGTGGACTTCTCGGTGCTGGTGGCGGCCAGGGCACGGAGGTAGTAGGTGGTCTTCAGGCCGCGGAACCAGGCCATGCGGTAGGTCACGTCGAGCTTCTTGCCCGAGGCGCCGGCGATGTACAGGTTCAGCGACTGGGCCTGGTCGATCCACTTCTGGCGACGGCTGGCGGCTTCGACGATCCAGCGGGTCTCGACTTCGAACGCGGTGGCGTAGAGGTCCTTGAGGTCCTGCGGGATGCGCTCGATCTGCTGCACGGAACCGTCGTAGTACTTCAGGTCGTTGACCATGACCGGGTCCCACAGGCCGCGGGCCTTGAGGTCGCGCACCAGGTAGGGGTTGATCACGGTGAACTCGCCGGAGAGGTTCGACTTCACGTACAGGTTCTGGTAGGTCGGCTCGATCGACTGCGAGACGCCGGTGATGTTGGCGATGGTCGCGGTCGGCGCGATGGCCATGATGTTCGAGTTGCGGATGCCTTTCTGTACGCGCTCGCGCAGCGGTGCCCAGTCGAGGGTTTCCGACAGGTCGACTTCGATGTACTTGGCGCCGCGCTCTTCGATCAGCTTCTTCTCCGAGTCGATCGGCAGGATGCCTTGCGACCACAGCGAGCCCTGGAAGGTCTGGTAGGCGCCGCGCTCGTCGGCCAGGTCGCAGGAAGCCTGGATCGCGTAGTAGCTGATGGCTTCCATGGACTGGTCGGCGAAGGCGATGGCCGCGTCCGAACCGTAGGGGATGTGCTGCAGGTACAGGGCGTCCTGGAAGCCCATGATGCCCAGGCCGACCGGACGGTGCTTGAAGTTGGAGTTCTGCGCCTGCGGGACCGAGTAGTAGTTGATGTCGATGACGTTATCGAGCATGCGTACCGCGGTCTTGACGGTCTTCTCCAGCTTGGCGGTGTCCAGCTTGCCGTCGACGATGTGGTTGACCAGGTTGATCGAGCCCAGGTTGCAGACGGCGATCTCGTCCTTGTTGGTGTTCAGGGTGATCTCGGTGCAGAGGTTCGAGCTGTGCACCACGCCCACGTGCTGCTGCGGGCTGCGCAGGTTGCACGGGTCCTTGAAGGTCAGCCACGGGTGGCCGGTCTCGAATAGCATGGAGAGCATCTTGCGCCACAGGTCCTTGGCCTGGACGACCTTGTGCAGCTTCAGCTTGCCGTAGCTGGCCAGGGCCTCGTAGTACTCGTAGCGCTCCTCGAAGGCCTTGCCGTAGAGGTCGTGCAGGTCGGGGACGTCGGACGGCGAGAAGAGGGTCCAGGAGCCGTCGTCGAAGACGCGCTTCATGAACAGGTCGGGGATCCAGTTGGCGGTGTTCATGTCGTGGGTACGACGACGGTCGTCACCGGTGTTCTTGCGCAGCTCGAGGAATTCCTCGATGTCCAGGTGCCAGGTCTCCAGGTAGGCGCAGACCGCGCCCTTGCGCTTGCCGCCCTGGTTGACCGCGACCGCGGTGTCGTTGACCACTTTCAGGAAGGGCACGACGCCCTGGGACTTGCCGTTGGTACCCTTGATGTAGGAGCCCAGCGCGCGCACCGGGGTCCAGTCGTTGCCCAGGCCGCCGGCGAATTTCGACAGCATGGCGTTGTCGTGGATGGCGCCGTAGATGCCCGACAGGTCGTCCGGCACGGTGGTCAGGTAGCAGCTGGAGAGCTGCGGACGCAGGGTGCCGGCGTTGAACAGGGTGGGGGTGGAACTCATGTAGTCGAAGGACGACAGCAGGTTGTAGAACTCGATGGCGCGTGCCTCGCGGTCCTTCTCCTCGATGGCCAGGCCCATGGCCACGCGCATGAAGAAGATCTGCGGCAGTTCGAAGCGGATGCCGTCCTTGTGGATGAAGTAGCGGTCGTACAGGGTCTGCAGGCCGAGGTAGGTGAACTGCTGGTCGCGCTCGTGATCGATGGCCTTGCCCAGTTTCTCCAGGTCGAATTCCTTCAGCTTGGCATCGACCAGCTCGAACTCGGCGCCTTTCTCGATGTAGGCCGGCAGGGCCTTGGCGTACAGCTCGGCCATTTCGTGATGGGTGGCGCTCTCGGCCACGCCGAGGAAGCCCAGGGCTTCGGCGCGCAGGGTGTCCATCAGCAGGCGGGCGGTGACGTAGGAGTAGTTCGGCTCGCGCTCGACCAGGGTGCGCGCGGTCATCACCAGGGCGGTGTTGACGTCCTTCTCGGCGACGCCATCGTAGAGGTTCTTCAGGGTCTCGCGCTCGATCAGCGCGCCGTCCACCTCGGCCAGGCCTTCGCAGGCTTCGCTGATGATGGTGTTCAGGCGGCCCATGTCCAGCGGCGACAGGCTGCCGTCGGCGCGGGTGATGCGGATGCTCGGGTGCGGCTGGGCGACGTCGCTGGCGGCGCCGGCGTTCTTGCGCTCGGCGGCGCGGGCTTCGCGGTAGATCACGTAGTCGCGGGCGACCTTCTGCTCGCCGGCGCGCATCAGGGCCAGTTCGACCTGGTCCTGGATCTCTTCGATGTGGATGGTGCCGCCGGACGGCATGCGGCGCTTGAAGGTGGCGGTGACCTGCTCGGTCAGGCGGCGCACGGTGTCATGGATACGCGACGAGGCGGCGGCGGTGCCGCCTTCCACGGCGAGGAACGCCTTGGTGATGGCCACGGTGATCTTGTCATCGGTGTAGGGGACTACGGTGCCGTTGCGCTTGATCACGCGCAGCTGGCCCGGCGCGGTGGCGGCCAGATCCTGCGACGAATCGGCGGCCTGCGGCGCGCTGGCCTGCGGGTTCTCGCGTGTGGTGTCGGTATGCATGGGTGGGTATCTCCACGTTCTCGTAATGGTTTTGCTAGCGGGCGCCGGGGCGCCCATTCCCTTGAATCGATAAAGAGCCGGGCAGCCGGCCTTGCGGCGGCTGCTTCATTCGAATGCTGAGGGTGGGGACTGTGCGTGCCTCCCTGGCCCTGGCGGGTTCGTGGCGTTTTGCCGTCGAACACAATACCTAGTGGTGTTGACTGTCTGTTTACAGCGTCCGTTGCAACACCCGTACCGCTTTTCCATCGTCATGAAGGGCTCCTTGCGGTGAGCGCCGTCGATGCTTTCAGTACGTCTGGAAAATGCTTTTTTGCGGAGCCGCCGGAGCCATCAGAGTGGTCCGTGCGCGGTTGGTTCCGTTGTAGCCGTTCGTGCGCTCGAAACCCAAGATATAGGGGGTGGCGACGATGGGGATACAAGATAATGCGCTAATGGGGTGTTTGCAAGGTGACAGTCTGGGGGAAACCTGTGGATAAAGTGTGGGTCTTCTGTGCGTGAGTCCTAGGAAGCGTCCGTAGGCCGCGGCAGCGCTGGAGAATGCCATTCGTCGCCCTCGGAAAGCACCGGCGCAGACCTACTCCCCAATCTTTCGGGGCGCGCACCCTACCCACAATATGTAGTGTTTGCAAGATGTTCCTCGCGTGCTGCCGCGCGGCCCCCGTATTGGCTACAATGCGGGCCGCTCTGAGGGGGCCGCGCGGCGGCTCCGGGACCGCGATACGAGGAGGCTGTGTGGAGCAAGAAGCCTGGCGCATCCTGATCGTCGAGGACGATGGACGTCTGGCCGAGCTGACCCGGGAATACCTGGAAGGCAACGGCCTGAAGGTCGACATCGAAGCCAACGGCGCACTGGCGGCGGCGCGTATCCTCGCCGAACGCCCGGACCTGGTGGTGCTCGACCTGATGCTGCCGGGCGAGGACGGTCTGTCCATCTGCCGCCAGGTGCGTCCGCAGTTCGACGGTCCGATCCTGATGCTCACCGCGCGCACCGACGACATGGACGAGGTGCTCGGCCTGGAGATGGGCGCCGACGACTACGTGTGCAAGCCGGTGCGCCCGCGTGTGCTGCTGGCGCGCATCCGTGCCCTGTTGCGGCGCAGCGAGGCGCCGGAAGCGGGCGCCCAGGCGGCGGACAGCAAACGCCTGGCGTTCGGTCGCCTGGTGATCGACAACGCGATGCGCGAGGCCTGGCTGGACGGGACCACCATCGAGCTGACCAGCGCTGAGTTCGACCTGCTCTGGCTGCTGGCGGCGAACGCCGGGCGGATTCTCTCCCGCGAGGAGATCTTCAACGCCCTGCGCGGCATCGAGTACGACGGCCAGGACCGCTCCATCGACGTGCGCATCTCGCGGATCCGCCCGAAGATCGGCGACGACCCGATGCACCCGCGGCTGATCAAGACCGTGCGCAGCAAGGGCTACCTGTTCGTCGGCGAGGGCTGAGGCGCTTTTTTCCTTCGGGCCGGGGCGCGGGCGTCCCGGTCGGCCAGAATCAACAGCAGCGGACAGCGGCCGGGGGCTCGCCGATGAAATCCATCTTCCTGCGCATCTATGGCGGCATGCTCCTGGCCCTGCTGCTGGTCAGCGGCCTGGGCCTGCTCGGCCTGCACTGGATCAACGAGGTGCGCGGCGAGCACTACCGCGAGGAGCTGGCGCGCGGCACCTTCCGCCTGATGGCCGACAACCTGCAACCGATGACCGCCACCGAGCGCAAGCGCGCCCTGGCGCAGTGGAGCCGCTTGCTGGGGATTCCCCTGCAACTGCGCGGGCTGGATGAGCTGCGGATGGATGGACGCAGCCGCGCGCGCCTGATGAACGGCCAGGTGCTGGTGAAGCAGACCGCCGAGCACGCCGTCACCGTCTATACCCAGGCCAGCGCCGCCGAGAACCTGGTGCTCAGCGGCGAGGTGCAGCAGGTCAGCGAGCAACTGGCGCGGGCCACGGTCTATCTGCTGATGGACGAACTGGTGCGCTACCCGGCCAGCGAACAGCCTTACCACCTGGCGCGGATCGTCCGCGACAAGCGCTTCGGCTTCCCGGTGCACCTGCTCCAGGTCAAGGAACTGGACCTCGACGACGACCAGCGCCGGCGGGTGGTGGAGGGCGACACGGTGATGGCGCTGGGCAAGGACGGCGACTCGATCCGCATCTTCGCCGGCATCCTCGACACGCCCTGGGTGCTGGAGCTGGGCCCACTGTTCCAGATGAACCTCTATCCGCCGCAGCTGCTGTTGCTGCTCGGCGCGCTGTGCCTGAGCTTCATCGGCCTGATCACCTACCTGCTGGTGCGTCGTCTGGAGCAGCGCCTGCGCAGCCTGGAGGCGGCCGCCACGCGGATCGCCCGCGGCAGTCTGGATACCCGCGTCGAGGTGCGCGGCGGCGACTCGGTGGGACGCCTGGGCGCGGCCTTCAACCATATGGCCGAGCACATCCACCGGCTGCTGACGGTGCAGCGCGAGATGGTTCGCGCGGTGTCCCACGAGCTGCGCACGCCGGTGGCGCGGTTGCGCTTCGGCCTGGAGATGATCGAGACCGCCGAGACCGACGGCGCCCGCCTGAAGTACCTGGAGGGCATGGACAACGATATCCAGGACCTCGACAAGCTGGTCGACGAGATGCTCACCTACGCGCGCCTGGAACAGGGCTCGCCGCCGCTGACCTACCAGCGCCTGGAGCTGGGCGTGCTGGTGCGCCAGGTGGTGGAGGAGATCGCCCCGCTGCGCCGCGAGGTGCTGGTCAGTTGCGAGGAGGGCGCGCTGGTGCCTGAGGAGCTGGGCAGTTGGATCGAGGCCGAGCCGCGCTACCTGCATCGGGCCTTGCAGAACCTGCTGACCAATGCGCTGCGGCATGCCGATCGTCGGGTCAGGATCAGCTACCGGGTCAGCCTGGAGCGTTGCCGGGTGGATGTCGAGGACGACGGGCCGGGGGTGCCGGAGGCGCAATGGGAGCGGCTCTTTACGCCATTCCTACGCCTGGACGATAGCCGGACCCGTGCTTCCGGCGGGCATGGCCTGGGACTGTCCATCGTCCGGCGGATCGTCTACTGGCATGGCGGCCGGGCCTCCATCGGCCGCAGCGAGACTCTGGGCGGCGCCTGCTTCACCCTGGCCTGGCCGCGCAAGGCAGGTCTGCGCGACCGCTGAAAAGTTGACGGAAATATGGCGGCTAGCTATCTGCAAGTGCTTGCGCAGACGTATTCCAGGCGTAGCGAAAACATATCGAAAGGCCAGTCCCGCCGGGCGTGGCGGGTATTCCGCCAGGGGCTAAAAAAGTCCTTTTCAGTTGGACTCGTTTGTTTATACTCCGGGACGCGGTGGCTAGTGGAACGCCATTCGAAATGCCCGCTCCAACGGCATTTTGCCGGGGTCGGATAACAAGAACAGCGTTGCGCAGCCGAACCGTCGAAGTCTTCCCGGATTGGGAAGGCCACTTATAAAAAATTGCAAGTTGGAGAGTGTGGTAATGGCTGATCGTGAGGTCGGAACCGTCAAGTGGTTCAATGACGCCAAAGGTTATGGATTCATTCAACGCGATAGCGGTCCGGACGTGTTCGTTCACTACCGCGCCATCCGCGGCGAGGGTCACCGCTCCCTGGTGGAAGGCCAGAAAGTGGAATTCTCGGTGATCCAGGGCCAGAAAGGCCTGCAAGCGGAAGACGTCTCCAAGGTCTGATTCCCGCAAGCAAAAGCCCGTCGCGAGACGGGCTTTTGTCATCCAGCGCATCCACCCCGCCAGGCCCCCGTTGGGCGGCCCCTCGCAGCGCGGGGTTTTCGTCGTTCAGGCGGTGCGCCAGGTAATTTCCTCGACGCCCCCGGCGTCGACCCGCAGCCAGCGGTCGGCGTCCTCTTCGCCCTGGTTTTCCTCCCAGCCGCCCGGCGCGCAGCGGATCTCCACGCCGAGCGCGGCATGCGCGGCCCTGGCGCAGGCGAGGTCGTCGTCCCAGGGCGTGCTGTCGCTCTCCAAGAACAGGCTGTGCCACTTGCCCACCGCCTTCGGCAGCCAGGTGACGCGCACCGCACCGTGCTCGCCGCGGGCGGTGCACTTGAGGGTCTGGCCGTGCTCCTGCCATGGGCCGCAGGGCCCCAGCGCCTGTTCCAGCCAGGCGGCGACGGCCGCGTGCTCGGCGTCTTTCAGGTAGATCTCGATATCCGGTTGGCGCATGGGGTCCTCGGGGACGGTCAGTCGCGTTGCAGCCAATCGTAGCGCACCGCCACGCTGACTTCGAAGGGTTCGGCCAGGATTCGCGCGCGGCGCTCGGGGTTGACCCGCCAGCCGTGCGGGGTCATGGCCAGGAGGTTTTCCCGCGCGTCGTAGCTGTCCAGCGCCAGGCGGAACTCGAGGGTCTCGGTGTGGCGCAGGCTCAGTTGCGCGGGCAGGCCGGCGAGGTGCTTGTCGTCGGCGTAGTCGCGCACGTCGTCATAGAGCCGCTGGCGCAGTTCCAGCAGGTGCGCGCTGGCCGGGCCCAGGCGCAGTACGCCGCCGCCGGGGGCGAGGACGCGCACGGCTTCGTTCCAGTCGATCGGGCTGAACACGCTGGCGATCAGCTCGCAACTGGCGTCGGCTAGCGGCAGCCGGGCCATGCTCGCCACCAGCCAGGACAACTGCGGCGCGCGGCGGCAGGCGCGTTTCACCGCCTCGCGGGAGATATCCAGGGCGTAGCCCTCGGCGCCGGCCAGGGCTTCGCCGAGCCGGGCGCTGTAGTAGCCCTCGCCGCAGCCGATATCCAGCCAGCGTCGCGGCGCGCGTTCGACGGCCAGTTCGGCCAGGCGCCGGGCCAGCGGCGCGTAGTGGCCGGCGCCGAGGAACTGGCGACGGGCCTCGACCATGGCGGCGTTGTCGCCCGGATCGAGGCTTTTCTTATGCTGCACCGGCAGCAGGTTCAGGTAGCCCTGGCGGGCGCGGTCGAAGCGGTGCCCGGCGGGGCAGGCGACGCCGTTGTCGACCTCGCCCAGGGCGGCGGAGCAGAGCGGGCAGATCAGCATCAGGCGAGCAGCCTCACCAGGGTCTGGTAGTAGATTTCGGTGAGCAGCTCCAGGTCGCTGGCCAGGACCCGCTCGTTGACCTGGTGGATGGTGGCGTTGACCGGGCCGAGTTCGACCACCTGGGTGCCCATGGTGGCGATGAAGCGTCCGTCGGAGGTGCCGCCGCTGGTCGAGGGCTGGGTCTCGCGGCCGGTGACCGCCCTGATGCTGGCGGCCACCGCATCGAGCAGTTCGCCCGGCTCGGTGAGGAACGGCAGGCCGGACAGCGCCCATTCGACGTGCCAGTCCAGGCCGTGCTTGTCGAGGATCGCCTCGACGCGTTTCTGCAGGCCTTCGACGGTGGATTCGGTGGAGAAGCGGAAGTTGAACAGCGCGGTCAGTTCACCGGGGATGACGTTGGTGGCGCCGGTGCCGGAGTTCAGGTTGGAAACCTGGAAGCTGGTCGGCGGGAAGAAGGCATTGCCGTCGTCCCAGTGTTCCGCCGCCAGTTCGGCCAGCGCCGGGGCGGCCAGGTGGATCGGGTTCTTCGCCAGGTGCGGGTAGGCCACATGGCCCTGTACGCCGCGGATGGTCAGCTTGGCGCCAAGGGAGCCGCGGCGGCCGTTCTTCACCACGTCGCCGACCAGGCTGGTGCTCGACGGTTCGCCGACGATGCACCAGTCCAGGCGCTCGCCGCGTGCGGCGAGGCGTTCGACCACCGCCTTGGTGCCGTGGTGGGCCGGGCCTTCCTCGTCGCTGGTGATGAGGAAGGCGATGGCGCCCTTGTGCTCCGGGTGGTCGGCGACGAAGCGCTCGACGGCGACGATCATCGACGCCAGGCTGCCTTTCATGTCCGCCGCGCCGCGCCCGCAGAGCATGCCCTGGTCGTCGATCAGGGCGTCGAAGGGTTGGTGCTGCCAGGCCTGCAGCGGGCCGGTGGGCACCACGTCGGTGTGCCCGGCGAAGCACAGCACCGGGCCGTCGCCGCCGCGCCGTGCCCAGAAGTTGTCCACCTCCTCGATGCGCATCGGCTCCAGGGCGAAGCCGGCGGCTTCCAGGCGGCGCATCATCAGGGCCTGGCAGTCGGCGTCGAGGGGCGTGACGGAGGGGCGGCGGATCAACTCGCAGGCGAGTTCGAGGGTCGGCGAGAGACTCGGCGAAGAGGCGGTCATGGGGAGGGCATCCTGAGCGGGTCGAGCGGAAAGGGGGAATCTTAAAGCATAAACGTGGGCGAAGGGACGCCGTTTAGGCGAGCGGGGCCGGCCGTCCCGACGCCTCGCCCGACCTCAACCGCCGATCTGCTCGGCGCCGCCGGCCAGTTCCTCGCGCGGTTTCGGCAGCGACGAGAGCAAGGCCATGACCAGCGCCGCCAGGTAGGGCAACGATTGCACCAGGAGCATGGCGACCCAGATCAGCAGGTCGCGGCTCGGCACGCCCTGAACCGCCACGATGCCGGCCGCCGCGCCCCACAGCAGGAGCATCACGAAGACTTCCTCGCGGGCCTCCGCCAGGGCCACCAGCAGGCCGTGGCTGGAGCGCATCTTCGGCGTGCGGAAGAACGGGATGCCGCGGGTGACGAAGCCGTACAGCACCGCCTTGGCGATGGTGTGCGAGAGCGACAGGCCGGCGAGGGCGGCGAAGAACGAGTCGCGCAGGTCGACGCCGACGGTGCGCCGGTAGAGGAAGAGGATCTTGCCGACCTTGAAGGCGAACAGGGCCAGCGGCAGGATCGCGAAGATCAGCAGCGGCGGGTCGACGCGCTTGGGCACGATGATCATCGCCGCCGACCAGAGCAGCGCGCCGAGGGTGAAGAAGATGTTCAGGCCGTCGGCGATCCACGGCAGCCAGCCGGCCACGAAGTGGTAGCGCTGGCCGCGGGTCAGGCGGCTGCCGTCGGGACCGCGGCCGCGCAGCAGGGCGTCGGTATGCCGCTTCATGATCTGGATCGCGCCGTAGGCCCAGCGGAAGCGCTGCTTCTTGAAGTCGATGAAGGTATCGGGCATCACCCCCTTGCCGTAGCTGCGCTCGAAGTAGGCGGCCGACAGGCCCTTCTCGAACACCCGCAGGCCCAGCTCGGCGTCTTCGGTGATGCACCATTCCGGCCATCTCAGCTCGTCCAGCACGCTGCGCCGGATCATGGTCATGGTGCCGTGCTCGATGATCGCGTCGCGGTCGTTGCGGGTGACCATGCCGATGTGGAAGAAGCCCTTGTACTCGGCGTAGCAGAGCCGCTTGAAGGCGCTCTCGTGCTGGTCGCGGTAGTCCTGCGGCGACTGCACCACGGCGATCCGCGGGTCGCCGAAGTGCGGCACCATGTGCCTGAGCCAGTCGGGGTCGACGCAGTAGTCGGCGTCGATCACCGCGACCACCTCGACGTCCGCCGCCACGTGGCCCAGGGCGAAGTTCAGCGCGCCGGCCTTGAAGCCTTCCAGCGGGGCGACGTGGAAGAAGCGGAAGCGCTCGCCCAGGCGCGCGCAGTGCGCCTCGACCGGCTGCCAGACGGCCGGGTCGCGGGTGTTGTTGTCGATCACCAGGACTTCGTAGTCCGGGTAGTCGAGGCGGGCAAGGGCGTCGAGGGTCTGCTTCAGCAGTTCCGGCGGCTCGTTGTAGCAGGGTACGTGGATCGACACTTTGGGCCGATAGGCCTGCGCGGCGGTGATCGGCAGGAATGGCCGGCGCCGCTTGCGCGTCCAGACCGCCTCGGCCAGCTCGTGGGCCTCGGTGAACAGCACGATGACCACCCCCAGCGCGCCGACGCCCAGCAACGCGCCGACGGTCAGGCTGAACCAGGTGCTGTACTGCTGGCTGTAGTCGTAGGCGATCCACACCAGCACCGAGGCGCAGGCGAACGAGACCACGGCGAGGAAGGTCCTCCCGCGCTGGCGCAGCGAGGAACTGTCGATCAGCAGCAGGGTGAAGGCGAGTACCGCGAGTACCGCCGAGGCGATGGCCAGGGCGCGCCACTTGGGAATCGGCACCACCGGCCCGGTGAAGTTGAACTTGGCCTTGCGGTCGGCGTTGTAGACGCCCCAGTAGGCGCCCACCGAGCCTTCGGCGCTGACCTTCCAGGGCTGGTCGAAGGCTTCGATGACGAAGTAGCTGTAGCCTTCGCCGTTGAGCGCGTTGGTCAGGCGCCGCAGGTAGATGGCCTGGTCCGCGGGTGTCGCCTCGGCGCTGCCGCGCATGCGCCCGTTGCTCGGCCAGCCGACCTCGGCGAGCAGCAGCGGCTTCCTCGGGAAGGCGGCCTTGAGTTCGCGCGCGCGTTCGAGCACGAAGTCCACCGCGTCGGCCACCGGCGTAGCCTCCCAGTAGGGCAGGACGTGGGCGGCGATCAGGTCGACGTGTTGCGCCAGTTCCGGGTGTTCGCGGTAGACGTGCCACTGTTCGGCGGTGGTCACCGGAACCTTGACCGCCGCGCGGACCCGGTCGAGGTAGGCGATCAACTGTTCCGCCGTCACCTCGCGGCGGAACAGCGCCTCGTTGCCGACTATCACCCGCACCACGCTCGGCGACTCGTTGGCGATGCGGATGGCGCGGGCGATCTCGGCCTCGTTGCCGGCCAGGTCCGGGCCGAGCCAGATGCCCAGGCTGACGCGCAGGCCGAACGCCTCGGCCAGCGCCGGGATGTCGCCGAGCGCGCCCTGGACCGAATAGGTGCGGATGCTGTGGGTGTGCCGGGCGACCAGTTCCAGGTCGGCGCGCATCTGTTCGGCGCTGGGGTAGCGGCCGCTCTGCGGATTCTGGTTGAGGCGGAACGGCGAGAAGGAGAAGCCGGAGATGCGTTCCGGCCAGTCCGGTACGCTGACCGGACGGTTGTACAGGGCCCAGATGCCGGTGAAGAGGGCGGCCAGGGCGACGATTACCACCAGGTTGAGCCCGATCTTGCGTGAAGACATAGAGATGAAACCAGGTTCCGGATGTTTCGCTGAACACGGGGCGGCGGATGCTACCCCGCACCCCCCGGGGTGTACAGGCGCCGGGCCGGCGGGTCTGTTGCAAGTCTAGTCCGGCCTGCGCGACGAGCCGTAAGAACGCAGGCGACGCGGCGGCCGCGGCTTTTTATAATGCGCGCGGCAATCCGCGATTCGGTTTCAGAGGTGGTTGGTGATGCAGGTGGATGAACAGCGCTTCGGCGGTATCGGCCGGTTGTACGGTCGCGAGGGGCTGCAACGCCTGGCCGATAGCCACGTCGCGGTGGTCGGCATCGGCGGGGTCGGTTCCTGGGCGGCGGAAGCGCTGGCCCGCAGCGGCGTCGGCGAGATTTCCCTGTTCGACCTCGATGATGTCTGCGTGACCAACACCAACCGCCAGGTGCATGCCATCGAAGGCTCGGTGGGCAAGGCCAAGGTCGAGGTGATGGCGGCGCGCATCCGGGCCATCAACCCGGCCTGCCGGGTCCACGCGGTGGCCGATTTCGTCACCCGCGAGACCATGGCCGAGTACATCGTCGACTTCGACTACCTGATCGACTGCATCGACAGCGTGGCCGCCAAGGCCGCGCTGATCGCCTGGTGCAAGCGGCGCAAGATCCCGGTGATCACCACCGGCGGCGCCGGTGGCCAGGTCGACCCGACGCAGATCCAGGTCGCCGACCTGAACAAGACCTTCAACGACCCGCTGGCGGCCAAGGTGCGTTCCACCCTGCGCCGCGACTACAACTTCTCGCGCACGCCGGGGCGCACCTACAGCGTGCCCTGCGTGTTCTCCAGCGAGCAGCTGCGCTACCCGAAGCCGGACGGCACGGTGTGCCAGTCGAAGAGTTTCGTCGGCGAAGGGGTGAAGCTGGACTGCGCCGGCGGCTTCGGTGCAGTGATGATGGTCACCGCCACCTTCGGCATGGTCGCCGCCGCCCGCGCCGTCGAGCGCCTGGCGGAAGGCCGCGCGCTGCGGCCGTCGCGGCGCACGCCGGGGAACGCCTGATCAGGCGCCGACCGCCACCAGGCTGAGCAGGCGTTCGTCGAGCACGGCGAACTGGGCATCCAGCTCGCTGCCGTGGCGCCACTCCGGCGACAGGTCGGTGAGCAGGCGCAGCCGGGCCTGGCCGTCGGCGCGCCATTCCAGCAGTTCCGCATGTTCGAAGTAGAAGCGCTTGCCCACCAGCGGATAGAGCGCCTTGAACAGGCTTTCCTTCAGCGAGAACGCCAGGGTCACCAGCAGGCCGGTGCGTCGCTCCAGGTCGTCGGCGAAGCGCAGGCGCTCGCCTTCGGTGAGGATCTCGCCATGCAGGTAGCGCGCCCGTTCGGCTTCGAGCAGGGTTTCCACGTCCAGGCCGAGCCCGCGCCAGTCGCCGCGCGCCGCCACCAGGGCGGCGGCCCAGCGGTCGCCATGGGTGATCGAGCCGCTGATCGCGGCCGGCCAGACCGGTGCGCGGTCCTCGCCGACGGCCGGCGTCTGGGCGCGGCCATCGAGGGCGAACAGGGCGGCGCGTGCGCAGAGGCGCCCGGCGAGGAACTCGGCCTGGCGCTTGGCCACTGCGCGGAGGATGTTCGCCGGCGGCTGGATGCCGGCCAGGGCGAAGTCGCCGGGTTGCAGCAGCGCCGGGTCGAAGCGGGTGCTGCGCAGTTGCACGCCGGGCAGCGCGAGGGGCAGCGGCCAGCGGTCGTCCAGCGGGGTGCAGAAGGAGGGGAGACGGTCGTTCATGGCGCGCATTGTGCCGGTTCCCGACGTGGCCCACCAGTCACGCGACGCTTACACAAGATTGCAAAAGCGCAACAAAGGAAAACGGACCGCAAGGCCCGGTTTTGACAGACTGCGCCGCGCATTCCAGTGGAATGCAGGTGAGGTTGTTTGTTGATGACGGGATACTGTCCTGTCTCGACCTTTCAAGACGGGAGTCCCTCCGGGGACTCCCGTTTTTTTATGCGTCGGCGCTGGGTTCAACCCTGCCCGAAGATGTCCTTGAGGAACGCCTGCAGGTCTGCCCAGGAGCGTCGGTCGGCCTGGCGGTCGTAGCCGATGTCCAGGCCGTGGCCCTTGTGCGCGTCGGCGTCGGGGTTGGTGAAGCCGTGTTTGGCGCCGTCCTGGATCACCACCCGGTAGTCGGCGCCGGCGGCGCTCAGTTCCTGTTTCAGGGCGTCGAGGTCCTTGGCCGGGACCAGGCTGTCGGCGCTGCCGTGCTCCACCAGGATCTTCGCCTTGACGCTGCCCTTGCTGGCCGGGGTGGCGGTGCCGAGGGCGCCGTGGAAGCTCGCCACGCCGGCCAGCGGCAGGCCCTGGCGGGCCATGTCGAGGACGATCTTGCCGCCGAAGCAGTAGCCGATCGCGGCGATCTGGCTGGGATCGGTCTGCGGTTGCCGCTTCAGCAGTTCCAGGCCGGCGAGGAAGCGCGCCTTGGCGGCGTCGGCATCCCGGGTCGCGGCCTGCATGAAGGTCATCGCGTCCTGCGGGTGCTCGGTGTGCTTGCCTTCGCCGTACATGTCGATGGCCAGGGCGCTGTAGCCGAGTTCGGCGAGGTCGCGGGCGCGGCGCTTGGCATAGTCGTTGAGCCCCCACCATTCGTGGACCACGATGACCCCAGGGCGGATCCCCGGCTTGCTGTCGTCGTAGGCGAAATAGCCGACCATGCGCGTGCCGTCTGCGCTCCGGTAAGGCATCTCGCGGGTCTGGATAGCGGCCTGGGCGCTGGCGGCGCAGGCGATGAGCAGCAGGGCGCAGAACAGGCGCATGGCATCTCTCCGTGAAAGGGTCCCCGATCAAGATAGACGCTTGTGCGCGGGACGCGGGGAAAACCCTCGGTGCCGGCCTTGCGCCGCTCAAACGTGGGCCATTCGGCCAGGCAAAGGGTGCGCCGCTCATCTACCCTATGGGCGAGTCCCTTCCCCTCGCTAGGACACCGTCTGGATGCCTGACCTGAGTACCTGGAACCTGACCATTCCCCAGGGCCGCCCGGCCATCACCATCTCCACCAGCCAATTGCAGCGCGACTACCGCAGCGACTATTTCCAGCGCACCGCCGACGGCATTCGCTTCTGGGTGCCGGTCAACGGCAGCCACACGCGCAACAGCGAGTTTCCGCGCAGCGAGTTGCGCGAGACCTTGTCCAGCGGCAGGCCCTACAACTGGCGTTACGCCAGGGCCGACAACTGGCTGGAGGCGACCCTGAGCATCGAGGCGGTGCCCTCGACCCGGCGCATGATCATCGGCCAGATCCACAGCGATGGCAGCAATAGCGGCCAGGCCGCGCCTCTGGTGAAGCTGCTCTACCAGTTGCGGCTCGACCAGGGGCGGGTCCAGGCGCTGGTCCGCGAGCGGCCGGACGATGGCGGGACCAGGGCCTACACGCTGATGGACGGGATTCCTCTCGGCCAGTCGTTCAGCTACCGCATCGGCGTGTCTCGCAGCGGATTGCTCAGCGTGTCGGTGAATGGCAGCGCCCTGGAGCAGCAACTGGACCCGCAGTGGGCCTACCAGGGCCTCTATTTCAAGGCCGGACTCTATCTACAGGACAACCGCGGGCCGTCCAGCGAGGGCGGGCGGGCGACGTTCAGCGAGCTGCGCGTTAGCCATCAATGAGCGGTCGAGGCGTCTGCGCCGCGGACTGCGCGTTGCCGTGGCATTTTGCAACTGCCAGATCTGGCAGGCGCGGAAGAGAGGAAACCGGGCGCGGGAAAAAATATCCGTATCGTTCCAAGGGGAAATAGGTCTCACGATCCGCTGATTCTGGTACTTCAGTACATGAAATCGCCTTGGCGGATCGCCCCGAATAAATGCCACGTTCTGCGCAACGCCCTGCCGGGTTTGCACAATGGGTCGAGGCCTGGCGGGATAAAATCGGCTATTGCCGTTGTCCGGCGTAGTTCTTTGCAAGTCAAAAGTTTGCCGTCAATAATTATTGTGGATAACTATTGTTTCAGGCTTTTCCTGTCAACTGTGCGAAGCGTCAGCTTATTGCCGATTTTCCCTCTCGCTATTGCTTTCTCCACGTTCCGAAGAAGTTCGGACGTACAGGTTTCTTTGCTGTTTTCAGCGAGAACCATTCGTTTCGATCATTTGAATACGTGGAGATTCAGACATGAAAAATCAGGTGAATGCCCTGGCGGTTCTAAGTGTGGGTGAAATCGAACAAGTTTCTGGCGCCGGGACTTTCCTGGGCGATGCCATCATCAATGGCGTCTACGCGGCCAACTCCTTCCTGAACTCGCCGCTGTTCTCCAGCATCGGCAACGCGGCCAGCGCCATCGGCCTCAACCGTACCCACGAGCTGGTCGACCTGCTGGCCTTCCAGGTGCCTTCGGTGGCGGCGATCACCGTCGGCAAGATTCTCGGCGGGACCGACAACCACAATGTTCCGTTGCATTACAACAAGGAAAGCGGCGAAGGGCTTTACAGCTGATCGCAACCTGTTGAAAGAGCGATTCGATGCTCAGGCATCGAGTCGTTCCTGGTTAATGCATTGATGGAGTCGATGATATGAAACGCAGGAGTGTGCTCTTGTCGGGTGTCGCCCTGAGTGGAACCGCACTGGCCAATGACTCGATATTCTTTTCGCCCTTGAAATACCTCGGGGCGGAACAACAGCGATCTATCGATGCCTCGCGAAGTTTGCTGGACAACCTGATTCCGCCGAGTTTGCCGCAATATGACAACCTGGCCGGAAAGTTGGCGCGGCGTGCGGTATTGACCAGCAAGAAACTGGTATATGTCTGGACCGAGAACTTCGCCAATGTCAAAGGCGTGCCGATGGCCCGCTCGGTGCCGCTGGGCGAGTTGCCGAATGTCGACTGGCTGTTGAAGACCGCCGGGGTGATCGTCGAGCTGATCGTCAATTTCGTCGCCTCGTTGCCGGCGTCGGCCGCCGCGCAGTTCGAGCGGATCGCCGCCGGGCTCAGCGGCGATCTGGAAGCGGCGCGCCAGGTCCACGAGGCGTTGCTGGAGGAGGCGAAGAACGATCCGGCCGCGGCCGGCAGCCTGCTGCTGCGCTTCACGGAATTGCAGACGCGGGTGATCGCCTTGCTGACGCGGGTCGGCCTGCTGGTCGACGACATCCTCAAGAGCGCCAGCAACCTGGTTACCCAGGGTGGACAGGGCGACGGCCTGAATCGCTTCCGCGCGGTGTTCGGCACCCTGCGCCTGCCGGAGGTCGCCGACAGCTTCCGTGACGACGAAGCGTTCGCCTACTGGCGGGTGGCCGGGCCTAATCCGCTGCTGATCCGCCGCGTCGATGCGCTGCCGGCCAACTTTCCGCTGGGCGAAGAGCAGTTCCGCCGGGTGATGGGCGCCGACGACAGCTTGCTGGAGGCCGCCGCCAGCCGCCGCCTGTACCTGCTGGACTACGCCGAGCTGGGCAAGCTGGCGCCGTCGGGAGCGGTGGACAAACTGCTCACCGGGACGGGCTTCGCCTATGCGCCGATCGCCCTGTTCGCCCTTGGCAAGGATCGGGCGAGGCTATTGCCGGTGGCCATCCAGTGCGGCCAGGACCCCGCTACCCATCCGATGTTCGTGCGTCCCGCCGAGTCGGAGAGTGATCTGTACTGGGGTTGGCAGATGGCCAAGACGGTGGTCCAGGTCGCCGAGGAGAACTACCACGAGATGTTCGTCCACCTGGCCCAGACCCACCTGGTGAGCGAGGCGTTCTGCCTGGCCACCCAGCGCACCCTGGCGCCCAGCCATCCGCTGCACGTCCTGCTCGCCCCGCACTTCGAGGGCACCCTGTTCATCAACGAGGGGGCGGCGCGGATCCTGTTGCCCAGCGCGGGCTTCATCGACGTGATGTTCGCCGCGCCGATCCAGGACACCCAGGCCACCGCCGGCGGCAACCGGCTGGGGTTCGACTTCTACCGCGGCATGTTGCCGGAGAGCCTGAAGGCGCGGAACGTCGACGACCCGGCCGCGTTACCGGACTACCCCTACCGCGACGACGGCCTGCTGGTGTGGAATGCGATCCGCCAGTGGGCGGCCGACTACGTGGCGGTGTACTACGCCAGCGACGGCGACGTCATCGGTGACGTCGAACTGGCGGCCTGGGTCGGCGAAGTGATCGGCAGCGGCAAGGTGGCCGGGCTCCGCCCGATCACCGGTCGCAGCCAACTGGTCGAGGTGCTGACCATGGTGATCTTCACCGCCTCCGCGCAGCATGCGGCGGTCAATTTTCCCCAGCCTTCGATGATGACCTACGCGCCAGCGATCTGCGCCATGAGCGCGGCGCCGGCACCGGACTCGCCGAGCGGCAAGAGCGAGGCCGACTGGTTGAAGATGATGCCGCCGACCCTGGTGGCGCTGGAGAAGGTGAACATCTATCACCTGCTCGGTTCGGTCTACCACGGTCGCCTCGGCGACTACCGGCAGACCGGGTTCCCCTACGCGCCGGTGTTCTCGGACAGGCGGGTGACCGCCAGCGGCGGCCCGCTGGAGCGCTTCCAGGCACGTCTGAAAGAGATCGAGGCGACCATTCGCACGCGCAACCAGGCGCGCCGCAGGCCCTACGAGTACCTGTTGCCGAGCCGGATCCCGGCGAGCACCAATATCTGAGACGGAGAAAGAGGACGGGGCGCCCCTGGGCGCCCCGTCGCTCTTAGCGGCCTTCGCTTTCGGCGGCGGCCGTCGGCGCGGCATGCCGCTGCTTCAACTGGCGGCGCGCCAGGAGGCTACCGAGGAGGATCACGAACAGCGCGCCGAAGGCCGCCGCACCGTAGTGCAGGTAGGAATCCCATTGCGCGTAGGGCGCCAGCCAGGGTTTCAGCGCGCTGTCGGTGAGCAGCATGCCGCCGGCGATC
Organism: Pseudomonas sp. HMSC067G02; assembly: GCF_001813485.1. Lineage (NCBI taxonomy): Bacteria > Pseudomonadati > Pseudomonadota > Gammaproteobacteria > Pseudomonadales > Pseudomonadaceae > Pseudomonas > Pseudomonas sp. HMSC067G02. The sequence goes on from NZ_KV812681.1 coordinate 30,957, forward strand.
CAGCCGAGCAGGCCGCCGCCGAAGAGGATGATCAGCGGGAAGCGGTCGATCAGGCGCAGGATCAGCTGGCTGCCCCAGACGATGATCGGGATGCTGATCAGCACGCCCAGGGAGACCAGGAAGAAATCCCCGGCCGAGGCGGCGGACAGGGCGATGACGTTGTCCAGGCTCATCACCGCGTCGGCGATGATGATGGTCTTGATCGCGCCGAGCAGGTGGGTGCTGCCCTTGATGTCGTCGCCGTCCTCCTCCTCCGGCAGCAGCAGCTTGATGCCGATCCACAGCAGCAGGAGCGCGCCGATCGCCTTGAGGTAGGGCAGGTCGAGCAGGTGCAGGGCGAAGAACAGCAGCAGGATGCGGATCAGGATGGCGCCGGCGACGCCGCCGAAGATCGCCTGCTTGCGCCGGTGCGCCGGCAGGTGCCGGCAGGCGAGGGCGATGACTACGGCATTGTCGCCGCCCAGGAGGATATCGATGGCGACGATCTGCAGCAGGGCTGTCCAGAACGTCGGGTCGCTCAACCAGTGGATCAAGGTTGTACTCCGAAACGTGTAGTGAGGGTGGAAAGCCCGGGGCGGTGGCGGGTGGCGGCCGCCCGGCTTTCCTGCGGTGGTCTGGGACCGTCGGGGCCGGCTCCGGCTTGTGGACGGAGGCGGGGAACACTGCTTGGACAGGCGAACGCCCGGCCAGTGCCCGGAAAACGGACGCGCGGGTGGCGCAGCGCGTTCGGGCACGGATGTGACGCGGCGGATCGGCCGCGAGACACCCGGCATGCGTATTCCGTCGCCAGTCTGCCCGAGCAAGGTTTCACCCGCCTTTCAGGGCGGAGATGGCGCCGCACCCGGCGGGACGGTAGGCTAGTGGCCCGTGTGGCTGACTCGACCAGTCGAACGCCGATCACCGAGTCAACCGTACAGGCCACCAGGCCTTCGGCGCCGGGGGAAGCCCGCCGGTGCCATGGATGACCGTTCACCGTACAAGGAAACCCCATGCGCAGCCTTCTTCTCTCCTCGCTGGCCCTGCTACCCGCCCTGGCCCTGGCGCAACCCGACGCCTCGAGCTTCCCTTCCTGCCTCGCCGGCCTGCAGAAGAAGGCCCAGGCGCAGGGCATTTCCGCCGACAGTTATGAGCGCTTCACCAGCGGCCTGCAGGCCGACCTCAGCGTGCTCGACCTGCTCGACGCGCAGCCGGAGTTCACCACCCCGCTGTGGGACTACCTGGCCGGCCTGGTGGACGAGCAGCGGGTCAGCGATGGCAAGGCGATGCTCGCCCAGCACGACAAGCTGCTCGACCAGGTGGCCGCGCGCTACGGCGTGGACAAGTACACGGTGGTGGCGGTGTGGGGCGTGGAAAGCGACTACGGGCGGATCTTCGGCAAGCGTCCGCTGCTGACCTCGCTGTCGACCCTGTCCTGCTACGGGCGCCGCCAGTCGTTCTTCCAGGGCGAGTTCCTCGCCACCCTGAAGCTGTTGCAGGCCGGCGACATCCGCGACGCCGGCATCACCGGCTCCTGGGCCGGGGCCTTCGGCCATACCCAGTTCATGCCATCGACCTACGCGCGGATCGCCGTGGACTTCGACGGCGACGGTCGTCGCGACCTGGTAGGCAGCGTGCCGGATGCCCTCGGTTCCACCGCCAACTACCTGAAGAAGGCTGGCTGGCGCACGGGACAGCCGTGGGGCTATGAAGTGAAGGTGCCGGCCGACTTCCCCGCCAGCCTGGCCGGGCGCGGCAAGCGCCAGCCGCTGTCGGCCTGGGTCGCCCGCGGGGTGAAGCGGGCCGACGGCCAGCCGCTGCCGGGCGGCGACGAGAAGGCCGCGATTCTCCTGCCGACCGGGGCCCAGGGCCCGGCCTTCCTGGTCTATCGCAACTACGATGCGATCTATTCCTACAACGCCGCGGAAAGCTACGCGCTGGCCATTGCCCTGCTTTCCGACCGCCTGCGCGGCGGCAGCGGCCTGGTGGCGTCCTGGCCGACCGACGACCCGGGCATCAGCCGGCTCGAGCGCAAGCAATTGCAGAAGGCGTTGCTGGCGCGCGGCTACGACATCGGCGAGGCCGACGGGCTGATCGGCACCAGCACGCGCAAGGCGATCCAGGCCGAGCAGAAGCGCCTCGGCCTGACCCCGGCCGACGGTCGCGCCGGGCGCAAGATCCTCGAGGCGCTGAAGGGCGCCCAGCCCTGATTGCGCCGCGCCGCCCGGTCCGCGGGCGGCGCTACCAGCCCTTCACCCCGGTCATGTCCGGCAGGTGGTGGGCGATCCCCTTGTGGCAGTCGATGCAGGTGGCTTCGCCGCTGGCCAGGGCGGTGGAGTGCATCTGCCGCGCGCGCACGCTCTGCCGGGTGAAGTCCATGAACTCGAAGTTGTGGCAGTTGCGGCATTCCAGCGAATCGTTGGCCTTGAGCCGCGCCCATTCGTGCTCGGCCAGCTCGCGGCGGTGGTCGAGGAATTTCTCGCGGGTGTTGATGGTGCCGAAGATCTTGCCCCAGACCTCCTTGGAGGCCTGCATCTTGCGCGCGATCTTGTCGGTCCACTTGTGTGGCACGTGACAGTCGGGACAGGTGGCGCGGACTCCGGAACGGTTGCTGTAGTGGATGGTGTCCTTGAGTTCGACGAACACGTTGTCGCGCATCTCGTGGCAGGAAATGCAGAAGGTCTCGGTGTTGGTCGCCTCCAGGGCGGTGTTGAAGCCGCCCCAGAAGACGATCCCGGCGATGAAGCCGCCGAGGGTGAGGAAGCCCAGGCTGAAATGCACGCTGGGACGACGCAGGACCCGCCAGTAACCGGCCAGCCAGGCGATGAGTGCTTTCATGCGGCCTCCCTCAGGGTTTGCGCGCCGCATTGGCGGCTTCTTTCTCGAGGATCTGGTCGATGTTCTCGAAGCGGTTGTCGACCAGCGGCTTTACGTCCTGTTGCGGCACATGGCACTGCACGCAGAAGTAGCGGCGCGGCGAGACGGCGGCCAGCGGCTGGCCGTCGCGGTCCATGTAGTGGGTGATGCTGATCATCACCGCCTGGGTTCGCGCGCTGTTGGCGCGGCTGTGGCAGGACAGGCACTTGTTGCTGTCCTTGTCGATGCGATAGCCGACGATGCTGTGGGGAATGGTCGGCGGCTGCTCGGGGTAGTTGCGCTCGCGTTTCAGGTCCTTGTTTTCCTCGGCCGCCAGCGGCGGCGCGGGGCGGCTTTCGGCCAGCGTGCCGCCGGGGCGGCGGCCGTCGGGGGCGGGCGCGTCCAGCGGGTAGCCGAGGTCGGCGGCGAAGGCCGCGGGGGCACCGAGCAGGACGAGGAGCAGGGCAGTCAGCAGAGGTTTCATGGCGCGCTCCTCAGGCCAGGTTGAGCAGTTCGATGCGAACGGCGCACTTCTTGTAGTCGGTCTGCTTGGAAATCGGGTCGGTGGCGTCCAGGGTGACCTTGTTGATCAGCTTGTTGGCGTCGAAGAACGGCACGAACACCAGCCCCTGGGGCGGCTTGTTGCGCCCGCGGGTCTCGACCCGCGCGCGGATCTCGCCGCGCCGGCTCACCACCTTGACCTCGCTGCCGCGGCGCAGCTTGAGCTGGCGCGCATCCTCCGGGTGCATGTAGACCAGCGCGTCGGGCACCGCCTTGTACAGCTCCGGGACCCGCGCGGTCATGCTCCCGGTGTGCCAGTGTTCGAGCACCCGGCCGGTGGCGAGCCAGAACGGGTAGTCCTGGTCCGGCGCCTCGGCCGGCGGCTCGTAGGGCAGGGCGAAGACGATCGCCTTCTTGTCCGGATAGCCATAGAACTGCACGCCGCTGCCCTTGCTCACGTAGGGGTCGTAGCCCTCGCGGTAGCGCCAGCGGGTCTCCTTGCCGTCCACCACCGGCCAGCGCAGGCCGCGCGCCTCGTGGTAGGCGTCGAAGGGGGCGAGGTCGTGGCCGTGGCCGCGACCGAAGGCGGCGTATTCCTCGAACAGACCCTTCTGGATATAGAAGCCGAATGCGTCGACCTCGTCGTTGGCGTAGCCCTTGGCCAGGTCGCTGGCCGGGAAGCGGTCGACCTGGCCGTTGCGGAACAGCACGTCGTAGAGGGTCTTGCCCTTCAGCTCGGGGGCCTTCGCCAGCAGTTCCGCGGGCCAGACCTCGTCGGTGGTGAAGCGCTTGGAGAATTCCACCAGTTGCCAGAGGTCGGACTTCGCCTCGCCCGGTGCCTTCACCAACTGGTGCCAGAACTGCGTGCGGCGCTCGGCATTGCCGAAGGCGCCTTCCTTCTCCACCCACATGGCGCTGGGCAGGATCAGGTCGGCGGCCTGGGCCGAGACGGTGGGGTAGACGTCGGAGACGATCACGAAGTTGTCCGGGTTGCGCCAGCCGGGCAGCACTTCCTGCATCACGTTGGGACCGGCCTGCATGTTGTTGCTGACCTGGGTCCAGTAGACGTTGAGCACGCCGTCCTTGAGCATCCGGCTCTGCTGCACGGCGTGGAAGCCGACCTTCTCCTGGATGGTCCCGGCCGGCACCTTCCAGATCTTCTCCGCGGTTTCCCGGTGCTTCGGGTTGGTCACCACCAGGTCGGCGGGGAGTCGGTGGGAGAAGGTGCCGACCTCGCGCGCGGTGCCGCAGGCCGAGGGCTGGCCGGTGAGCGAGAAGGGGCTGTTGCCCGGTTCGCTGATCTTCCCGGTGAGCAGGTGGATGTTGTAGATCAGGTTGTTCGCCCAGACCCCGCGGGTGTGCTGGTTGAAGCCCATGGTCCAGAACGACACCACCTTGCGCTTGGGGTCGGCGTAGAGTTCGGCGAGGGCCTTCAGCCGCTCGGCGGGCACGCCGCTTTCGCGCGCGGTGCGCTCCAGGGTATAGGGCTTGACGAACTCGGCGAAGGCCTTGAAGTCGATGTCGCTCCAGGTGTTGGCCTTGTCGGCGTTCTTCGCCTTCTTCTCCAGCGGGTCGTCCGGGCGCAGGCCGTAGCCGATGTCCTCGGCGCCATGGGCGAAGCGCACGTGGCGCTCGACGAAGTCGCGGTTCACCGCGCCGCTCTCGATGATGTGGTTGGCGATGTAGTTGAGGATGATCAGGTCGGTCTGCGGCTTGAACACCATGGGCAGGTCGGCCAGCTCGAAGCTGCGGTGCTCGAAGGTGGACAGCACCGCGACCTTGACCTGCGGCGCGCTGAGCCGGCGGTCGGTGACCCGCGACCAGAGCACCGGGTGCATCTCGGCCATGTTCGAGCCCCAGAGGACGAAGCTGTCGGTGGCCTCGATGTCGTCGTAGCAGCCCATCGGCTCGTCCATGCCGAAGCTGCGCATGAAGCCCATCACCGCCGAGGCCATGCAGTGGCGGGCGTTGGGGTCGATGTTGTTGCTGCGCAGGCCGGCCTTGAACAGCTTGTTCGCCGCATAGCCTTCCCAGACCGTCCACTGGCCGGAGCCGAACATGCCGACCGACTCCGGTCCCTTGGCCTTGAGCGCGGCCTTGAACTTCTCGGCCATGATGTCGAAGGCCTGTTCCCAACTGATCGGCTGGAACTCGCCCTGCTTGTCGAACTTGCCGTCCTTCATGCGCAGCAGCGGGCGGGTCAGGCGGTCGCTGCCGTACATGATCTTCGACAGGAAGTAGCCCTTCACGCAGTTGATCCCGCGGTTGACCTCGGCCTTGATGTCGCCATGGGTGGCCACCACCTGGCCGTCGCGGGTGGCGACCATCACGCTGCAACCGGTGCCGCAGAAGCGGCAGGGGGCCTTGTTCCAGACCAGGCTGGTGACGTCCGCCTCGGTCACCAGGTTGCTGGCGCGGACCAGGATCGGCAGGCCGGCCGCCGCCGCGGCGATGGCGGCGGCGTTGGCCTTGGCGAATTCACGACGGGTGAGGTTCATCGATTGTCTCCTCGGGCGAGCACGGTATCGCGCGGTCGGTCATGGCCGCCGCGTCGTTGCTATCGTCGTCGTGCAGGATCTCGTGGTAGACCAGCACGGCGTTGAGCACTCCTGGCAGGTTCTGCAACTGGCCCAGGGTGTCGAGAATCTGTTCTTCGCGTTCGGCTTCCAGCACCAGGATCAGCTTGCCCTGCGGGCTTTCCTGGTAGATCTCCAGGCCGTCGAGCAGCGCCAGGTTGGCCTTCACCGCCGGCAGTCGCTCGGGCCGGCAATGCAGGATGAGGCTGGCGATCTGCAGGGCTTCAGGCATGTCGTGGAAACTCCTTGGTGGATAGCGCGCGCAGTTGGATGGCCTGGCTCGGACAGGGCGCCAGGCAGGCGCCGCAGCCGTTGCAGCGCTGGCTGTCCAGCTCGGCCAGGGCGACGCCGCCGGAGGCCGGGCGGAAACGGATCGCGGCGGGTTCGCAGGCGTCCTGGCAACTGCGGCAGTGGATCCCGGCCAGGGCCAGGCAGGCTTCGCCGATCGCGGCGATCCAGGGGAAGGCCGGGCGCGTGCCATCGAACAGGCCGGCCTCGCAGCGGCTGGCGCATTCCCCGCACAGCGTGCAGCCGGCGCTGGAGAGGTCGAGTTCGACGAGCCGACCGGCGCCGAGCTTCAGCACGCCTTCCGGGCAGGCCTCGACGCAGGCGGCGCAGCCTGTGCAGCCTTCGGCGAAGTCGGCGGCGGTCCACGGCGGGCGCCGCGTCGGCGGGTGCCCGCCGAGGCGGCGGAACAGCTCTCGGCGACTGCTCATACCCGACCTCAGGCCGGCGGCCCGGGCGGGCCGGCCAGTAGCTGGTACATCCAGACGCAGAAACCGAAGCCGCCGACCAGGGCGACGGACAGCAGCGGGAACAGGCAGATCACGAGGAACAGGAAGAGCCTGGCTTCCATGCCCTTGACGCGTCCCTGGTCGGGTTGTTCGTTCATTGGCCCAGCCTCTGTGCAGGCGACTGTAGAAAGCCTAGACCCTACTTGCAGTACGGGCAAAAACCTCGCCGAGCCGGCGCGCGGCAGCCTGGAAACAGAGCGTTCGCCGGCAAACGCGAGTCGTTCAGCCCGGGTTCAGCAAGCGTTCAGGGGCGGTTCAGTACCCTGTCCGTACTCTGCAAGCCGTGAACGACACGACTCTCGCAGAACGGAGAAACACCATGAAAGCACTCAAGACTCTTTTCATCGCCACCGCCCTGCTGGGTTCCGCCGCCGGCGTCCAGGCCGCCGACAACTTCGTCGGCCTGACCTGGGGCGAGACCAGCAACAACATCCAGAAATCCAAGTCGCTGAACCGCAACCTGAACAGCCCGAACCTCGACAAGGTGATCGACAACACCGGCACCTGGGGCATCCGCGCCGGCCAGCAGTTCGAGCAGGGCCGCTACTACGCGACCTACGAGAACATCTCCGACACCAGCAGCGGCAACAAGCTGCGCCAGCAGAACCTGCTCGGCAGCTACGACGCCTTCCTGCCGATCGGCGACAACAACACCAAGCTGTTCGGCGGTGCCACCCTCGGCCTGGTCAAGCTGGAACAGGACGGCAAGGGCTTCAAGCGCGACAGCGATGTCGGCTACGCTGCCGGGCTGCAGGCCGGTATCCTGCAGGAGCTGAGCAAGAATGCCTCGATCGAAGGCGGCTATCGTTACCTGCGCACCAACGCCAGCACCGAGATGACCCCGCATGGCGGCAACAAGCTGGGCTCCCTGGACCTGCACAGCAGCTCGCAATTCTACCTGGGCGCCAACTACAAGTTCTAAATGACCGCGCAGCGCCCGCGAGGGCATGCTTCGATGGCCGGGCCGGAAGGTCCGGCCGCATCTCATCCGGAGGAACCTCATGAAACTGCTGGTAGTGGAAGACGAGGCGCTGTTGCGCCACCACCTCTATACCCGCCTGGGTGAACAGGGGCACGTGGTGGACGCGGTACCGGATGCCGAGGAAGCCCTCTACCGGGTCAGCGAATACCACCACGACCTGGCGGTGATCGACCTCGGCCTGCCGGGCATGAGCGGCCTGGACCTGATCCGCGAGCTGCGTTCGCAGGGCAAGTCCTTCCCGATCCTGATCCTCACCGCCCGCGGCAACTGGCAGGACAAGGTCGAAGGCCTGGCCGCCGGGGCCGACGACTACGTGGTCAAGCCGTTCCAGTTCGAGGAACTGGAAGCGCGCCTGAACGCGTTGCTGCGACGCTCCTCGGGGTTCGTCCAGTCGACCATCGAGGCCGGTCCCCTGGTTCTCGACCTGAACCGCAAGCAGGCGCTGGTCGAGGAGCAACCGGTGGCGCTGACCGCCTACGAATACCGCATCCTCGAATACCTCATGCGGCATCACCAGCAGGTGGTGGCCAAGGAACGCCTGATGGAGCAGCTCTATCCTGACGACGAGGAGCGCGACGCCAACGTCATCGAGGTGCTGGTCGGCCGCCTGCGGCGCAAGCTGGAGGCCTGCGGCGGCTTCAAGCCGATCGATACGGTGCGCGGCCAGGGCTACCTGTTCACCGAGCGCTGCCGGTGATCCGTTCCCTGCGCATCCGTCTGATGCTCGGCGCCGCCGCCCTGGCGGTGCTGTTCATGCTGGCGCTGCTGCCGGCCCTGCAGCGGGCCTTCGGCATCGCCCTGGAGAACACCATCGAGCAGCGCCTGGCCGCCGACGTGGCGACCCTGGTCTCGGCGGCGCGGGTGGAGAAGGGCCGCCTGGTGATGCCCGAGCACCTACCGGTGGAGGAGTTCAACCTGCCGGAGGCCAAGGTCCTCGGCTATATCTACGACCAGAATGGCGATCTGCTCTGGCGCTCCACCTCGGCGGCCGACGAGTCGATCAACTACACGCCGCGCTACGACGGCCGCGGCAACGAATTCCACACCACCCGCGATGCGAAGGGCGAGGAGTTCTTCGTGTTCGACGTCGAGATCGACCTGCTGCGCGGCAAGCAGGCGGCCTACAGCATCGTCACCATGCAATCGGTCAGCGAGTTCGAGAGCCTGCTCAAGGGGTTCCGCGAGCAGCTCTACCTGTGGCTCGGCGGCGCCCTGCTGGTCTTGCTCGGGCTGCTCTGGCTGGGTCTGACCTGGGGCTTCCGGGCGATGCGCGGGTTGAGTTCCGAGCTGGACCAGATCGAATCCGGCGAGCGCGAGAGCCTGAGCGAGGAGCATCCGCGCGAGCTGCTGCGCCTGACCCACTCGCTGAACCGCCTGTTGCGCAGCGAGCACAAGCAGCGCGAGCGCTACCGCCACTCCCTCGGCGACCTGGCGCACAGTCTGAAGACGCCGCTGGCGGTCTTGCAGGGGGTCGGCGACCAGCTCGCCGAGGAGCCCGGCAACCGCGAGCAGGTGCGGGTGCTACAGGGCCAGATCGAGCGCATGAGCCAGCAGATAGGCTATCAGTTGCAGCGCGCCAGCCTGCGCAAGAGCGGCCTGGTACGCCATCGCGAGCAACTGGCGCCGCTGGTGGAGACCCTGTGCGACGCGCTGGACAAGGTCTATCGCGACAAGCGGGTAAGCCTGCAGCGGGACTTCTCGCCGTCCTTCAGCGTGCCGGTGGAGCGCGGCGCGCTGCTGGAACTGCTCGGCAACCTGCTGGAGAACGCCTATCGCCTGTGCCTGGGCCGGGTCCGCGTGGGCGCCCGGCTGGGGCCGGGTTACTCGGAGCTGTGGGTCGAGGACGATGGTCCCGGAGTGCCTGCCGAACAGCGCGCACGAATCATCCGCCGCGGCGAGCGCGCCGATACCCAGCACCCGGGGCAGGGCATCGGCCTGGCCGTGGCGCTGGACATCATCGAGAGCTACGACGGCGAACTGAGCCTGGACGATTCCGAGCTGGGCGGCGCCTGCTTCCGCATACGTTTCGCTACAGTCTGAGACTTGGCGGCCGTTACCTACGTCTGAGGTGTTTCCGCGCTACGCTGAAGTCTGTTCGGCTGGCGCAGTTCCTTTGACGCAGGTACCGGGGATTCGAGCGGATGTTCAGTGGCAAAACCGACGACAGGGGCTTGTGGGCGGGCATCCAGGCCGGTGTGCTGTTCTTTCTCGCCGCCCTGGCCTGCATCTACCTGTCGCGCCAGCCTGCCACCATCGCGGCGATCTGGCTGCCCAACGCGATCCTCACCGCCGCCCTGCTGCGCGCGCCGCTGCGCCAGTGGCCGGCGATCCTGCTCTGCTCCGCCGTGGCCAACCTGGCGGCCAACCGCCTGTATGGCGACAGCCTGTGGATGAGCGCGGCGTTCCTGCCGGCCAACCTGAGCGAAGCGATCTTCGCCGCGATGCTGTTACGCATCAACCGGGTGCGCGAGGACTTCGAGTTCAACCTGCATTCGGCGGTTCGCGTGCTCTGGGCCGGCGCGCTGATCCCGCCCTTGCTCGGTGCCTCGGTGGGCGCGGTGCTGGTCAGCGTCTTCGGCATGGGGCGTTTCCCGGAAATGTGGGCGCGCTGGTACGTGGGCGATGCGATGGGCATGCTCGCGCTGCTGCCGTTGTGCATGGCCAGCAACCTGGCGGCCTGGCGTCACGCTCTGTCGGGGCGGGCGGGAGTGGACAACGCGATGCTCCTGCTGGTGACCCTGGTGATCAGCTTCGTGGCCCTGACGCGCCTGCCCTACGCCTTCATCTACGTGCTCCTGCCGCTGCTGGTGGCCGCCGCCAGCACCAGCGTGTTCGGCACCGCGCTGATCGGCTGCCTGAACACCTGTTTCATCGCCGTGCTGATCGCCCTCGGCGTGTTCGTCCCCGAGTCGTCCCAGCAGCGTTTCGGCGAGCCGCTGCTGTACCTGCCGATGGCCTTGACCCTCATTCCCGCCTTCCTGGTCTCGGTGATCATGGAGCGCAGCCGCCGCGAGCAGCATCAGGTGGCCATCGGCGAGGCGCAGTTCCGCGGCGCCATGGAATTCTCGGCGATCGGCATGGCCCTGGTGTCGCTGGAGGGGCGGCTGTTCAAGGTCAACGAGGCGCTGTGCCGGATGCTCGGCTATTCCGCCGAACGCTTGGGCGAGCTGTCGTTCCAGGAGATCACCTATGTGGACGACCTGGAACTGGACCTCGACCTGGTGCGCGACCTGCTCGCCGGGCGTATCAACTCCTATCAGATGGAGAAGCGCTACCTGCGCCAGGACGGCGAAACCTTCTGGGCGCGCATCAGCGTGTCGCTGGTGCGCGACGAGGAGGGAGTCGCCCAGTACTTCGTCACCCAGGTGGAGGATATCGACAGTCGCAAGCGTGCCGAGCTGGAGCGCGAGCGCCTCGCCGAACGGATCAAGCTGGCCACCGACGCCGGGCAGATCGGCATCTGGGAGTGGGACCTGGCACGCAACCGCCTGCACTGGGATTTCCGCATGTTCGACCTGTACGGCATCCGCAGCGGTCCCGGGGAGACCACGGTGGAGCAGTGGAAGGCGAGCCTGCATGCCGAGGATCACGACCGCGTGCTGCGCGAGCTGGAGCGCGCCGTCAGCGGGTTGCAGAAATTCGACTGCGAGTTCCGTATCGTCCGCCCCAACCGCGAGGTTCGCCACCTGCGGGCGATCGCCACGCTGACGCGCGACGAGGACAACCGTCCGGTGCGGATGATCGGCATCAACAGCGACATCACCGAGATCCGCACCCTGGCGGAAACCCTGCACGAGGAAAAGGAACGCCTGCAGGTGACCCTGTATTCCATCGGCGATGCCGTGTTGACCACCGACGCCGGCGGCCGCGTGACCTTCATGAACCCGGTGGCCGAGGCGATGACCGGCTGGACCCTGCAGGACGCCATCGGCGCGCCCCACGAACTGGTCTTCAACGTGCTCGACAGCGACACCGGCGAGGCCCTGGAAAGCCCGGTGCGACGCTGCCTGCAGAACACCCGGGTGTTCTACCTGGAGGACGGCGCCACGCTGATCAGCCGCAAGGGCGAGCAGCACGATATCCAGAATTGCGCGGCGCCGGTGCGCACCCGCGATGGCGAGATCATCGGCACCGTGCTGGTGTTCCAGAACGTCACCAAGGCCCGGGCGATGCAGCGCGAGCTGAGCTATCACGCCTCCCACGATGCCCTCACCGGGCTGTTCAACCGCACCAAGTTCGAGGAGGAGCTGCAACGCGCCCTGGCCAACGCCCAGGAGCGGGCGACCCAGCATGCGCTGTGCTTCATCGACCTCGACCGCTTCAAGGTGGTCAACGATTCCGCCGGGCACGCGGCGGGCGACATGCTGCTGCGCGAGCTGAGCCGGATTCTCGCCGACCGCACCCGCGCCTCCGACACCCTGGCGCGGCTGGGCGGCGATGAGTTCGGCCTGCTGCTGTTCGATTGCGACCTGGCGGAGGCGGAGCAGGTGGCGAGCAAGCTCATCGAGCAGATCTGCTCGGTGCGCTTCCCCTGGGAAGGGCGGCTCTACGACGTGGGCGCGAGCATCGGCATCACCGCCCTTACCGCCACCTCGCGCAGCACCAGCGAACTGATGAGCCAGGCAGACGTGGCCTGCTACGCGGCCAAGCATGCCGGGCGCAACCGGGTTTCGGTGTACCAGTTCGGCCATGAGGAAGTGGAGCGCCAGCACCGCGACATACTCCTCGCCAGCGGGCTGCGCGAGGCCCTGGAGAACGACCGCTTCCAGTTGCAGGCGCAGGAGATCGTCCCGGTCGGCCCCCGCCGCGACGGCGACCGGCACTACGAGCTGCTGCTGCGACTGTACGATCCGGATGGCCAGATGACTCCGCCGGGCGCCTTCATCCCGGCCGCCGAGCGCTTCAACCTGATGGCCAGCATCGACCGCTGGGTGATCAACGAGGCGCTGATCAACTTCGGCGCGCGGATCGCCGCGGTGGAGGGCCTGAGCATCGGCATCAACCTGTCCGGCAACTCGCTCAACGACCCGCTGTTCCTGCCTTACCTGCTGGATCGCATCGAACACTCGCCGCTGAGGCCGGAGCGCCTGTACTTCGAGCTGACCGAGACGGCGTTGATGAACCAGTTGTCGGTGGCTTCGCGGATCGTCGCCAAGCTGCGCGACCTCGGCTGCAAGGTGGCGCTGGACGACTTCGGCTCCGGCCTGAGTTCCTTCAATTACCTGAAGAATTTCGTCGTCGACGTGATCAAGATCGACGGCAGCTTCGTCCGCAACCTGGACAAGAGCCCGGTGGACCAGGCCATCGTCGACTCCATCAACCAGATCGCCCACCGCCTGGGCGCGGTGACCGTGGCCGAGTTCGTCGAGAGCCGGGAAATCCTCGATCACCTGGCGCGCCTCGGGGTGGATTTCGCCCAGGGCTACGCGGTCGGGCGGCCACAGCCGTTCGCCACGGTGCTCGACCAACTGCGCAGCGGGCTTCGTCGCCAGGAGCTGGGCTGAGCTTCAGGCTTCCGCCTGGTGCCGGTACGCGCCGGGGGTGAGGCCGGTCCACTTCTTGAACGCGCGATGGAAGGCCGAGGGCTCGGAAAAGCCGAGCTGCTCGGCGATGTCCTGGATCGACAGCTCGTCCCGACCCAGGTGGTAGATCGCCAGGTCGCGGCGCAGGTGGTCCTTGAGTTGCTGGAAGCTGCCGCCTTCCTCGCGCAGGTGGCGTCGCAGGGTCTGCGAACTCATGTGCAGCTGGCGGGCGACCTGGTCGAGGTCCGGCCAGCGCCGGCAGTCGCGGCCGAGCAGGCGGCGGATCTGGCTGGTCAGGCTGTCGCCGCCGTCCGGGCGCGCCAGCAGGTCGGCGGGAGAGTGCTGGAGGAACTGCTTGAGGGTGCGTTCGTCCTGCAGCAGCGGCATGCCCAGGTAGCGGGCGGCGAACAGCAGGCTGGTGCAGCCGGCGGAAAACCGCCGGGGGCAGGGAAACAGCAGGTCGTACTCGGCCTGGTGGTCCGGCGCCGGGTAGCTGAAGGTGGCTTCCTCCAGGCGGATGCGCTGGCCGATCAGCCAACTGGCGAGGCGGTGCCAGATCACCAGCAGGCTTTCGGCGAGAAAGTGATCCGGGTCCGACAGGTGGCGTTCCTCGAGGCTCAGGCGCACCAGGTCGCCTTCGCGCCGCAGGTGGATCAGCGGCGCCTGGGGGAACAGGCCGTAGAACAGTTCGCCGCGCTGCAGGGCCTTTTCCAGGGTCCGGCAATGAATCAGGGTGTGGCACATCATGGCGAAGGTGCCGCGCTTGCTGCGGACTTCGCCGAAGCCCATGTATTCGTCGTCCAGCACTTCCCAGAGCAACTGCATCAGGCGGGTGAACTGCTCCGGCGCGATGCGTGCCCGCGGTTCGTCCAGCAGGGCCGGCTGGATGCCGGCGCGACGCAACAGGGCGGGGCCGTCCAGGCCTTGGCGCGTGGCCCCGCGCAACGCGGCGCGGACGAAATGGCTGGCGATGGTGCGCTCACGCATGGCGGCGTCCTTGTTGTTGGAACGGCGATGGTAGGGCGCCACCCGGAAGACGACAAGGGTGGTGGCGGACTCCCGCCATGCTCGCGCGGCACAGCCGGCCCGCCGGGCGGTAATCCGCCACGCTTAGCCCGCTATGCAATTTTCATTTTTTATTTAACTTGTTGATATATAAGGATTTTATTTAGAGAAAGAGCATCCTGGCACAGCCTCTGCAATGCCTGGGCAAGGTTCCGCCGCGGCGGTTCACGACAAAAAATCTCCCCAGCAAGGGGGGTAACGCTACCGGTGAGCGCGTTCCAGGGAACTGGCGAAGCGCCCCCGTGAGGACTCTGCCCATGACCAAACAACCCTTCTACAAGAGCCTGTACGTGCAGGTTCTGGTCGCCATCGCCATCGGTATCGCGCTCGGCCACTGGTACCCGGAAACGGCGGTGGCGATGAAGCCGTTCGGCGACGGCTTCGTCAAGCTGATCAAGATGGCCATCGCGCCGATCATCTTCTGCACCGTGGTCACCGGCATCGCCGGCATGCAGAGCATGAAGTCGGTCGGCAAGACCGGCGGCATGGCGCTGCTGTACTTCGAGGTCGTCTCCACCGTGGCCCTGATCATCGGCCTGGTAGTGGTCAACGTGGTCCAGCCGGGCGCCGGCATGCACGTCGACCCGAACACCCTCGACACCAGCAAGATCGCTGCCTACGCCGCTGCCGGCGAGAAGCAGAGCACCGTCGACTTCCTGATGAACGTGATCCCCGGCACCGTGGTCGGCGCGTTCGCCAACGGCGACATCCTCCAGGTCCTGTTCTTCTCCGTGCTCTTCGGCTACGCCCTGCATCGCCTGGGCAGCTACGGCAAGCCGGTGTTCGAGTTCATCGAGCGCGTCTCCCACGTGATGTTCAACATCATCAACGTGATCATGAAGGTCGCCCCGATCGGCGCGTTCGGCGCCATGGCCTTCACCATCGGCGCCTACGGCGTGGGTTCGCTGGTGCAGCTCGGCCAACTGATGCTGTGCTTCTACATCACCTGCATCCTGTTCGTGCTCATCGTCCTCGGCGGCATCGCCCGCGCCCACGGCTTCAGCATCCTGCGCTTCATCAGGTACATCCGCGAGGAACTGCTGATCGTGCTGGGCACCTCGTCTTCCGAGTCGGCCCTGCCGCGGATGATCGACAAGATGGAGAAGCTCGGCTGCAACAAGTCGGTGGTCGGCCTGGTGATTCCCACCGGTTACTCCTTCAACCTCGACGGCACCTCGATCTACCTGACCATGGCCGCGGTGTTCATCGCCCAGGCCACCGATACGCCGATGGACATCACCCACCAGATCACCCTGCTGCTGGTGCTGCTGATCGCTTCCAAGGGCGCCGCCGGCGTCACCGGCAGCGGCTTCATCGTGCTCGCCGCGACCCTTTCCGCCGTCGGCCACCTGCCGGTCGCCGGTCTGGCGCTGATCCTCGGCATCGACCGCTTCATGTCCGAAGCCCGCGCGCTGACCAACCTGGTCGGCAACGGCGTGGCCACGGTAGTGGTTTCCAAGTGGTGCAAGCAGCTCGACGAGGGCACCTTGCAGCGCGAACTGGCCGGCGAGGGCAACGCTTCGTCGCCTGCCAGCGATATTCCGGTGGGCGGCCGCGAAGCGGTCTAAGCTCAAACCTGTTCGGCAGGGGGAAGTGAAGAGCTCCCTGCCGCCCTTCGAACCCGCCCTCGTGGCGGGTTTTTTTATGCCTCGGCAGCGGCCTGCTCGCGCAGCCAGGCGAGGAACAGCGAGAGGGGTGCTCGTTGCGCCGCTCCTGGCAGGCTCACCGCGTAATAGGCGAAGCGGCTCGGCCAGGGCCGCTCGAGGGCGACCGCCAGGCGGCCGCTGGCGATCTCGGCGCGGGCATGGATCTCCCGTACCAGCGCGATACCCTGGCCGGCCTCGGCGGCGCGAACCAGCAGCAGGTCGTCGGCGAAAGCCGGACCTCTCTCGCTGCGCGGGTCGTCCTCCACCCCCATCGCCCGCAGCCACAGGCGCCAGTCATTGCGCTCCGACTCCTGCAACAGCGGGTAGGCCAGGCAATCGATCGCTTCGCGGATCTCAGGGCCTTCCGCCAGCAGGCGCGGGCTGGCCACCGGGATCAGCGGCGGGGCCATCAGCGCCTGCACGTCGAGTCCGGGGTAGTCGCCGAGCCCGTGGCGGATGGCGACGTCGATTCGTTCCCGGCGCAGGTCGGCGAGCAGTGCCGTAGCCTCCACGCGGACTTCCACCTGCGGGTGCGACGCGCTGAATTGACCGAGGCGCGGCACCAGCCATGTGGCGGCGAAGGAGGGCTCGGTGCTGACCGTGAGGGTCTGGCGGGCATTGATCGCCTCCAGCTGGGCAAGGCTCGCGGTGATCTGCTCGAAGGCCTGGCGGAGGCCGGGATAGACCTGCTCGCCCTCCGGCGTCAGGCGCATGCCATGGCTGAAGCGCTGGAACAGGACGACGCCGGTGCGCGCCTGCAGAGCCCTGAGCTGCTGGCTTACCGCGCCGGGAGTGACGCCCATGGCCGCGGCCGCGCGGGTGAGATTGCCATGGCGGGCGGTTTCGACGAAAGCGCGTAGCGCGAGGAGCGGGAGGACGGCACCCATGAATTCAGTTTTTCTATAAACAGGTTGTAGAAAGGATCGTTTTTCATCCGCCGACCTGGGCTTCAGCATGTGTGGCGAAACGAGAGACTTTAGCCTAGCTGCTTTCTTCGGTGTGCGGGAAGCGGCCGAGGCGGTTTCCCCGGTCGGCGCCGCCCCCATCGCCCAGGCGCCGGATAGTCCAGCGCTGCAAGGATACTTGCCATGCCTTCCCTCCAGCTCTACAGCGACAGTTCACCCAACGGATTCAAGATCACCATCGCCCTCGAGGAACTGGGGCTGCCCTACGCACTGCACCACGTTCGCATCGACCATGGCGAGCAACGCCGCCCGGAATTCCTGCGCCTGAATCCACATGGCCGGATACCGGTGCTGGTAGACCGGGCCGCCGGCATCACCCTGTTCGAGTCGGCGGCGATCCTGCAGTACCTGGCGGAGACCAGCGGGCGGTTGCTTCCCGACGCCCCCCGGGAACGCTGGGAGGCCCTGACCTGGCTGACTTTCCATGCTTCCAGCATGGGCCCCATCCTCGGCCAGCGCGTGCATTTCGAGATCTTCGCCGAAGAGCGGTACGCGCCGGCCATCGAACGCTATCGGCGGCTCTCCGAGGAGGTTTTCGCCACCCTCGACCAGCGCCTGGCCGGACGGCCCTGGCTGGCCGGTGAGCAATACTCCATCGCCGATATCGCCACCTTCGGCTGGACCCATACGGCGCGGATCGTCGACTTCGACTTCAGCCATTATCGCCACCTGGACGACTGGCACCGGCGCATGGCCCTGCGGCCTGCGGTGCAGCGCGGGATCCTCCTGCCGGAACCGGCGGTGGGTCCATGAGCGCCCTGCTGCAAGGCGCCTCGGCGCCGGCCTTCGTCGGGCACCCTGGCTATCGGCGCATGTTCGCCGCAGACGCGCTGACCCTGGGCCTGTTCCTGCCGTTGCGTTTCTACCAGGGCGACATGCGGGTGCTGCTGGGCCAGGCGCGGCTGGTCGAAGAAATCGATCGACTGGGATTCGCCGCCGTCTGGGTACGCGACGTACCGCTGTTCGACCCACGCTTCGGCGATGCCGGACAAGTGTTCGACCCGTTCACCTACCTTGGCTATCTGGCCGCGCGGACCCGCCGTATCGCCCTGGCCACCGGCAGCGCGGTGCTTGCCCTGCGCCAACCGGTCGACCTGGCCAAGGCCGCGGCGAGCGTCGACCGGTTGTCCGGCGGACGCCTGGTGCTGGGCCTCGCCTCCGGCGACCGGCCGGTGGAGTTCCCCGCCTACGGGTTGGAGCATGCGCAGCGCGGCGAGCGGTTCGCCCAGGGCCTGGACTACCTGCGCCAACTGCTGCACGGCTGCCGGCACGTCGCCTCGCCGCTCGGTACGCTGGACGACGCCGAACTGTTGCCGCGTCCGCCGGCCGGCGCCATCCCGCTGGTCGTCACCGGCTCCGCGCGGCAGCCGGCGGACTGGCTGGCACGCCAGGCGGATGGCTGGCTGACCTATCCGGAGTCGACTGTCGATGCGTCCGGACCACGTCGCCTGGCCGGGAAGATCCGCGCCTGGAGGATGTCCATCGCGGACGGCGGGTTCCGCCCGCACATGACCAACGAATGGCTGGACCTGGTGGACGACCCGGCGTATCCGCGTACGCCGTTGCACGGCGGCTACGTCCTGCGCACCGGGCGCAACGGCCTGATCGAGCTGCTCGGCGAATGGCGTGCGGCGGGCGTCAACCATGCCGCCCTGGGCATCCAGTTCTCCGCCAGGCCGGCAGCGGAAGTCATCCAGGAACTGGCCGAGGAGGTGCTGCCGCTGTTCCCGTCCCACCCGGGCGTGCAGCCGGCGAGCATGGACTGGTAGCTGACCGATTCGGTCAACCGAGCCTGAGCGCTCGCGTCATTGAGGGCGCCGGCCGGCGCCGCCTACCCTGCGGAACCACTGACCGCAGGGAGTCCCCGTACATGCAACGGCAGATCTTCGAGACCGAACACAACCTGTTCCGCGATGCCTTCCGCGCCTTTCTCGACAAAGAGGTGGTACCGCACCAGGACGCCTGGGAAGAGGCCGGGGTGGTCGACCGCGCTGTCTGGAGGAAGGCGGGGGAGATGGGCTTCCTGCTGCCCTGGGCGGACGAGGAGTACGGTGGCGCCGGGCTCAAGGACTTCCGCTACGAGCAGATCATGTGCGAGGAGCTGGCGCGGATCAACGAACCGGGCTTCATGATCCCGCTGCACTCGGCGTTGTGCGGGCCGTACATCGCCGAATACGGTAGCGCCGAGCAGAAGGCCCGCCTGTTGCCGGGGATCGTCCGTGGCGAGACCATCCTCGCCGTGGCCATGACCGAGCCGTCCGCCGGCTCCGACCTGGCCGGCATGCGCAGCACCGCGGTGGACAAGGGTGACCACTGGCTGCTCAACGGCTCCAAGGTGTTCATCTCCAACGGCCTGCTGGCCGACCTGGTGATCGTCGCGGCGAAGACCGATCCGGCGAACAAGCACGCCATGGGCCTGTTCCTGGTGGAGCGCGGCATGCAAGGCTTCGAGCGCGGGCGCAACCTGAAGAAGCTCGGCATGAAGAGCCAGGACACCGCCGAGCTGTTCTTCAACAATGTGCGGGTGCCGAAGGAAAACCTGCTGGGCGACGCCAAGGGCGGCTTCTTCTACCTGATGAACATGCTCGCCCAGGAACGCCTGACCAACGCCTGCGGCGCGGTGGCCGGGGCCGAGGCGGCGTTGCAGGCGACCATCGATTACGTGAAGGAGCGCCAGGCCTTCGGCCGGCCGGTGGCGCACTTCCAGAACACCCGCTTCAAGCTCGCCGAAATGCGTACCCAGATCGACGTGGCGCAGGTCTTCACCGACCGCTGCGTGATGGACCACAACCAGAAGAAGCTGACCCCCGAGGTCGCCGCCGAAGCCAAGCTGTTCACCACCGAGCTGCTGGGCAAGGTGGTCGACGAAGGCGTGCAACTGCATGGCGGCTGGGGCTACATGTGGGAGTATCCGATCTGCAGGATGTACGCCAACGCCCGCATCCAGCGGATCTTCGCCGGTACCTCGGAGATCATGAAAGAGATCATCAGCCGCGGCATGAAGCTCTGACGCCACGGCCATGTCGCGCCGCGCGGCGGGTGGATAGGCTGCTCGGCAGGCGATCCCGACCAATGCCCGGCGACCCAGAGGAGGGAGCATGAAAGGCCCGTTGTCATCGTTGAAAGTGCTGGATTTCTCGACCCTGCTGCCGGGGCCGTTCGCCTCGCTGCTGCTGGCCGACATGGGGGCCGACGTGCTGCGCGTGGAGTCGCCCGGGCGCATGGACCTGGTGCGGGTGCTGCCGCCGCACGTCGACGGCACCTCGGCCAGTCATGCCTACCTGAACCGCAACAAGCGTTCCATCGGCCTCGACCTGAAGCGGCAGGGCGCACGCGAGGTGGTGCTGGAGCTGGTACGCGAATACGACATCGTCCTCGAACAGTTCCGTCCGGGGGTGATGGACAAGCTCGGCGTCGGCTACGAGGCGCTGAAGGCGGCGAACCCGCGGCTGATCTACGTGGCCATCACCGGCTACGGCCAGACCGGGCCGTACCGCGAGCGCGCCGGGCATGACATCAACTACCTGGCGTTGGCCGGCGTCGCCAGCTACACCGGGCGCCGCGAACGTGGCCCGTTGCCGCTGGGGGTACAACTGGCGGACCTCGCCGGCGGTTCGCTGCATGGCGTGATGGGCCTGCTGGCGGCGGTCATCCACCGGCAGCAGACCGGCGAGGGGCAGTTCGTCGACATCAGCATGACCGACTGCGCCTTCAGCCTGAACGGCATGGCCGGCGCCGGCTATCTCGCGGCCGGGGTCGAGCCGGAGATGGAGGCGCTGGCGCTGAACGGCGGCAGCTTCTACGACTACTACCGCACCCGCGATGGCCGCTGGTTCTCGGTGGGCAGCCTGGAACCGCAGTTCATGCAGCAATTCTGCGCCGCCATCGGCCGCCCGGAACTGGCCGCCCGCGGCCTGTCGCCGAAGCCGGAAGAGCAGCGGGCGCTGAAGCGCGAGATCGAGATGGAGTTCGAGAAACGCGACTTCGCCGAATGGCAGGCGGTGTTCGCCGCCCTGGATGCCTGCGTGGAGCCGCTGCTGCCGCTCTCCGAGGCGCTGGAACACCCGCAGTTGCAGGCGCGCGGGCTGGTTGCCCGGGTGCCGCTGGCGGACGGCGGCAGCCAGGCGCAGATGGCCTGTCCGATCAAGTTTTCCGCCGGCCTGCCGGCGCCTCGCCACATCGGCGCGGCGCTCGGTGCCGACACCGTGGCGGTGCTCGAAGGTCTGGGCTACTCCGCCGAACGGATCGCCGAGCTGAAGGCGGCCGGGGCCATCGCCTGAATCACTCGCGGAGCACTTCGCCGGTGAACACCAGGGTCGCCTTGCAGCGCCGGCAGTAGTAGCGGCGCCCCTTGGCCACCAGGGTGTGGCGTTGCGGGGAGAACGGGAAGTCGTTGTGCTCCGGGCAATGGCAGCGGTACAGGTAGCGGGTGGTGGCGCGGCGCTTGACCGCGTAGGTGTGGCAGCGGTCCGGCGGCAGGCCGTAGATGCCGCGCATGATCAACTGCCACTCCTCGCCGTGGGGGCGGATGCGCGGGCCGAACAACTGGTGCGCGATCAGGTGCGCGACTTCGTGGGCCACGGTCTGTTCCAGGAAGTGCTCGCGGTTCTCGCGGTACAGCTGGGGATTGAAGCGCAGCAGGTTCTCGTCGAGATGGGCGACCCCGGCTTTCTGGCCGCGCAGGCGGAAGCTGACGGTCGGGCGGGGGAAGCTGCGTTGGAAGAAGTGTTCGGCCTGCCGATAGCAGGCCTCGACGCGGGCGTTGAGGTGTTCGGGCATTCGGGAAGACTCCAGCAGCGGGCGATTATGCCGGAGACAGGAGGGCGGGCGCAGGCGTCGGGACGACCGCTCGTCCGGGGTGCAGGATCAGGCAAGCGCGGCGGCGGGCAAGAAAAAACCGGGCGGCGGTTGCCCGCGGCCCGGTCGTACGATGCGTTCGCTGGACGTCAGCTGGTGTATTCCGGGCCGACCCCGCTGCCCCAGAGGATCACCGACAGGGCGATCATCGCCACCAGCACCACCAGGCCCACCGCCAGCACCGAGCTGGAGAACAGGAAGCCTTCGTCCTTGTGGATGTTCATGAAGGTGGGAATCCCCACGTAGAGCAGGTAGACCGTGTAGCTGATCGCCGCCACCCCGACGATCATTCCCAGCCAGAGGTGCGGATACAGCGCCGCCAGCCCGGCGATGAACAGCGGAGTGGCGTTGTAGGCGGCGAACACGATGCACTGGGTCAGGCTCGGGTTGGCGTCGTAGGTCCGCGCCATCCAGTGGATGAACGCGCCCATCACCGCCACCCCGGCGAGCATCGCCAGGTAGGTGAGGACCGTCATCTGCAACGCGCTGGCCTGGGTCAGCTTGACCGGATCGCCGCCGCCGACCACCCAGCCGACCTGGGTCGTGCCGATATAGGCGGAAATCGCCGGAATGGCAGCCAGGATCAGGATGTGGGTCAGGTACATGTGGCTGATGCTTTCTTCTTCGCCACGGATTTCCTGCCATTCCTGATCGGGATGGGTGAAGAGCCCCCATACATGATGGATCATGCCGTTTCCTCCTCGTTCTTATGTGGTCGCCCCCCAGCGAAGCGCCGGGCGCGCATGGACAGCGCCACCCGGTGCTCGGCCGACCTATGCGACCTTATGTCGCAGTATAGGAACGGCCCGAGCCCGCGTCGCTCGCGGGGTTAGAGCAAATCGAAGCTTCACGGCCGGCTGTAATAGCGTTGCAGTATTTCCATCGCCTTGTTGATCGATTGCAGGCGCGCAGTGCTGCCGCCGCGGTCGGGATGGTGCTGGCTGACCAGTTGCCGGTAGCGCAGCTTGATGGCGGGATAGTCGACCGCGCCCTCCAGCTCGAACAGGGCGAGGGCGGCAGCCTTCTCCTCGCTGCCCTGCATGCGCGTCCAGAAACTCTGCAGCAGCCGCTCGACGTCGGCCTCGCTGGTCTCTCCCAGGTGGCGCAGGTCGAGGTAGTAGTCGCGCAGCGGATCGCCCTGTTCCAGCGCCTGCGTGCCATCCACGTAAGGATGCAGGCGCAGGCTCAGCGGGCTGATCTCCAGGTGCGCCTCGCGCTCGGCCCAGAGGTGGTCGCGCAGGTGGTAGAGCGCGTTGAACAGGAGGAAATGGGTGCGGAACAGCACCAGCTTGTCGGCCAGTTCGCGATGGGGGATATGCGTCGAATGGCGGGCCTTCAGCAGCTGGATCAACTGGTATTCGGAAAGCCCCTCGGGATGCTCGCGCAGCAGGCAGAGGATCTGCCCGGCGAGGTCGAGGCGGTGGTCGAGGTCGGGAGTCATGGGGCAAGACTAGCATCGGGCGTCGGGAGGGGCTGGGGTCGGCGTCGCTTTGTGCGTAAAATAGCCAGCTTTTCTCCTCGAACACCCGGATTCCAGAGCACCATGGGCACCCTTTCGGTCAATCAGAACAAACTGCAGAAGCGCCTGCGCCGCCTGGCCGGCGAGGCCATCACCGACTTCAACATGATCGAGGATGGCGACAAGGTCATGGTCTGCCTGTCCGGCGGCAAGGACAGCTACACCATGCTCGACATCCTGCTCTACCTGCAGAAGGTCGCGCCGATCCGCTTCGAGATCGTCGCGGTGAACATGGACCAGAAGCAGCCCGGTTTTCCCGAGCACGTCCTGCCGGAGTACCTGAAGTCGATCGGCGTGGAGTACCACATCGTCGAGAAGGACACCTACTCGGTGGTCAAGGAGAAGATCCCGGAAGGCAAGACCACCTGCTCGCTGTGCTCGCGCCTGCGCCGCGGCACGCTGTACACCTTCGCCGACGAGATCGGCGCGACCAAGATGGCCCTCGGTCACCATCGCGACGACATCCTCGAAACCTTCTTCCTCAACATGTTCTACGGCGGCACCCTGAAGGCCATGCCGCCGAAGCTGCTGGCCGACGACGGGCGCAACGTGGTGATCCGGCCGCTGGCCTATTGCAGCGAGAAGGACATCGAGGCCTATTCCCAGCTCAAGGAGTTCCCGATCATCCCCTGCAACCTCTGCGGTTCGCAGGAGAACCTGCAGCGCCAGGTGGTCAAGGAAATGCTGCTGGAATGGGAACGCAAGTCGCCGGGGCGTACCGAGATCATGTTCCGCGCCCTGCAGAACGTGGTGCCGTCGCAACTGGCCGACCGCAACCTGTTCGACTTCGCCAACCTGCGCATCGACGAGAACGCCACGCCGCGCTTCCTCGACGTGATGAACCTCTGAGCCGCGCCGCGGGTCAGTTCTTCTCTCCGGTCTGCAAGGATTCCCGATGCGCGACTACGCCTGGATGTACGAATACTGCCTGAACCGCTTCGGCTCCAGGGAGGCGCTGGAAGCGCGCCTGCCGCAGCCGAAGAGCGCCGCCGAGCTGCGCGCGGTGGGTGACGACCGCTACCTGTCGCTGATCAGCCTGCGGATCTTCCGCGCCGGCCTCAAGCACAGCCTGGTGGACGCCAAGTGGCCGGCCTTCGAGGAAGTGTTCTTCGGCTTCGATCCGCAGAAGGTCGTGCTCATGAGCGCCGAGCATCTCGAGCGGCTGATGCAGGACGCCCGCCTGATCCGCCACCTGGGCAAGCTCAAGAGCGTGCCGCGCAATGCGCAGATGGTGCTCGACCTGGCCCGCGAGCATGGCAGCTTCGGCAACTTCCTCGCGGATTGGCCGGAAACCGACATCGTCGGCCTGTGGAAGCTGCTGTCCAAGCGCGGCAACCAGCTCGGCGGCTTGTCGGCGCCGCGTTTCCTGCGGATGGCCGGCAAGGATACCTTCATTCCCAGCGACGACATGGTCGCCGCGCTGAAGGCCCAGGAGATCATCGACAAACCGCCCACCAGCCTCAAGGACCTGGCGGCCGTCCAGGGAGCCTTCAACCAGTGGCGCGAGGAGAGCGGCCGGCCGCTGTGCCAGCTGTCGGTGATGCTGGCACATACGGTCAATCATTGAGCTAGAGGCTCAGCCGACCGCTGCCGATCATCCACAGCGCCGCCAGCGCGAGGACCAGCACCAGCGCCGCGACGCTGCCTTCGGCGCGATTGCCGAACGCCGGCAGGCCGCGCTGGCGACGGGCATGCAGGAAGAAGCCCAGGCCCGGCGCGTAGAGGATCATCGACAGCAGCAGGTATTTCAGCCCGGCGGCGTAGATCAGCCAGACCCCGTAGAGCGTCCCCAACAGCGCCAGCGCCAGCATCGCGCCCGAGTGCGGGCGGCGCGCCACCAGCTTCAGGCAGAAGCCGGCGCAGAGCAGGTAGGGGATCAGCGCCATCGAGGTGGCCAACTGGATCAGCGCGTTGTAGCCCGAGGCGTTGAGGAAGGCCACCAGCAGCAGCGCAGAGATCAGCGTGCTGGTCAGCCACAGTGCCGGCGCTGGGGTTTCCACCGCATTGGTGCGGCCGAACAGTGCCGGCGCGGTGTGCGTTGGGCCACGGCTGGCCAGGTAGAGCATTTCCACCGCGAGCATGGTCCAGGCCAGCAGCGCGCCGCCGACCGAAACGATCAGCCCGACGTTGATCAGCGTGGCGCCCCAGGGGCCCACCGCCGCGGCCATCACCTGGGCCATCGAGGGGTTCTTCATCTGCGCCAGTTCGTGCTGCGGCACCACGCCCAGCGACAGCACCGAGACGCAGACCAGCAACAGCAGGGTGACCACGAAGCCGAGCAGGGTTGCGCGGCTGACATCGGCCGCGTGCCGCGCGTGGCTGGCATAGACCGTGGCGCTCTCGATGCCGAGGAATACCCAGACGGTGTAGAGCATGGTGGTTTCCACCTGGCGGGTGACGCTGCCCAGTGCCGGGCTGCCCCAGAAGTCCAGGTGAAAGGTCTCGATGCGGAAGGCCAGGGCTACGCAGAGGATGAACAGGGCGATCGGCACCACCTTGGCGAGGGTTACGATAGCGTTGGTGATCGCCGCGTTGTGCACGCCGTGGAGGACGAAGGCATGCATCAGCCAGAGCACCGTCAATTCGCCGAGCAGCGCCGGCCAGGTGGTTCCGTCGCCGAAGAAGGCCAGCGCGCCGAATGAGCCGAGGGCGCTGAACAGCACCACCAGGTAGCCGGCGTTGCCGACCCAGGCGGAAATCCAGTAGCCCCAGGCGGCATTGAACCCCAGGTATTCGCCGAAGCCTTCGCGGGCGTAGCCGTAGACGCCGTCGCCCAGTTCGGGGCGGGTGGTCGACAGCCACTGGAATATCCGCGTCAGGGTCAGCATGCCGACGAAGGTGATCGCCCAGGCGATCAGGATCGCGCCGGCGCCTGCGCCTTCGGCCATGTTCTGCGGCAGGCTGAAGATGCCGCTGCCGATGATGCCGCCCACCACCAGCGCGGTCAGCGCCGGCAGCCCCAGTTTTCCCTTGTCCGAATCGGCCATGTGGCACCTCCGAAACTGCATCCGGTATGTCGCGCCAGGCGCAGGCGGAGCCTGCGCCGGGGTGCGACGGCGGGAGGCGGCGGGTCGGTCCGCCGCGGCATGGTTCAGAAGCGCAGCGACATGCAACTGACGCCGCCGTCGATCTTGCGGTATTCGGAGGTGTCCACCTCGATCACCCGGTAGCCGAGGCGGGCGATCTTCTCGCGGGTCCGGGGATAGCCGGCGGGCATGATCACCCTTTCGTTGACCCAGATGCAGTTGGCTGCGTAGGACTCCTCTTCGGGGATCTCGATGATGTTGAAGTCCTGGAACTCCGGCTTGCTGACGAACTCGCCGGCGGCCAGCAGGTTGTTGTGTTCCAGGTAGGCGAGCCCGGTCTTCAGGTGCAGGACCTTTTCCAGGCGCACCACCGAGCCGCTGAGGCCATGTTTCTCCAGGATCGCGATCATCTGCCGGGCGCCCTCGGCGTTGGTGCGGGCCGATTCGCCGATGTAGAAGTGGTCGCCGACCATCATGATGTCGCCGGCTTCCACCGTGCCGGGTGCCTCGATGCGCTCGACCTTGCCCGGATAGAAGCGCTGCACGGTTTCCTCGATGATCTCGGTCTCGCCGCGCCGCGATTCGGCGCCGGGGCGGGTGATGATGGCGCAGCGCGAGGTGCAGAGCACCGGGTCCTCGACGAACACCGAGTCGGGGAAGCGTTCGTCCGGCGGCAGCAGGGTGATGTCCACGTCGCAGGTCTGCAAGGCGCGGATGTAGGCGTTGTGCTGCTCCAGGGCCTTGGCGTAGTCCGGCTTGCCGAGGTGGCTGGAGGTCAGGCCGTCGACCAGGCTGCGGGCGGGCGTGCGAGCGATGATGTGCTTGAACATGACGATTTTCCTCGTGTGGGGACGACGAGGTCGTTGCAAGCCACGCGCCAGCCAACGCCCGGGAATTGCCTTGGAAATCCTTGATAAATCGGAGGATTTTCCTGGTTTTCCGAGGACTTGGTTGATCCACGCCAAGGATGCTCGGTCGCGCTGCGTCGAAGATGGGACAACTGACGAGATTTCGACATCCGGGAAACCGAGGGGGAGAGCATGGCGCTTGTCGAGGAGCCGACGATTTCCACGCGAAGCGGTGAACTGGCCTGGTTGGTGGACTGCCTGGCGCCGATTTTCGACGGCCTGCGGCAACCGGTCACGGTGGTCGACCCCTCCGGTCGCTTCGTCTACTACAACCGTGCCAGCGGCCTGCTCGATGGTCTCGACCCGCAGCGGGCGCTGGGCATGCACCTGTTGCAGAGCGCTCCCTGGCTGGCGGCCGAGCAAAGCACGCTGTTGCGTTGCCTGGCCGAAGGGCGGCCGTCGATCGATACGCTGCAGGCCTACGTGGGGGCCGGCGGCGAGCTGTTGCAGTATCGCCACCGGGCGATCCCGCTGCGCGGGCGCGACGGTTGCCTGCTCGGCGCGATGGAGCTCGGCGAAGTCGTCGCCGAGACCGAAGAGGCCGCAGGCCCGGCGGATTGCCCGAACATCCTGAGCGTGGCGCCGAGCCTGCTGCGGCAGTTGCAGCGCCTGGACGTCTTCGCGACCACCGACCTGCCGCTGCTGATCCATGGCGAGACCGGCACCGGCAAGGAACTGTTCGCCCGTCGCGCCCATGCCCTGAGCCCGCGACGCAGCGGTCCGATGATCAGCCTGAACTGCGCGGCGATTCCCGAGACGCTGCTGGAAAGTACCCTGTTCGGCACCACCCGCGGCGCTTTCACCGGCGCCGAGAACCGCAAGGGCATGTTCGCCCTGGCGCAGGGCGGCAGCTTGTTCCTCGACGAGATCAATTCCATGCCGATGGCCATGCAGAGCAAGCTGCTGCGGGTCCTGCAGGACGGCAGCTACCTGCCTCTGGGCAGCCTGAGCCCGCAGCGGGCCGACGTACGCCTGATCGCGGCGAGCAACCAGCCGCCGCGCCAGGCGATCGCCGAGGGACGCCTGCGCGAGGACCTGTACTACCGCCTGGACGTGGGCAGCCTGTACATCCCGCCGCTGCGCGAGCGCCCCGGCGATGTGGAACTGCTGGCACGGGCGTTCGTCCGTCGCGATGCGCGCAGCCTCAACCCACGTGTCACCGCCCTTGGCGAACGGGCGCTGGCGCAGTTGCTGGCCTGCGACTGGCCGGGCAACGTCCGGCAACTGGAAAACGTGATCCGACGCAGCCTGTTGCTGCACGGGGAGGGCGGCGCACTGCTGGATGAGGTGGCGTTCGCCGACGACGGCGCCGAGGCCGTGGGCGGCGAGGCCGCGCGCTCGATGAACAGCGCGGCGGTCGGAGGCCTGCGCGAGGCGCTGGCGCAACAGGAGCGCAACCTGATAGAAGACGCCTTGCGCCAGGCGCGCGGCAATCTCTCCCGGGCCGCCGCCCGGTTGCGGATTCCGCGCACGACCCTGCTCGGGCGCATGCGCCGGCTCGGCTTGCCGGCTTCCCTCGATCCGCCAGCCTGACAGGAGCCAACCATGGACAGCCACAGCCCGATCGCCACCGTCGCCCAGGCCCTGCGGCGCGCCGAACGCATCCTGGTCATCACCGGCGCCGGCCTCTCCGCGGACTCCGGTATGCCCACCTATCGCGGCCTCGGCGGTCTCTACAACGGTCGCACGGAAGAGGGCCTGCCGATCGAGGCGGCACTTTCCGGACCGATGCTGCGGCGCGATCCGGCGCTGTGCTGGAAGTACCTCGCGGAACTCGGCAAGGCTTGCGTGGCGGCCCGACCCAACGCCGGCCACGAAGCCATCGCCGAGTTGCAGAAGCGCAAGCCGGAATGCTGGGTGCTGACCCAGAACATCGACGGCTTCCATCGCCAGGCCGGCTCGCCGGCCGAGCGGCTGATCGAGATCCATGGCGAACTGGCGCCGCTCTACTGCCAGTCCTGCGGTGCCGAGAGCGGCGGCCTGGAGGAGCATCTGCACGGCCAGTTGCCGCCGCGCTGCGCCGCTTGCGGTGGGGTGCTGCGGCCGCCGGTGGTGCTGTTCGAGGAAATGTTGCCGGAAGAGGCGATCGATACCCTGTACCGCGAATTGCGCAAAGGCTTCGATGCGGTGCTGGTGGTGGGAACCACCGCGAGCTTCCCCTATATCGTCGAACCGGTGCTGCGCACGCGGCAGGCGGGAGGCTTCACCGCGGAGGTGAATCCTGGCGTGACCGACCTCAGCGAGCGGGTCGATGTGAAAATGACAGGACGAGCCTTAGACATCATGCCGCAGGTGGTAAGTCACATTTATCGATAAAAAACTTGCATAGGATTGATCGAGAAGGCAAATTAGCCCGCTAGTAAAACTAATGAGACACGGTCGTGCCCATGCTTAAACGCTTAGCACCCCTCGTGCCCATGAGTTTCGTTCTGCTGCTGGCCGCTTGCGCCAGCCATTCGCCGGAGCCGCAGGTCGCCAAAGAGCCGACCGCAGCCAAGAGCAGCATCGACGTCGAACGCGACGCGATCGCTTGGCAGGATGTTGAGGACGAAGGGGCGGACAATTCATCGGCTGGTACGCCTGCGCTGGCGTCCAGCATCCTCGAGCGCGCTTTCGAACTGATCGGTACGCCGTACCGTTTCGGCGGTACGACGGCGAAAGGCTTCGATTGCAGCGGCTTCGTCGGCTACCTGTTCCGCGAGGAGGCCGGCATCAAGCTGCCGCGCTCCACCCGCGAACTCATCGATATGGACGTGCCGCTGGTCTCCAAGGACGAGCTGCAGCCGGGCGACCTGCTGTTCTTCAACAACCGTGGCCGTGGCCGCGTCAGCCACGCCGGCATCTACATCGGCGATGGCCAGTTCATCCATTCCGCCAGCCGTCGCGGCGGCGGGGTGCGGGTGGACAGCCTGGACTCCAGCTACTGGAGCCTGAGCTACATGGAAGCCAAGCGGGTGCTCGAACCCGGCTACAAGGACGCCCTAACGAGCAAGCGCTAAACTTAAAGTTTTACTTTAAGTATTGCGTTTAACTCCTTGTCGTAGCAAAGTGGAAGCATTCCTCACCAGGAAGGCTTCCACTATGCATGCACTGGCCCGATTCTCGATCCTCGCCTTTGCTGCGCTGCTTACCGCCTGCGCCAGCAAAGCGCCGCCCCCCGCGCCCGCCAAACAGGTCGTATTCCGTCCGGCGACGAATTTCTCGCCCGCCGCCGACGATGTGCTGTTCCGTGCCCTCGGCCTGGTCGGCACGCCCTACCGCTGGGGCGGCAACACGCCCGATTCGGGCTTCGATTGCAGCGGCCTGATCAACTTCGTCTACCGCGACATGACCGGCATCAAGCTGCCGCGCTCGACCCGCGAGATGATTTCCATGCGCGCGCCCAGCGTGCCGGTGCAGGCCCTGCAGACCGGCGACCTGGTGTTCTTCGCCACCTCCGGTGGACGCACCGTGAGCCATGCCGGCATCTACGTCGGCGAGGGTCGCTTCGTGCATGCGCCGCGCACCGGCGGCACGGTGCGCCTGGACAGCCTGCAGAACAGCTACTGGCAACGCGCGTACCTGGACGCCAAGCGCGTGCTGGTCGCGCCGTCGCCCTTGGCGCGGATGCCCTGAGGCGGGGAGGTCAGGGCCGATGACCACCCGCACCCTCAACCTCGACGATAACCTCTACCGCTACCTGCTGGACGTTTCGCTGCGGGAAACCCCGCTGATGACCCGCCTGCGCGAGGAAACCGCGAAGCTGCCCAACGCGCGCTGGCAGATCGCCCCCGAACAGGGCCAGTTCATCGCCTTGCTGCTGACCCTGATCGGTGCGCGGCGGGCGCTGGAGGTCGGCACCTTCACCGGCTACAGCGCCCTGTGCATGGCTACCGCCCTTGGCGAGCAGGGGCGCCTTACCTGTTGCGACCTGCCCGGCGACTACCATCTCACCGCGCGCCGCTACTGGCGCGAAGCCGCTGTCGAGGAGCGCATCGAGCTGCGCCTCGGGCCCGCCCTGGAAACCCTGCGTGCGTTGCTCGACGAAGGTCTGGCCGGGCAATTCGACCTGGTCTTCATCGACGCCGACAAGGCCAACTACCCCGAATACCTGGAGGCCGCGCTGGCGCTGGTGCGCCAGGGTGGGCTGGTGCTTTTCGACAACGTGCTGTGGAGCGGCCGGGTGCTCGAAGCGCAGCCGAAGAGTGCGGATACCCGCGGCATCCAGCAGCTCAACCTGGCGCTGAAGAACGACGCGCGGGTGGACTACTCGCTGCTGCCGATCGGCGACGGGCTGAGCGTCTGCCGCAAGCGCTGAGCGAGGCTCAGCGCACGCCCCACGGCGGGCTGCCCAGGGCCTGCTGGAGAAACTGGACGAACAGCTTCACTTTCGGCGAGAGGGTTGCCGCTCGCGAATACATGGCGTAGATCAGGTCGTCCAGCGGCCGCTCCTGCGGCAGGGCCTCGACCAGCCGGCCGGCGGCCAGGTCTTCGGCGGCGATGAACAGCGGCAGCATCGCCAGGCCCAGGCCACGCACCGCGGCGTCGCGCATGGTCTGGCCGTTGTTGGTGTTGAAGCGTCCGCGCGGGGTGATCATCCGCGCCGGCTCGCCGGCCACCCGCGGCTCGAAGCTCCATAGCTGCGACGGGGTGTTGTGGCTGTAGCCGATGCAGGGATGGCAGAGGATGTCTTCGATACGTTGCAGCGGGCCGTGCCGTTCCAGGTATTCCGGGCTGCAACACACTACCCGGCGGCTGGTGCCCAGTTGGCGGGCGATCAGCGAGCTGTCTTGCAGGCGGGTGATGCGGATCGCCAGGTCGTAGCCTTCCTTCTCGAAGTCGACGATCCGGTCGTCCAGTTGCAGGACCACTTCCAGGCGCGGGTTGCGCGCCATGAATTCCATCACCAGCGGCCCCAGCCAGAGCGTGCCGAAGCTCATCGGCGCCATCACCCGCAATTCCCCGCACAGGTCGTTCTCGCGCAGGGCCACGCTTTCCGCGGCGTTGTTCAGGTCCTGCAGCGAGGCCTTGGCCGACTTGTAGAAGAAGCCGCCGGCCTCGGTCGGCTCGACGTTGCGCGTCGAGCGGTAGAGCAGGCGCACGCCGAGGTGGCGCTCCAGGTCGCTGACGCGTTTGCTGATCACGGACTTGGACAGGCTCATGCGTTCGGCGGCGGCGCTGATGCTGCCCAGCTCGACCACGTTGAGGAAGGCCTGTATGTCTTCAAGGCGCAGGCTCATGGGGAATCTCGAAACAATCGGGAGGCAGACTGTCGCATGCGGGAGAACTCCTGGTAAGGGGACGCGCGCGTCGAACGTGCAGGAACGGCAATGGCAGGGCAAGCGTAGCGCGCCCGGGGAATGGCATTGTTCTGCTATCGAGAACACCGTTTTCGCATTTTGCCGGGCGGTAAATCGCTGTCGCTGTCACTACTCTTGATGGGCGGCGTGCGCTCCCGAGACCGCCCATGCATGCCTCCCAGGAGGCGCTTCGTTTCACACCGCGCGGCGACGGACGCCGCCCGAGACCGGAGAAACACCATGTCCTTCACCTACAAGCGACTCGACAAGAACGATGCGGCGGTGCTGTTCGTCGACCACCAGGCAGGCCTGCTCTCCCTGGTCCGCGATTTCAGCCCGGACGAGTTCAAGAACAACGTCCTGGCATTGGCCGACATCGCCAGGTTCTTCAACCTGCCGACCATCCTCACCACCAGCTTCGAGGACGGCCCCAACGGCCCGCTGGTGCCGGAACTCAAGGAAATGTTCCCGCAGGCCCCGTACATCGCCCGCCCCGGCAACATCAACGCCTGGGACAACGAGGACTTCGTCAAGGCGGTCAAGGCCACCGGCAAGAAGCAACTGATCATCGCCGGCGTGGTGACCGATGTCTGCGTAGCCTTCCCGACCCTCTCGGCGCTGGAGGAGGGGTTTGACGTATTCGTCGTCACCGACGCCTCCGGCACCTTCAACCCGGTGGTGCGCGACGCCGCCTGGGCGCGCATGACCGCCGCCGGCGCGCAACTGATGAACTGGTTCAGCGTCGGCTGCGAACTGCACCGCGACTGGCGCAACGACATCGAAGGCTTCGGTGCCATCCTCGGCGGCCACCTGCCGGCGTACGCCAACCTGATCCAGAGCTTCGGCACGAAGAAGTAAGCCGGCTTCGCCGCTGTCCCGGACACAAGGCACTCCGACCATCGGGTGCCTTGTGTCGTTTTCCGTCCAGGTGTTTTCATCGGAATGCCGCTTCGCCGGAACCCGAGGTTCCGGCACGCCCCCCATGCACAGGAGAAACCCCATGGCTACCCAGGTCGTCAACGCTTCCCTCGGCGCCACCCCTTACCGCGTGACCCTCGGCGACGACAGCCACCAGTGGCTGAGCGACGTGCCGGCCGCCCTCGGCGGCGGCGACAGCGGTCCCTCGCCGCACGAGATCCTGCTCTCGGCGCTGGGCGCCTGCACGGCGATCACCGTGGCGATGTACGCGCAGCGCAAGGAGTGGCCGCTGGAAGGCATCGACGTGCAACTGGACATCGTCGAGGAACGCACCAAGCCGGAGCCCTTCACCCATATCCGCCGCGACATCCGCCTGGCCGGCGATCTCGATGCCGAGCAGCGCCAGCGCCTGCTGGAGATCGCCAATGCCTGCCCGATCCATCGTGTACTCTCCGGAGAGGTCAGCGTCAGCAGCCAACTGCGCGACTGAACCCGGCACACACATCGAGGAGCACGGCATGAGCGACGACATCAAGGTATTGGGCATTTCCGGCAGCCTGCGCAGCGGCTCCTACAACAGCGCGGCGCTGCAGGAGGCGATCGGCCTGGTTCCGCCGGGCATGAGCATCGAGCTGGCGGACATCTCCGGCATCCCGCTGTACAACGAGGACGTCTACGCCCTCGGCTTCCCGCCCGCGGTGGAACGCTTCCGCGAGCAGATCCGCGCGGCGGACGCGCTGCTGTTCGCCACCCCGGAATACAACTATTCGATGGCCGGGGTGCTGAAGAATGCCATCGACTGGGCCTCGCGGCCGCCGGAGCAGCCGTTCTCCGGCAAGCCGGCGGCGATCCTCGGCGCCAGCGCCGGGCGTTTCGGCACCGCGCGGGCGCAGTATCACCTGCGCCAGACGCTGGTGTTCCTCGACGTTCATCCGCTGAACAAGCCGGAAGTGATGATCTCCAGCGCGCAGAACGCCTTCGACGCCCAGGGCCGGTTGCTCGACGACAAGGCGCGCGAGCTGATCCAGCAGCAGTTGCAGGCCCTGCAGCTATGGGTGCGCCGCCTGCGCGGTTGAATGCCTCGTCACCGGAGAGCCTGAACATGAGCAATACCGAAGAGCGCTGCGACCTGTCCTCCTCGCGGGACTGTCCGGAGCGCCGCGAACACCTGCTGCAACGAGTCACCGCGCGTGCCGCGGAAATCGGCGGCGGGATCACCGTCAGTCGGCTGATGCCGTCGCGCCAGCGGCGGATGATCGGTGCCTGGTGCTTCCTCGACCATGCCGGTCCCGCCGAATTCGAACCCGGCGGCGGCCTGGCCGTGGGCCCGCACCCGCACATCGGCCTGCAGACCTTCACCTGGATGATCCAGGGCGAGGCGTTGCACCGCGACAGCCTGGGCAACGTCCAGGTGATCCGTCCGGGCCAGGTCAACCTGATGACCGCCGGCCATGGCATCGCCCACACCGAGGAGTCGCTGCCCGACGAGCGCCACGCCCACGCCGCGCAGTTGTGGATCGCGCTGCCCTACGAGCAGCGCGACATCGCCCCGGCCTTCGACCATCATCCCGACCTGCCGCGCTGGCAGGAGCAGGGGGTCACCTTCACCCTGCTGGCCGGCGCTCTGGACGGGCGGCAGGCGCCGTGCCGGCTCTACTCGCCGCTGCTCGGCGCCGACCTGGCCTGCGACGATGCCTCGACCCTGCAACTGGCGCTCGACCCGCACTTCGAGTACGGCCTGCTGCCGCTGGAAGGCGGGTTGGAAGTGGGCGGCGAGCATTTCGCGGTGAACGAACTGGCCTACCTGGGCGACGGCCGCGACGGCCTGCAACTGCAACTCGACCCTGGCGCGCGGGTGCTGTTGCTGGGCGGCGCACCGTTCGGCGCGGAGATCTTCATGTGGTGGAACTTCGTGGGCCACAGCAAGGGTGAGATCGCCCGGGCGCAGAAGGCCTGGGAGGAGGGGGATGCCCGCTTCGGCCGGCTCGACGCCCTGGAAGGGCCGCGCTTGAGCGCTCCGCCGATTCCCTGGAAGATCGACGCCGAGTGAGGTCGATGTGCCGCCGAGTGCCCCGGCGGCGTCCTCGAATGCCTGTCGGCGATCGTTGCGGACCTGCGGTCTGGCGATTCGCCGGCAGCGGGAAAACTTTCTGCACCCATCGCCGGTCAGAACTCGCCTATCGCATGCACCGAACAGGAAGTGAGCCACATGCAATTCGAACACCTGGTCCAGGTCAACGACCGGACGCTTGTCGACCTGCCGGTCCTCGACCGGCTGCAACTCTGGGAAGGCCTGGTCTGCCGTGCGCGCGAGCCACAGTATTTCGTCGTCGGCCTGGAGCGTTTCGAGATCCTCGTCGATGACGGCGACCGCCTGCACCGGCGCCTGTACCTGCCGGGTCTGGTAGTCGAGGACGAAGTCGTGCTGAAGGCGCCGGACAGTGCCCACTACAGCATCAAGCCGAGCGCCGAGGTGGCCGGCGGCAGCCTCGACATGACCATCGAGGAGCCGGAGCCCGGCTCGCTGTTCGTGCGTTTCGCCTACTGCACCCGCTACCTGCAGCCGCTGGGCGACGAACTGCCCTACGACGCCTTCGTCAAGCAGGCCTATATCGCCATGGATGTGGAGACCATCGCCACCATCCGCGACCGGTTCGGCGCCAGCGCCGCCAGCGGGAGTTGAGCGTGGAACACGGAAGCAGTTTTCTCCAGTCCGGCGTGGTCTTCCTGATCGCGGCGGTGTTCATGGTGCCGCTGGCCAAGCGCCTGCAACTGGGCGCGGTGCTCGGCTACCTGCTGGCCGGCGTGCTGATCGGTCCCAGCGTGCTGGGCCTGGTGGACAACCCGGAAAGCGTCGCGCAGATCTCCGAGATGGGCGTGGTATTGCTGCTGTTCATCATCGGCCTGGAGCTGTCGCCGCGGCGCCTGTGGGTGATGCGCAAGTCGGTGTTCGGCGTCGGCCTGCTGCAGGTGCTGCTGACCGGCGTGGTGATCGGCACCGTGGCCCTGGTCGGCTTCGACCAACCGGTGAACAGCGCGGTGGTGCTCGGCCTGGGCCTGGCGCTGTCGTCCACCGCCTTCGGCCTGCAGATCCTCGCCGAGCGCAAGGAACTGACCCAGCCCCATGGCCGCCTGGCCTTCGCCATCCTGCTGTTCCAGGACATCGCGGCGATCCCGCTGATCGCCATGATCCCGCTGCTCAGCGGTGCGCACAGCGACGCCGGCGGCAGCGAACTGACCCAGACCCTCAAGGTGGTCGGCAGCATCGCCGCGGTGGTGGTCGGCGGCCGCTACCTGCTGCGCCCGGTGTTCCGCATCGTCGCCCAGACCAAGCTGCAGGACATGTCCACCGCCACCGCGCTGCTGGTGGTGATGGGTACCGCGCTGCTGATGGAGCTGGCCGGCGTGTCCATGGCCCTCGGTGCCTTCCTCGCCGGCCTGCTGCTGGCCGACTCGGAGTACCGCCACGAACTGGAGGCGCAGATCGAGCCGTTCAAGGGCCTGTTGCTCGGCCTGTTCTTCATCAGCGTGGGGATGAGCGCGGACATCAGCCTGCTGCTCAAGTCGCCGTGGATGGTGCTCGGCCTGACCGTGCTGCTGATCGCCCTGAAGGCGCCGGTGCTGTACTTCGTCGGGCGTATTTCCGGCGGCCTCGACAAGGCCTCGGCGCTGCGCCTGGGCGTGGTCCTGGCGGCCGGCGGCGAGTTCGCCTTCGTCGTGTTCAAGATGGCCCGCGACCAGGGCCTGTTCCAGAACGACCTGCACAACCTGCTGGTGCTTTCCATCACCCTGTCGATGGCCCTGACCCCGTTGCTGGTACTCGGCCTCGCGCGCCTGCTGGCGAAGGAGCCGGAGGCGACGAAGCCGCCGCCGGAAATGGAACGCATCGACAACGACGACACCCCGCGCGTGGTGATCGCCGGGGTCGGCCGCATGGGCCAGATCGTCGCTCGCGTGCTGCGCGCCCAGCGCGTGCCGTTCATCGCCCTGGACACCTCGGTGGAGACCATCGAGCTGACCCGTACCCTCGGCGCGATCCCGATCTTCTACGGCGACCCGATGCGCCCGGAGATCCTTCGCGCGGCCCAGGTAGAGAAGGCCGAGTTCTTCGTCATCGCCACCGATGACCCGGAGACCAACATCGAGACGGCCAAGCGCGTGCGCAAGCTCTATCCGCACCTGAAGATCATCGCCCGCGCGCGTAACCGCCAGCACGTCCACCTGTTGCTCGACGCCGGGGTCGAGCCGGTGCGCGAGACCTTCTTCTCCAGCCTGGAGATGAGCCGCATGGTGCTCTGCGGCCTGGGTCTGAGCGAGGAACAGGCGGACGCGCGGATCCGTCGTTTCCGTCGGCACGACGAAGAGGTCCTGGCCTCCCAGCACCTGTTCTACAACGACCGCGACGCGCTGATCAAAAGCGCTCGCGAGGCGCGGGTCGAGCTGGAGACGCTGTTCCAGACCGACCAGTTGGAAGACCGTGGCGCGGTAGCGGCGGAGACCCCGGAGAAACCTTCCCGCGCCTCCTAGCGCCCGACCCATGCCGGTACGCCGGCATGGGTGATTCCCACGCCTGGGTCCATACTTTGCGGATATCGCAGTACGAAGGTTGGGATACCCGCGCGGCATCCCCTCTGTAGGGTGGAGGGCATCAGCCCAGCAGACGGCTGGACGCTTCCGCCGAACGAGGAACCTTATGCCTGTCGAACACCTGGACGTACTCATCGTCGGCGCCGGATTGTCCGGCGTCGGCGCCGCCTACCACCTGATGAAGCATTGCCCCGGCAAGAGCTTCGCCCTGCTCGAAGGGCGCGCGGCGATGGGCGGTACCTGGGACCTGTTCCGCTACCCCGGCATCCGTTCCGACTCGGACATGTTCACCCTCGGCTACAACTTCAAGCCATGGAGCGATCCCAAGGCCATCGCCGACGGTCCGTCGATCCGCCGCTACATCGAGGAGACCGCGCGGGAGAACGGCATCGACCGGAAGATCCGCTACCGCCACCGGGTGCTCAGGGCCGACTGGGATTCCGCCAATGCGCGCTGGAACCTCGACGTGCAGCGCGGTGACGAGCCCGAGCCGCTGCGCATGACCGCGCAGTTCCTGCTGATGTGCACCGGCTACTACCGCTACGAGGCCGGCTATACCCCGGAATTCGTCGGTCGCGAGGACTTCGCCGGGCAGGTCGTCCATCCGCAGCTGTGGCCCGAGGACCTCGACTACAGCGGCAAGAAGGTGGTGGTGATCGGTAGCGGCGCGACCGCCGTGACCCTGGTGCCGTCGCTGACCGACAAGGCCGCCCACGTCACCATGTTGCAGCGCTCGCCGTCCTACGTGATCACCCTGCCGCAGAAGGACGCGATCTCCAATTTCCTCCGCCGCTTCCTTCCGGAAACCTGGATCTACCGCCAGGCGCGGGCGCGCAACGTGGCCATGCAGATGGTCTTCTTCATGCTCGCCAGGACCTTCCCCGGCCTGGTCCGCAAGGTCCTGCTCAAGCTGGCCAGCCTGCAACTGGGCAAACGCTTCGACATGCGTCACTTCAGCCCGCGCTACAAGCCGTGGGACGAGCGGGTCTGCGCGGTGCCGGACGGCGACCTGTTCAAGGTGCTGCGCAAGGGCAAGGCGTCGGTGGTCACCGAGCACATCGACCGCTTCGTCGAGCGGGGCATTCGCCTGAAGACCGGCGAGGTGCTGGAGGCGGACATCATCGTCACCGCCACCGGTCTCGACCTGGTGATGTTCGGCGGCGCCGAGCTGGCGGTCGACGGCAAGCCGTTCCAGGTCAACCAGAGCATGGGCTATCGCGGCATCATGCTGCGCGACCTGCCGAACCTGGCGGCGGTGGTCGGCTATACCAACGCCAGCTGGACGCTCAAGGCGGACCTCTCCAGCGAATACTTCTGCCGCCTGATCAATCACATGGACGCCACCGGCATGCGCCAGGTGACCGCCCGCGACAGCACCGGCGACGTGCGCGAGGAGCCCTTCCTCAACCTCGACTCCGGCTACATCCAGCGCGCCGCCGAGCGCATGCCCAAGCAGGGCGACCGGATGCCCTGGAAGCTTTACCAGAACTACGTCCTCGACCTGGCGCTGCTGCGCTACGGCAAGGTCGAGGACGGCTACCTGGTGTTCTCCTCGCCGGCGCCGCAGCGGCAAGCCGGCGGCGCGGCGGTGCAGGCCCTGGGCTGAACCCGGCGGGCACCGCTCAGGCGTTCGCCGCGACCTGCCCGTAGGTCTTGCGCCAGGCGTCCAGGCCGCCGGCCAGCGCCCAGGTGCGGGTGAAGCCGGAGGCGTTGAGGCGCTGGGCAAGCATCGCGGCGGAAAGTTCGTGGGGACAGGCGCAATAGATGACGATGCTGGCGTCCCTGAGGTCGCCGGGCAGGTCCTTCAGCGACACGTTCAGCTCCACCGGGATGGCTCCCGGAATGCCGCTCGGCTCGTCCTCGTGGTGGGCGCGAACATCGAGGATCACCGGCAATTGCCCCTGTTCGCGAAGGTTTTCCAGTTCCTCCACGCTGATTCGCGGAATCCGCCGGCTGCGCGACAGCAGGCGCTGGCGCTGCCAGAGCTTCCAGGCGATGAAGGCGGCGAAGGCGCCGGCGATCAGCAGCGCGCCGATGGCCGCGTAGTCGCTGAGCAGGGCCAGCAGGTGGTCTACCGCATCGCTGAAGATCACCCCCAGCAGCAGCGCGGAACCGGCCCAGAGTGCCGAGCCGGCGGCGTCGTAGGCGAGGAAGCGGCGCAGGTGGGTGCG
Organism: Pseudomonas sp. HMSC067G02; assembly: GCF_001813485.1. NCBI lineage: Bacteria > Pseudomonadati > Pseudomonadota > Gammaproteobacteria > Pseudomonadales > Pseudomonadaceae > Pseudomonas > Pseudomonas sp. HMSC067G02. The sequence continues at coordinate 71,105 of NZ_KV812681.1, forward strand.
GGTCATGCCGGCCAGGGTGGTGGACAACGCACTGGCGCCGGGCAGGAACTTCGACATCAGCAGCGCCCTCGGACCGACCCGCAGGTACATGTTCTGGCTCTGGCGGATGCAACTGTCCTGGGACAGCGAGACCTTGCAGATGCTGCGCAGGAGGAAGCCGCCGTAGCGGCGCCCGGCCAGGTACCAGGCGACGTCCGCCAGCAGGCAGGCGAGCACCACCACCAGCAGGACCACGCCCAGCGGCGCGCCGACGCCCTGCATGGCCAGCGCGCCGGCGACGATCAGCGCCGGGTAGGCGGGGATCGGCAGCCCGGCCTGTTCGCAGAGCACGTTGAGGAACAGCAGGAGCAGCCCGTGGTTCTCCAGCAGGGGTTGCAGTTCACGCATGGCGGAGCCTCTCGAATTCTTCTGCGGGTAGTGTGAGCGCGAAGCGTGAAGCTGGGAAGAACCAAGTCGGCAGGGTCGGAGGCGTTGCGGCGGATAACGTCGCTGCGTCGAGAGAGGCGGCCCTGGGCTGGGGCGAAACGAAAGCAGCCCCTCGCCCGTGGGGGCGAGGGGCTGTCGGGTCAGGCCACTTCCACCAGCAGCACTTCGCTGTCTTCCAGGGCCGTGACCTTCAGGGTCGGTTCGTCGCGTACCGCCAGGCCATCGCGGGCCTCGGCGCGCACGCCGTTGACCTCGATGCTGCCGGTGGCCGGCACCAGGTAGGCGCGGCGACCGTTTTCCAGGGCGTACTCGGCGCTCTGGCCGGCCTTCAGGGTCACCGCGGCGACCTCGGCGTCGGCGCGGATGTGCAGCGCTTCGCTGTCCTGCTCGTCGCCGCTGGCGAGAGTGACGAAACGACCGTCGCGCTCGGCCTTCGGGAACGGTTTGGAGCCCCAGCGCGGTTGGTCGCCGCGGCGGTCCGGGATGATCCAGATCTGGAAGATCCGGGTGGTCTCGGCTTCCAGGTTGTACTCCGAATGGACGATGCCGGTACCGGCGCTCATCACCTGCACGTCGCCGGCCTCGGTGCGGCCCTTGTTGCCCAGGCTGTCCTGGTGGGTGATCGCGCCTTCGCGGACATAGGTGATGATCTCCATGTCGCGGTGCGGGTGCGGCGGGAAGCCGCTGCCGGCGGCGATCTCGTCATCGTTCCAGACCCGCAGGCGGCCCCAGTCCTCGCGCTCCGGGTCATAGTAGTCGGCGAAGGAAAAATGATGACGCGCGTTCAGCCAGCCGTGGTTGGCATGGCCCAGACGGTCGAAGGGACGACGTTCGATCATGATCGGATCTCCATTGGGCCCGTCGCCGATCGTTTGCGCGAGGGTGCGGGCGGTTGATGGGGTCATCATCCGTCAGATCATTGCGATAAAAAAGCGCGTATTTTCGGCTTTATCTATCTAATTATTAGATTCGACCAGGGCGCGAAGGAAGCGCGGGTCCGCCAGTGCGGCGAGGTGCCCGCCCGGGTATTCCCGCACCCGAGCGTCCAGGCGACGGGCGAAGGAACGTTGCAGCGACGGCGGGCTGAGCCGGTCGGCGGCCGCCACCACGTAGGTGACCGGGCAGGCTGGACGAACCTGCCGCGGTGGGTCGACCAGCAATTGCGCGGGTTCGCTGGCGCTGGTCGGCACCTCGGCGCCGAGCAGTTCGAGGAAGCCGGCGCGGTCTTCCAGGCGGACCCGCCCTCCGAGCGGGTCGAGGCGGCATAGCCCGAGGAGATTGTCCTGGCCGCTGTCCTGGTAGCTTTCCAGCGCGCCGCCGCCCTCGCTGACCAGCGCGCTGAACAGGTACAGGTGCGCGGCGCGCTCGCCCAGGCGGGCCGCCAGGCATTGCGCCAGGTAGCCGCCGAAGCTGTGGCCGCAGAGTATCACCCGCTCCTCGCCGGCCAGCGTGGCGGCGGCCTGGTCCAGCCAATGCGCCAGGTCGCATCCGGGTGCGTCGCGCAGATGGTCGCAGCTTCGCCAGCCGGCGCCTTCCACGGACCAGGCGGAGCGGCGCAGGAAAAATCCCGAGACCAGCAGCGCGCCGCTCATCCGCCGGCCCGCTCGGCCTGGCGCAGGCCGACCGCGCCGACCTGCAGCAGCATGATCACCCCGCACAGCGCGGCCAGGCCGAGGTACAGCGCCTGGCTGCCGGCATGGTCGAGCATGATCCCGCCGTACAGCGGCGCCAGCGCGGTGCCGAGGCTGTAGAGATTGGCCGCGCCGAAATAGCTGCCGCGCAGGTCGTCGGGGGTCAGTTGGTCGACCTCCACGCTGAAGGTCGGGAACACGATCAGTTCGCCGAGGCTGAGCACCACCGTGGCCAGCGCCAGGCCGGCGAACAGGGTCACCGGGGTCCAGGCGAAGCCTAGCTGGGCCAGGAGCATGAGCAGCATGCCGAGCATCAGGCGGCCGCCGGTGCCGGTGTTTTCCAGCAGGCGGAGGAGGGGAAACTGGGCGACCACTATGGTCAGCGCGTTGATGGTCACCAGCAGGGCGATGCTGTTGACCACGTCGGGCAGACCGCTGCGGGTGAGGTACTGCACGAGGGTCGAATCGAAGGTGGCGTAGATCAGCGCGGCCAGCATGTTGCACAGCAACAGCAGGGTGAAGGCGCGATGCCGGGCCATGCTCAGGCAGGCTTCGAGGAACCCCGTCGAGGGTCGCGGGGCAAGGCTGCGCCGCTTCAGTTCGAGGTGGTGCAGCAGGCGCCAGAGCAGCAGGCCGTAGCAGAAGTAGACCAGCGCGGTGACCAGGAAGGTGCCGGCCTGGGCGGCGACGCCGAGGGTCAGGCCGATCAGCGGGCCGAGGGCGGCGCCCAGGTTGATCAGGAAGTACCGGCAGTAGAGCGCCAGTTCCCGCGAGCGGCGATCCTCGACGCGGTCGCCGATCAGCGCCTTGCAGCTCGATTCGAGCAGGGCGCAGCCGATGCTCACCCCGGAGATCGCCAGTCCGTAGGACAGCGGCTGGCCGCTGAAGCCCAGCAACACGAAGGAAAGCCCGCTGAGGCTGGTGCCGAAGAAGATCAGGCGCTTGCGCCCGAAACGATCCGACAGCCAGCCGGTGTAGATGCCGCTGAGCGCGCCGCAGACGGTCGCCAGCGCCAGCAGCAGGCCGATGGCGCTGGCGGACAGCCGGAACTCGCGCCACAGCAGCAGTGCCAGGAACGGCCAGACCATGAAGTAGGCGCCGCGGGTCAGCAGCGTACCGACGAGCATCACGTGGATTTCCGTCGGCAGGGCGCGGAAGCGTTGCACGTTGAAGGTGTTGTCGCTCACGGGCGGGGCTCCTGGGCGAGGGGACGGATGCCGCCGCGCAGGCTGCCGGCGGCTACCTGGTGGAACAGCGGCAGGAAGCTTTCCGGCAGTTCGCGGGTGAACTCGCTACTCAGCCAGCAGCGCAGCAGGCAGCGGCGCTGCCGCTCGTCGTCGCTGAACTCGGTGCGCGCGTGCAGGGTGGTGTGGTTGTTCACCAGCACCAGCATGCCCTTGCTGAAGTCCAGTTCGGCATAGCCGTCGGCGCGTTCGATCGCCTCGTCCAGCGCGTCGAGCATGCTTCGCACCTGCGGGGCGAGGCTTAGCCCGTGGCGCGTCACCGATTCGTTGAACTTGCGGATATAGCGCAAGACGAAGGTCCGTGGGGTTTCCGTGAGCAGCGGCACCAGCGCGTAGTCGGCGTCGCCTTCGTCGCGCAGGTCGTGGGGGATCGGTTGGCCGAGCAGGGGCAGCCAGGCCGGATTGGCGGCTTCCAGGGTGGCGAGGACGTCGGCCGAGGAACGGATGCGGAAGGCGCCGCCCCGACGCGCCGGCGACCAGCAGGCGAGCACGGTGAGATCGGCGCGATCGGAGTGGAAGGCCAGTTCCTGACTGGTCAGGTGGCCGCGCTGCGGCGCGTCGCGGGCGTCGCGCAGACCGAGGTCGCGCACTTCCTTGAGGTACTCGCCGTTGCGGTTGATCGCCACGGTGCGTCCCAGCCATTGGCAGAATGCGCGGAACACCCGCTGGAATTCGTCCTCGGCGAGTCCGCGCAGCAGCGCGGAATCGTGCAGCAGCACGCCGCTGCCGTGCTCCAGTTCGTGATGCAGGCGCTGGCGCAGGAGAGCCTCCGCGCTATCCGCGGGACGCCGCTCCAGCAGGCGCGCGAACAGCGTTTCCAGGCCGGCGGCGAAAGCGGCCGAAGCGCAGAACACCGCGTTGCCCCGCCAGGGCGCGGGGCGACGATGGATGGTTGTCATAGCGAGGCTCCGTATTCCTGCTGCCAGAGCGACAGGGTGGTGAGGGTGAACAACTGGTCGCCGGGCAGCGCCGCGACGCTCGGTGCGTCCAGGCCTTCCAGGCCGAGGTCGTGGAGCGCCGGCAGACGTTCGGCGAGGTGCCGGCGCATTTCCCCGAGGGCCTGCGGCCAACGTTCGAACGGCAGGCGGAAATGCCGTTTCGGCTGTGCCTGCCAGCGTTTCTCGCGCTGCTCCAGGAGCGCCACCAGCGGAGCCTTGGCGGTGTCGCCGACGATCCGCTGGAGGTGCCCGGCGCGCTGCGCCAGGGCGCCATGCAGGTAGGGGGTGCGCGCTTCGATGGTGCGCGACATCAGCAGATGGTCGGCGCGGCGCAGCAGCGGCTCCAGCGAGTAGTGCAGGTCGAACTGGCCGATCGCCGCCTCGAGGCCCTGGCCGAGGGCCTCGTGGGCGAGTTCCTCGATCCGCTCGGCGACCCGTCGGCCCGCCGGTTCCGCCAGCAGCGCGGCCTTGCGCCGGTACTCGCCGAACCAGGCGGCGGCGAAGCGCCGCGGTTCCGGTGCGTCGCGCCGGCGCCAGAGTTCGAGATGGCGCGGGTAGCCCCAGAACAGTTCGTCGGCGCCTTCGCCGAGAAGCACGCAGTGATAGCCCTGCTCGCCGATACCGTCGGCCAGGCGCTGGTACATCAGCAGGCTGGACATCCGTGTCGCCCCGCCGAAGTTGCCGACCGCGCGACGCAGCAGCGGCATGAAGGCTTCCTGGCGCAGCTCGAAGCGTTGCAGCCGAGGGTGTGGCAGCAGGCTTTCCTCGTCGCCTTCCAGGCACAGGTGGAAGCGTTGCAACTGCGGGTCCAGGTAGCTGCCGAGCAGGTTGGAATCGACCCCGCCGCTGACCAGCAGGGCGCAGGGGCGGAAGGTCTGGCGGCAGCGTTCGAGGGTTTCGCCGAGCTGCTCGTCGAGGCTGTCCGCCTCGCTGGCCGGGGCGGTGGCCAGCCGCTGGCGCTGGCAGAGGCGCGGACGCTCCTGGGAGAGATCGAAGCGCAACACCTCGCCGGGCAGCAGCAGACGGACCTGCTGGAACAGGGTCTGGCCTTCCAGCGGCACGCCGGCGGCGACCACCTGGGCGATCGCCTCGGCGTCGGCGCGGGCGCCGCCGAGCAGGTGCAGCAACGCCCGCGGCTCGGAGGCGAAGGCCAGCAGGCCGCGCTCGGGCTGGTAGCTGTAGTACAGCGGCTTGATGCCGAACTCGTCGCGCAGCAGGGTCAATTGCCGGGTCTGCGGGTCCCAGCTGGCGAGGGCGTACATGCCGTCCGGCAGTACCCCGCGCTGCAAGCCGTCGAGCAGCAGGCGGATCTCGCCATGGATTTCGCAGCCGGCCTGGTAGACCTCGCCGTTGTAGGCGACCCGCCGCTGACCCTCCTGCGGCGGCAGCGGCACCGCCGCGGCGCCGGACATCGGCAGGCGGGTCATACCGATGGCGCCGTTTGGCAGGGCCGCGATGCCCTCGCCGAACGGACCCCGATGGGCCAGCAGGCGTAGCGCTCCGGCGAAGCGCGAGACACTGAAACCGGTGCCGACGTAACCGAGGATGCCGCACATCACGAGGCTTCCCGTTGCAGCAGCGTGGCGAGCGCACGGCGATCGTGCTTGCCGGCGCCATTCAGCGGTAGGGCCTGGTGCGACAGCACCACGCGCTGCGGCGCGCGGAGGGTGCCGAGCTGCTGCTGGAGCCAGGGCAGGAAGGCGAACTCGACCTGCGGCGCGGTGTGGATCACGGCGACATAGTCTTCGCCATAGAGCGGGCAGTCGACCTTCAGGCAGCAGACGTCGATCACCTCGTCCAGGCGGTTGAGCGCCCGTTCGCATTCATTCAGGTGGAACAGATTGCCGCCCTTGTTGATGGTGCCGTCGCAACGGCCGAGGACGTGCACGCAGCGGTCCTCGTCGAAGTAGGCGAGGTCCTGGGTGTTCAGCCAGCCGTCCTCGAGCACCTGGGCGGTCAGGTCGGGGCGGTTGACGTAGCCGGAGAACAGGCTCGGCGTGCGCACCCACAGGCGCCCGCGTTCGCCGCTGCCCTCCAGCGGGCGGCCGTCGGGGTCGGTCAGCTTGAGTTCCAGGCCGACGGCCGGTCCCACCGAGTTGTCGAACGCGTCGCCGCGACGCTTGCCGAAGAGGAAGGCGAAGCCGCACTCGCTGAGGCCGTAGATGTTCGCCAGCGCCGCGTAGTCGCGCTGGAAGGCCGCCTGCAGGTCGGCGTCCAGGCGCGCCGAGCCGGCGACGCAGAGCAGGCGCTGCAACGGCAAGCGGCGCGGCGGCGGGGAGCCTTCCTTGACCATGTGGTTGACCACCGGCGGCACCAGGTAGAGGAAACTGATGCCGAAGCGTTCCACGTATTCCCAGAAGCCTTCGCTGTCGGCCCAGCAGTGCAGCGGCAGGAGCACCGCGCTGCCGCCGTACAGCAGCGGGAAGAGGAAATTGATGCCGAGGATGCCCAGGCCGCTGATCCGGTAGAAGCAACCGGAGCGTGTGTGCTCGCCGATGCCCAGGCAGTCGCGGCCGATGCGGTAGGCATGGAGCATGGCCTGCTGGCTGAGTTCGATGCCTTTCGGCTGGCCGGTGGTGCCCGAGGTGAACAGGATCATGTGGCTGTGCGCGGCGCGGTCGAGCCGGCGCGTCGCGCGGCGCTCGAAGTCCAGCGCCAGGCGCAGCCCGGCCAGCGCGCCCTCGAGCGGATGTTCGCTGGCCAGCGCGTCCAGGCGCATCTCGTCGACGATGGCCTGCTTCGCGGCCTCCCCCCACTCGGGATCGATCAGCACCAGATGCTTGCCCGCGCGCATGACCGCATAGATCAGGCAGAGGTTGCGGTAGCTGTTGTCCAGCAGCACGCCGACACTGCGGCAGGCATGCGCGGCGATCTGCTCGGCGAGGGCGTCGACCTGGCGGTCGGCGTCGCCCCAGGTGTATTCCAGCGGTCGCTCCGGCTCGCGGGCGTCGATCAGGAACGGCCGCCGCGGGTCGGCGCTGCCGAGATGGCGGAGGGTGCTGTCGAGCGATACGGGTACGGGGAGGCTGCTCATGCCGGCTCCTCAGCGATTCAGCGCGGTGAAGGCGTGGATGTCGAAGTTCACCGCCACCTGCGGCGCGCTCTCGATCTCGCGCACCGCGGCGATGAAGCGGTCGGCGTAGTCTTCGCCGCCTTCCTGCTCGATGTAGCGGGTCACGTAGCTGGTGGAGAGGAAGAACAGCGCGACCTCCTCCGGGCTGAGGAAGATGATGTTGGCGAACACTTCGCGGCGGCAGTCGCGCAGGTGCGGGCAACTGCCCATGATCTCCAGGGTGTCGTCATAGCGGGTCAGGCGCGGGTCGCGGTGTTTGGCCCACTTGTTCACCAGTTCGTGCTCGATGAAGTCGCGCAGCGGCCCGTAGGCGATCGGGAAGTCGTACTTGTAGGCGCAGAACAGCCCGCCGGGGGTCAGCCAGTCGGCCATGCGCGTCAGCACCTGCTTGCGGTCCATCCAGTAGAAGGAGGTGGCGCTGGTGACCAGGTCGAAGCGGCGTTGCGGCGCGAAGGTTTCCGCCGGCGACACGCTGAAGCGGATCTCCGGGTAGTTCTCGCGGGCCTTGGCGATCAGCGCCTCGCCCAGGTCGCTGCCTTCCACGTAGCGGAACCAGGGTTGCAGGCGGACGGTCGAGACGCCGTTGCCGCAGCCGATGTCCAGCGCCGCTTCGCGTGCCGGGGCGCGTTCGGCGAGGTTGCGGTAGAGCGAATCCGGATAGGCGATCTTGCCGCGGACCACGTTGTAGGCGTCTGCGTGCTTGTCGAACTGCTTCATTGGGTAATCTCCAGTAGGCTCTCGTGGTAATCGCCCTTGTGGACGAAATTGATGTAGGTGCCGCTGCCGCCGAGGTAGCGGTAGCTGTGCTCGACGCCGGCGGGGATGAACACGCTGGCCGGGCTCTGCAAACGGCGCAGCTGGCCGCCTAGCAGGACTTCCACCTCCAGGCCGCGGTAGTCCTCGTCGCTGCCGAGGAACAGGAACACCGAGTCGCAGTTGTGCACGTGGCTGTCGACGTGGCCCGGCCCGCCGTCGCCGACGTCGTGGAACTGGCGGGCGATGAAGTAGAACGGCGAGCCGTCGAGCAGGCGCCGGTCGAGCATGACGAAGCGCTTGCCGGGGCCGTGGCGGTGGTACTTCAGTTCGCTGGCGGACTTCTCGAAAGGCGTGAGGAACAGGGATTGGCGGTGCATCGGCGTGTAGCGTTGCAGCGAGACGCGGCCGTTGATCAGTTCCGGATCGAAGGCGCTGTAGGCGTCCTGGTTTTCCTGCATGGCCAACTGGTGCAGGCGGGCGACATGGACGAAGGCGTTCTCGCCGACCACCGGGTGCATCGGCGAACGCTTGATCCGGCTGTGCGCCTCGACCAGCTCGGAGACCGCGAGGACGTTCTTCAGGTTGAAGCGGTCGGCGGCGAACTTGGTGTGCAGCAGGGTCAGCAACTGGAAGGTATCGGTGATCCCGGCGCGTTCGCCGATCCCGTTGCAGCTCGCCGAGTGCCACTGGACCCCGGCCTGGATCGCCGCCAGGGTGTTGCCCAGGGCCAGGCCGCGGTCGTTGTGCACGTGGTACTCGAAGACCACGTCGGGGAACTCGTGGCGCAGCAGCGAGAGCACGTCGAAGGTCTCGTCCGGCAGCAGGATGCCCACGCTGTCGGCGAAGCAGATGCGATCGGCGCCGGCGTCGCGCGCGGTGGCGATCATGCTGACCAGGTCGCTGACCGAGGTGCGCGCGGCGTCTTCCACCGTGGCCCGGACCCGCAGGCCGCGTTCGCGGGCGTAGCGGATCGCGTCGTGGAACAGTTCGAGCACCTCCTCGCGGTTCATGCCCTTGAACTTGGTTTCCAGCGAAATCGCGTTGATCGAGGCGAACAGCCCGACCCACTGCGCACCGGTTTCCAGCACCGCGTCGATATCCTCCCGGCGCGCCCGGGCGTGGGCCAGCACCGGCGTGGAAACCGCCGCCACCACGGCGCGTACCCGCTCGCGTTCGTCCGCGGAAATCCGCGGGTGGCCGCACTCGATCATATCCACCCCCAGCGCCGCGATTTCCCTCGCCAGCTGGACCGACTGCGCGCTGTCGAAGCTGCACTGGCGGGCCTGGCACCCCTCGCGCAGGGTGCAGTCGATGACCCGGATCATCGTCTCGCTCCCGCGTCCGAGGCCGACAGCGTCGCCAGCCGCGGCTCCCTGATGAAGTCGTGGATCTTCGGCGCATGGCCGAACTGGCGGGAGAAACGGGCGAGGAAGGTGACCATCTTCAGCGAGTAGTCGCACAGCTGCGGAAGATAGTGGTCGAGGTTGTCCTCGGTGATTGCCTCGTCCGGGAACACGCTTTTCAGGTTGGAAGCGATCCAGGTTTTCATGCTGTCCTCTCGATTCAGTTGGTGGAATTCGTCGTCGTCGACGAAGACGATCGGCATGCCGATGCGCAGCTCGCCGCTGCGGTTGTTGTGGCTGCCATGTGCGGTGCGGGCGGGCCAGACCAGGACGTCGCCGGCGTCCAGCTCGGCATCCACCAGTTGCTCGCGGGAAATGCCGTTGGCCTGGAGGTCGATGCACTTGAACATCGGGTAGGCGAGGTCGAACTCGTGGGGGAAGATGGTGCGGTCGTCGGGGTAATAGAACATCCCGCCGTTGTCGTTCCGCGATGGGGTCAGGGCGACCCAGAAGGTCTGCGCGCTTTCGTAGCGCTTCTCCCACAGCGCGATGTCCTGGTGCAGCGGGATGTAGGACTCGTCGGCATGGCGCTTGATGAACGCCGCGTGGCGCAGCAGGCGCGGCTTGCGCAGATGGTCGCGGACCAGCGCGTCGAGCCCGGAACGGGCGAACCAGTCGTCCCAGAAGAGCGGATCGTGGCGGTGCAGGTTGCGCACTTTCTTCGCCTCGCGGCGCTCGTCGTCGGCGATGTCGAATTCCGGTTCCAGCGCCGGGTCCGGCCGCTGCGCCGCGGCGAGGATCCAGTCCAGCGCCTGTTGGCGCAATTGCGGGGATACCACCTGCCGATAGTGTTTCATTGGACGGACTCCTTGCTGACGGTGTGGACGATGAAATCGATCACCGCCGGGTCCTGCAGGGCCAGGTGGTGCGGACGCTCGCAGGGGAAGGTGTCGAGCTGCTCGATCAGGTCGCACCAGCGTTCGGCGGCCGGGTCGCGGCCGGCGTCGTCCCGGCAGCGCACCCAGCTGGCGCGGGCGAGGCGATGGCGGGGCTGCCAGCGGCCGAACAGCTCGACATTGCGCAGCAGGACCTCTTCGCGCAGTTCGCCAAGCTCGCTCATCAGGGCGATCCATTCGCGCATCTCGGCGCTCAGCCAGCGCTGGTATTGCTCGCTCGGCGGCATTCGCCGCAGGGCCGGCCAGGGCAGGTGGCTGTCGATCATCAGCAGGCGGCTGGCCGGCAACTGGCGGGCCATCTCGTAGCCGACCAGGCCGCCGAAGGAATAGCCGATCAGCCAGTCCGGTTCTTCCGCCAGGCCGTCGAGTACCTGGCTGGCGAGGGCTTCGATGCTGGCGTAGGCATCCAGCCGGTGGTAGTCGACCGGCCGGCAGTCCGTTGCGCCGAGGCGTGCCAGCAGCCCGCGGAAGCAGCTCGGGTGGCCGATGAAGTCAGGCAGCAGGATCAGCATGGGCGCAGCGCCTCGGCCATGGCCGCCGCCAGCGCCAGGGTCCGTTCGCGGCCGAAGCGGCTGGCCAGGCTGGCGTCCCAGCCGCCGTCGTCGCGCCGGACCAGGGTCAGGGTCAGCGGCAGGCGGCTCTTCAGCGTCGGCCGGTGGATGAACCCGGCGCTGCGGAACGGCTGGTCGATGACATTGATCATCACCTGGGCGTCGGCATAGCGCAGTCCGGCCCGTTCGGCGATGGCCTCTGCCGGCAGCAGGCTGTGCTCGAAGGCCTCGAGCCTGTGTCGTTCGAAGGTGTCCTCGGCGGTCGCGGCGTCCAGCAGCAGCGGCACCAGGTTCAGCCAGCAACCGGAAACCGCCGTGCCTCGGCGACTGCGCAGGCTGACCGGGGTCAGCGCCAGGACCTTGCCGGTGGCGCCCTGGCTGGCCAGGGCGAGAGCCAGGGCGCAGGCGAGCCGGGTCAGCAGGGCGGCTTCGCCGTCTCCTGGCGTGGCGGCCAAGCGGAAATCCTCGCAATGGCTGGCGCGCTCCGCCCATGGCAGGCTCGCCAGTTCACGGAACGCCTCGCCGCGCTCGCTCCAGTAGTCTTCCAGCCTGGTCCTGCGCTCCCGCAGCTGGCGCTCCAGGCGCCATTGCTGCTGGAGGAAGCCGAACTCGGGGGCCGCCGCTTCGGTCGTGGGGTCGGCGTTGAGCACGGCCAGGCGGGCCAGCAGCACGCTGGCGAAGTCGGCGTCGGCGACCAGGTGATGCAGCCAGACGCCCCAGCGCGCACGTCCTCCGCAGCGCCCGTGGAACAACCGCAGCAGGCCGCGCTCGAACAGGGAATGCGGGCGTTGCAGCAGCGCTGCGATGAGCGCGTCTTCGTCGGCGAAGGGGCCGACTTCCAGCGCCGGGCTCTCCTCGGGCTGCCCGTGGACGACCAGTTCGAAACCTTCCGCGCCGCTGTCCACCTGGCTGTCGAGCAACGGGAACTCTTCGCGCAGGCGCCGACCCAGGCGCGTCAGGTCGGATGCCGGCACCTCGGCCGGAGCCAGGTAGCAGAGGCCGAAGCGGGTCAGGTCGGCGCCGAGCAGCTCGCTGAAGACCATCCCGCAGGACCAGGGCGACAGGTCGACGCGCAAGGACTGCGCGGCCTCATCCGGCATCGGTTGGTGCCGCAGGCGGTCGCGCTCGGAGGGGGACAGGCGGTGCCAATCGCCGACCACCACCAGGTGCTCGCGGAACCAGTGGTAGCGCACCTCCGCGGAGAGACCGACGTTCATGCCGCGCTCCTCGACAGCACCAGCGGCTGCTCCGGCGTCGCCGCCCGTTCCAGCAGACGCTCCGGCGCCAGGCCGTGGCTGCGCAGGAGACGGCTGAACTGGTCGAGGCGCGAGTTTGCCTGCAAGTCGGCGAGTCCCAGGTTTGCTCCCGCACCCGCCGATTGACAGAGGGCGACCAGTTGCAGGGCGAGCAACGAGTTGCCGCCGCAGAGGAAGAAATCCTGGTCGGCGGCGCCGACCTCGCAACCCAGCAATTCGCTCCACAGCTGCGCGCAGCCGCGTTGGTCGGGATCGAGCGCGCTGGCGCAGCGCTCCAGCGGTTCTTCCAGGCGGCGCAGCAGGGCGGCGCGGTCCAGCTTGCCGTGCGCCGTCAAGGGCAAGGCCTCGACCCGGACGCAGGCATGCGGGCGCTGCCAGGTGGGCAGTTGGCGGAGCAGGGCCTGCGGGCTGGCGTCGGCTTTTCCCGTCCAGGCGCAGAGCAGTTGCTTGACGCCGTTGCGCTCGCGGACCAGCAGGGCGCAGTCGAGGATGCCCGGCTGGCGGCGCAAGCGCTGTTCCAGGGCGGGGAGGTCGAGGCGATAGCCGTTCAGCTTGACCTGACCATCGCCGCGGCCGATGAAGCGCAGCCGACCCTGCTCGTCGTAGCGAGCGCGGTCGCCGGTACGGTAGGCACGCAGCAGGCGGCCGCGATAGGGCAACTCGACGAAGCTGGCGCGGGTGCGCGTCGCATCGTTCCGATAACCCCGCGCCAGGCCGGCGCCGAAGGCGACGATCTCCCCGGCCCGGTCGGGCTCGGCGATCTCCTGTCCGTGCTCGTCGAGCAGGAGCACCGCGGTGCCGGCGATGGCCTTGCCGATGGGGATGTCGTCTTCCTCGAGGTCGTCGTTGGTGACGACATGGCAGCAGGTGAAGGTGGTGTTCTCCGTCGGTCCGTAGCCATTCACCAGGTGCAGTCGCGGATGCCGCAGCAGCGCCCGGCGCACGTGCGGCACCGAGAGGATGTCGCCGCCGGTGAGCAACTGGCGAAGGCCGCCGAGGCAGTCCGGGTCGAGGTCCACCAGGGTGTTGAACAGCGAGGCGGTGAGCCAGGCGCTGTCGGCTCCGCGCTCGTCGATCAGCCGGCGCAGCACGCCCGGGTCGAGGGGGCCGAGGTCGTTCAGCACGCAGCAGCCGCCGTTGAGCAGCGCGCCCCAGATCTCCAGGGTCGCCGCATCGAAGGACAGCGGCGAGTTGACCAGGAAGCGCATCTGCGGAGCGAACGCGAGGAACGACTGGCCCAGGCACAGACGGGTAATGCCGGCGTGGGTGCAGGCGATGGCTTTCGGGCGGCCGGTGGTGCCCGAGGAGAAGTTGATGTAGGCGATCTGGTCCGCCGCGAAGCATGGCCGGGCGACCGAGGCTGGAGCGGCAGGCAGGTGCCTGACCGGGACGCAGGGAAGACCGTTGGCGGGCGTCGGCGTGGTCGAGCAGTCGAGGATCAGGCGGCAGTCGACCTGCCGGCACAACTCTGCATTCCAGGCCGCCGGTTGTTTCAGGTCTATATATAAGTAGTGATGGCCGGATAATAGTATGGCGAGCAGGCAGACAATGCTTTCCCGAGAATATTCGCCGTACACTCCAAGACAAACTCCCGGCTGCGGATAATGCTCGAGAAGATAGTCTGAAAGTTGTTCGGCGCTATGCAGGAGTTGCCGATAGTCGACACTTCCGAAACGGTCCCTGATGGCTTCGCGATGGGGATGAAGCGCTGCCATTTCGCTGAAGCGGGCCACCACCGTTGGGTGCGCGTACAGGTCGAGCAGGGAGTTCTGGGACATTCTGGCAATCGCCTTTTTTTTGAAAAAATGAGTCCATCTGCCGGCTTCTTCGGCTAAATGAAGGGTTTTTGGTTTTTCGTGAGGACAGCGGCCGAGTCTTCCCGGGAACTGCCAGTCGTCCGCCGCCCACCGGCTCGCTCACGCGAGCGGCAAGCGTCGAGGCGCCTTGCCCGGAAAAAACGTTATGGAAATACGGAGTGCCGTCGACTCAAGGGCAGTCAACTGCTGCCATGCAGTCTTATCGTCAGGAAAGAGAGAAAAGCGATGAGAATGGATTCACGGTCACGCATTGCACTTCCACCTTGCGTTGGGTTTCCGAAGTGTTTCGCTGTGTGTGTTTTTATATGTTTCGTGGGTATTTAAAATAAGATACAAATTTCCCCTCACAACTATGAGAATTGGTAGTTGGCGAAAGGGCGGTATGAGGGGTTTCGAAGCGCGCCGGCTGATGGCTTTTTGCCGAGGCAGGCTGCCGCGGCTACGCCTGCCGGGGGTAGCACGGACAAGTGGTGTCGGGGGGCCTGGCCGCTGCGGCGAGGCGCGGAGGTCCGGCTGGCGCGGCGATCATCACAGAAGATTCTGCGGCGTCATTCATCGCTTGAATGGTTGCTGCCGCAAGCGCGCCCGGCGCCGTCGATGCTGGTCGGCGGTGTCGGGCGCTCGCTGGCGTTGCGTTGGCCAGCCGTCCCGGCCGGGTGCGTAGGCACCGGCCGGAGGTTTTCAGGAGGCGGGCAGCGGCGCGCCCTTGGGCCATAGCAGCCAGAGCCGTCCCGGCTGCTTCATGTGTCCGGCGAGTTCGCCGGCGGCGTCGCCGGTGCCCCAGAACAGATCGGCGCGGACCTCGCCGACGATGGCCCCGCCGGTATCCTGGGCCGCCACCGGACGGACCACCGCGCTGCCGTCGTCAGGGCGGGTGGTGGACAGCCACATCAGGCTGCCCAGCGGAATCACCTTGCGGTCGATGGCTACGCTGTAGCCGTCGGTCAGCGGTACGTTCAGCGAGCCGCGCGGACCTTCGTCGCTGTCCGGGCGCAGGCTGAAGAACACGAAGCTGGGATTGCTCGCCAGCAGTTCGGAGACCCGCTGCGGATTGGCCTCGGCCCAGTCGCGGATGCGCTTCATGCTGATCTCTTCCTTCGGCACCAGGCCCTGCTCGACCAGCCAGCGGCCGACCGGCTTGTACGGGTGGCCATTCTGGTCGCCGTAGCCGATGCGCAGTTGCCGGCCGTCTTCCAGCTGGATGCGCCCGGAACCCTGGATCTGCAGGAACTGCAGGTCCATCGGGTCGCCCAGCCAGGCGAGCACCGGCGCGCTGGAGCCGTTGTCGCGGATCGTCGCGGCGTCGTCGTAGGGTTTCAGCACCCGGCCTTCCAGGCGTCCGCGCAGGCGCTTGCCCTTGAGTTCCGGGTAGACGCTTTCCAGCGCGACCACCACCAGGTCGTCCGGTACGCCGTAGACCGGCACCGGGGTTTTTTCGCCCTGGCTCAGGCTGCCGTGGTAGACCGGTTCGTAGTAGCCGGTGATCAGGCCCTGGTCGCCGTTGCTGGAGGAACGCAGGCTATAGACCTGCATCCGCTCCTGGAGGAACGCGCGCACCGCCGTCGGATCGGCGGCGACCGTCGTGGCGCTCGCACAGGGCTCGCCCCATACCGGGTCCTTGGCCAGCCGCGCGCAGGCCGAGCGCCAGGCATTGAAGCCGGCGAGCAGGTCGGCGTCGCTGGTGGCCGGCAGGGCGTCCCAGGGCACGCTGTTGTAGGTGGTGACTTCGGCGGGTTTGGGCGGGGGCTCTTTCTTGCCGTCGTCGCATGCGGTCAGCAGGGCGGCGAAAGGGAGCGCGCAGAGCAGCAGGCGGCGCCAGGGATGGAACGGAAACTTCACGCCAAGGACTTCCTGGTGGTGGATCGAAGCCCGCTAGCTTGGGCAAAGCGCGACGGTGCGTCAAACCGCGGCGACGACCGAAGCGTATCGCCGCGTTCCGCCTGCCTGACGATTCGCGCCGGCGCCAGGTCCAGCACCGCCAGGCGGCTGCCCGGCGCCTGGCGGCGAAGACTGGCGAGGATCGGCAGGAGGATCGCCGACTCGGCGTAGTCGGTGGCGGCGACGCGCCAGGTATGCCGCGACTGCGTCGGATCGAACGGCGCGGCCGGCGCCTCGATGACCTGCAGCGCTGCGCGCCGATCCCGTTCCGCCGGCAGAACGGCGGCGACCACCTGATCCCGGCGCTGACCTGCGCGACGAACTCACCCCGCAGCGGGTCGGTTTCGCCATGCACCTGGAGTGAGCGTTATCCGCGCCGTCCAGGGGCTGTGCGCGATGCTCCGCCAATGGTTTCTTCCAGCCATTGGCAGAATGCCCGGGTCAGGCTGTTGCGTTCGCTGTCGCGGTGCACCAGCCAGGCCCATTCGGGCCCGCGGACATTCTGTTCGCAGAGCGCGACCAACTGTCCGGCGGCTCGCGCGGGTGCGGCCAGCAACTGGCTGACCAGCGCGATGCCGAGGCCCTGGGTGGCGGCCTCCAGCAGCAGTCCGGGGTCGGAGAAGTTCAGGCCGGCACTGCGTTGGCCAACGTCCGCGCCGCCCTGTACCTGCCAGTGGCTCCAGTCCATTTCGCGCTCGCCGTGCAGGGTGCCGCGCCGTTCCGCCGGCAGCGCCAGCAGGTCGGGATGGCAGGCGGGGTAGAGGCGGTCTTCGAGGAGCGAGCGAAAGCTGCATTCGGCCTGGGCGCAAAGGTCGTCGCGGATGGCTACGTCGATGGTCTGGCTGGCCATCTCGGGTACCTCGTCGGTGGTCAATAGCCAGAGGTCCACCTGTGGGTGACGGCGATGGAAATCGCCCAGGTGCGGCACCAGCCAGTGGCGGGCGAAGGCCGGGGTGGTATTGACCACCAGTTGGTTGGGCTTGCGGTACTGGTCGAGGCGACGGACCCCCGCGGCCAGTTGCTGGAGCAGGGACTGGGTGGTGCTGAGCAGATCGAAGCCAGCGTCGGTCAGGCTCACCTTGCGTCCGTTGCGAAAGAACAGCGGTTGCTCGAGATAGCCTTCCAGGCTGCGGATCTGCTGGCTGATCGCCGACTGGGTGAGGTGCAGCTCCTCGGCGGCCTTGTGGAAGCTGCCGAGGCGGGCGGCGGCTTCGAAGCCACGAAGGGCATTCAGTGGGGGCCAGTGTTTGAGCATTGCTGATAAGCCGGGCTAATTAGGTTTGCGCAGAATTTATCGTTTGTTGAGCCTGATGCCTAGCCATAGCATCTCTTCAGGCAATCCACGCCTATTCCGCCAGATAAAAAATACTTACTGGAAGCCGACCCATGAATACGCTCGACACAGGCTGGCGCATGCCCGCCGAATGGACTCCCCATGCCGCCACCTGGATGGCTTTTCCGCACAATCGGATGCTCTGGGAGTCCGAATGGGGCGTGAGCCTGGCGGACGTACAACAGGACTTCGCCGCAGTGGCCAACGCCATCGCGCGTTTCGAACCGGTGAAACTGGTGGTCGACCCCGCCGCGCTGGACAGGGCCGGGGAGCTGTGCGCGGGCAATGTCGAACTCATCGAGCTGGCCATCGATGACAGTTGGTGCCGCGATTCCGGACCGAGTTTCGTCTGCCATCCGCAACTCGGGTTGGCCGGTGTCAGCTGGCGTTTCAACGCCTGGGGTGGAAAGTCCGCCTACGCGCAGGACGCCAGCCTGGCGCGGCGGATTCTCGATGGCCTCGGCCTGGAGTGTTTCGGCGTGCCGCTGGCCAACGAGGGCGGGGCCATCCACGTGGACGGCGAGGGCACGCTGATCACCACCGAGTCCGTGCTGCTCAATGCCAATCGCAACCCTGGCCTGAGCAAGGCCGAGATCGAGGCATTGTTCGCCCGCCTGCTCGGCGTGACCAGGACCATCTGGTTGCCCGGCGATCCCGACCGGGTCACAGGCGACATGACCGATGGCCATGTCGACGGCGTCTGTGCCTTCGCCCGGCCCGGCGCGTTGTTGCTGGACGCCACCCGCGACACCACCTCCGCCTACGCCGAGGTGGTGCGGGAGAACCGTCGCGCCCTGGAGCTGGCGCTCGACGCCCGCGGTCGGCGTTTCGAGCTGATCGAACTGTTCGATGCCGGCGAAGTGGCTCCGGAGGAGGGGGTGTTCTGTGCCTCCTACACCAATTTCTATATCGCCAATGGCGCGATCATCATGCCGGCCTACGGTGTCGCCGCCGACGACGCGGCCGCCGCGACCCTGGCCCGGGCCTTCCCCGCTCGCGAGGTGGTGCCGGTGCGCATCGACCACCTGGCCCACGGCGGCGGCGGCGTGCATTGCATCACCCAGCAGCAGCCGGCCTGGCCGGCGCGGAGGTGAGCGATGCGCCACCTGACCCTGGCCACTACCCAGTTCGCCTGTAGCTGGAGTCTCGACGACAATCTCGACCGCGCCGAGCGCCTGGTCCGCGAAGCGGCTGCCCGGGGCGCGCAACTGGTCCTGTTGCAGGAGCTGTTCGCCACCCCGTACTTCTGCATCGAGCAGGACCATCGCCATCTGCGCCTCGCCGAAACCTTCCGTGGCAGCCGGGTGCTGGCGCGCTTTTCCAGCCTGGCGCGGGAGCTTGGCGTAGTCCTGCCGCTCAGCTGGTACGAGCGCGCCGGCAACGCGCGCTTCAACTCGCTGGCGGTGGCCGACGCCGATGGCCGGTTGCTCGGCGTCTACCGCAAGGCCCACGTCCCCAACGCCATCGGCTACCAGGAAAAGGAATATTTCAGTCCGGGGGATAGCGGCTTTCGCGTCTGGGACACCGCGGTCGGCCGTATCGGCGTCGGCATCTGCTGGGACCAGTGGTTTCCCGAGACCGCGCGCTGCCTGGCGCTGCTGGGCGCCGAGGTGCTGCTGTTTCCTACCGCCATCGGCTCCGAGCCTGGCGCCGCGCAGCTGGATTCCCGCGATCACTGGCAGATCGCCCAGCGCGGCCAGGCCGCCGCCAACCTGGTACCGCTGGTGGCTGCCAACCGGATCGGCCGCGAGGTCGCTTGCGGCGACCCGGCGCTGGCCATGCGGTTCTACGGTTCGTCCTTCATCGCCGACCACAAGGGTGCCTTGCTCGCCGCGGCCGGCCGCGACGAGGAGGCGGTGCTGGTCTGTGGCCTCGACCTCGATGCGATAGGCGAAGAACGCCTGGCCTGGGGTGTCTATCGTGACCGGCGGCCAGAGCTGTATGGCCCGCTGATGAGCCTGGACGGGCGTGACCCGGCCAGCCGACACGCCTGGGAGGTGTCCCCATGAAACGTTCCGCGCGACCGCTGCTCGCCGCGCTGCTCCTGGGCCTGGCCGTGGCCCAGGCGGAAGAGAAAGTGCTGCGCCTGTATAACTGGGCCGACTACTTCGCGCCCGATACCCTCGCCGCGTTCACCCGGGAAACCGGCATCCGCGTGGTCTATGACGTGATGGACAGCAGCGAGACCCTCGAGGCCAAGTTGATGTCGGGGAACAGCGGCTACGACCTTATCTTTCCCGGCGATACCGTGGCCGAGCGGCTGATGCGCGCCGGCGCCCTGCAGAAGCTCGACCCCCGGCGCCTGGAGCATCTCGACGAGATCGAGCCGGGCCTGCGCGAACTGCAAGCCCGCTACGCGCGTTCGCGCGACGCCGCCGTGCCCTACACCTGGGGCACCATCGGCCTGACCTTCAACCGCGAGCAGATCGAACGGCGCCTGGCCGACGCTCCGCTGGACAGCCTCGACCTGCTGTTCAAGCCGGAATTGGCGGCGAGATTCGCCGACTGCGGGATTTCCCTGATCGACTCGCCGGACGAAGTGCTGGCGCTGGCCCTGCATTACCTGGGGCGCGATCCGCGCAGCGGCAAGCCGCAGGACCTGGCCGCCGCGCTGGCCTTGCTGCAGCGCATCAAGCCCTACATTCGCAAGTTCCAGTCGCAGCCGGTGGCGCAACTGGTGAACGAGGAGATCTGCCTGTCGCTGGGCTACAGCGGCGATGCGATCCAGGCCCAGCGCGCCGCCGACGAAGCCGGCAAGGCACTGCGCTTCGTCTACCGGGTGCCGCGCGAAGGCACGTCTCTGTGGATGGACAGCATGGCGATTCCGGTCGACGCGCAGCACCCGGAATATGCCTATGCGTTGATCAACTTCATCATGCGCCCGCAGAACATGGCCGCGATCAGCAGCGCTACCGGCTACCCGACCTCCAGCGCCGGGGCGCGGGCCCTGGTATCCGCCGACATGCGCGACAACCCGGACATCTATCCGGACGCGGCGACCTACGCCCGGCTGTTTCCCGGCCAGGACATCCCGCAGCGCGACATGCGGGCGCGGATGCGCGCCTGGACTACCTTCAAGACCACCCGTTCCGATCCCGTTCCCGAGGACCCGAAATGATGACCCGCAGACATTTCCTCCAGCGACTCGGCGCCAGCGCCGGCCTCGGTGCCGCCCTCACGCTCGGCCTGGAGTTCGGCTCGCCGCGTGGACAGGCGGCGGCGGCCGATCACTGGCACATGCCCGACGAGCACCTGCCGCAGGAACGGGTGTTCCTTGCCTATGCCGCGTCCCCGTCGATCTGGAAGGACCTGGCCGAGGACGTGAATCGCAGCGTCGCCCTGCTGGCCAGGACCATCGCCCGCTACCAGCCGGTCACGCTGCTCTGCCGGCCCGCGCAGGAGGCCGCGGCGCGCCGCGCATGCGGCGGCGCCAACATCGACTACCTGGCGTTGCCGCTGGACGATATCTGGGTCCGCGACTACGGCGGCTGCTTCGTGCTGAACGGGGAGGGCGAAGCGGGCCTGGTGGATTTCAACTTCAACGGCTGGGGCGGCAAGCAGCAGGCCGGCAACGATAGCCGCGTCGCCGGCGTGCTAAGCGAGCGACTGGAGGTCCGCTACATCGCCAGCCAACTGACCGGCGAGGGCGGCGGCATCGAAGTGGACGGGCGTGGCACGGCGATCCTCACCGAAAGTTGCTGGCTCAACGACAATCGCAACCCCGGCATGGACAAGGGCCAGGTCGAGGCCGAATTGAAAGCCCTGCTCGGCCTGCGCAAGATCGTCTGGCTGCCGGGTATCCGCGGCAGGGACATCACCGATGCGCATGTCGACTTCTATGCGCGCTTCGTCAGGCCGGGCGTGGTCATCGCCAATCTCGACAACGACCCGGACTCCTACGACTACGCCGTGACCCGCGAACACCTGGAGATCCTGCGCACAGCCACCGACGCCGACGGTCGCGCTCTGCAGGTGCATACCCTGTCGCCGCCCCTGAAGCCGCGCCGCGACTACTCGCGAAACAACCCGGACTTCGCCGCCGGCTACATCAACTACCTGCCGATCAACGGTGCGGTGATTGCCCCGCAGTTCGGCGACGCCAGCGCCGATCGCCACTGCGGGGAATTGCTGGGCCGCCTGTATCCGGGGCGGGACATCGTCCAGCTGAACATCGATCCCATCGCCGCCGGAGGCGGCGGCATCCATTGCGTGACCAAGCACATGTCACGTGCCTGAGTCGCCTGCGGCGGGCTCAGGCCGGCGTCGGCCGCCGGGCGCTGGCGAACAGCTCGGCGCCGATTCGCCGAGCCTGCTCCAGGTGCGCGGCTGGATCGGCGCTCTCCGACTCCAGCAACAGTTCGGAACGGACCACCCGTGCGCCGCAGTAATCGAAGATGCCATGGTCGATCTGGGTGCGCATCGCCCCGGCGTAGCCGTGCCGCTCGAAGGTGCCGGCATCGGCGCCGCCGACACCGACCAGCACCACGCGCAGGCGCTGCAGCTTTTTCCGCAGGTCGCCGCCGATGCTGTAGTCGAAGGCCCAGCCATTGGAGAACACGCGATCGATCCAGCCCTTGAGCAGGGCCGGCATCGACCACCAGTAGATCGGGTAGACCAGCACCAGGGTATCGGCGCGATCGATGCGCGCCTGCTCGGCGAGGACGTCGGCGGGAGGCGACGCCTGGCCGCGATGCACGGCGTGGTCGGCCAGGCTGAAGCGCGGCTCGAAGCCTTCCGCAGCCAGGTCGGCGGTTTCCGCGGAATGACCGGCGCGGACCACGCCTTCGGCGATGCGCGCGGCGAGGGCGTGGGTGAGAGAGCGGGGATGATGATGAGCGACGACGATCAGGGCATGCATGGGCGAATTCCTCCGGGAATTGCGGGAAGGGGGGCAAGTCGATAGTCTGGGTAAAACCTACCTTCTGTAGGTTACCTTTAGTAAGTTACTTTTAGTAGGTTATCTATGTCAATGCACTCCCCAGACGACCCGTCGCCACGCCGCCGCCTGTCCCGCGACGAGCGCCAGCGCCAGTTGCTCGAGGTGGCCTGGCGGCTGGTCCGCGAAGAAGGTACCGAGGCGCTGACCCTCGGACGCCTGGCCGAGCAGGCCGGGGTGACCAAGCCGGTGGTCTATGACCACTTCGGCACCCGCGCCGGCCTCCTGGCGGCGCTCTACCAGGATTACGACCTGCGCCAGACGGCGCTGATGGAGGCTGCCCTGGAAGCGAGCGAGGCGACCCTGAAGGGGCGCGCTGACGTCATCGCCCGCGCCTATGTCGACTGCGTGATGCAACAAGGACGGGAGATTCCCGGGGTGGTCGCGGCCCTCGCCAGCTCGCCGGAGCTGGAGCGGATCAAGCGCGACTACGAGGTTCTCTTCATGGACAAGTGCCGCGCCGTGCTGGAGCCCTTCGCCGGCGGCGGACGGCTGACCGTCGCCGCTCTGCGCGCAATGATCGGCGCCGCCGAAGCGCTGTCGCACGCGGCCGCCACCGAAGAGATCGCCCCGGAAGAGGCGCGGCGGGAACTGTACGAGGCGATCGTGGCGATGGTCGCGCGGAGTCGTCGGTGAAGGAACCGCGTGCCCTGGAGGAATATCGCCGGGCGATAGTGGCGGCCTGTCCGGAGCTGGTGGACGCCACTTTCGCCATCCTGGCCTCGGGCTGGCATTCCACGGCGGTGGAGGTCGGAGGGCGCTGGGTGTTCAAGTTTCCGCGCGGCGCGGAGGCCGAGGCGGCGCTGCTGCGCGAGGCCGCCGTGCTACGCCTGGTGCGTCCGGCGGTGAGCCTGGCGGTGCCGGCGCCGCAGGTGTTTGCGGGACCGCCGCTGTTTTCCCGCCACGAAAAACTGCCTGGCGGTTACCTCCTGGGCGAGGACTATCGGCGCCTGGACGAACCCGCACGGCAGGCGGTCGGCGATGCGCTGGGGCGCTTCTACGCCGAGCTGCATCGGCTGCAACCGGCGCGCATGCGGGCGGTTGGAGCCTTACCGGTGCGTCCCTGGGAGTCGCCCGCGGCGATGCGCAGGCGCGCCTTGCCGCTACTGCCTGCGGCCTGGCGCGAACGCGCGGAGCGCTTGGTGCGGGAATACGCCAAGCTGCCTGCCGATCCGCTGGGTTCGATCTTCGGCTTCTTCGACGGCCATGGCTGGAACATGGCATTCGATAGCGAGGCCGGGCGGCTGAACGGTGTCTACGACTTCGCCGACGCGGGCATCGGTCCGCTGCACCAGGAGTTCATCTATTCCACCTTCATCGATGCCGACCTCACCGAGCGCATCGTCGCCGCCTACGAGCGCTTCAGCGGCCGGCGCCTGGAGCGTCGGCGGATCGCCTTGCTGACGGCGGCGCATCGGCTGTCGGAGTTGGCCGAGTTGGCCGACGACCCGCGCCATCTGCCGGACATGCTCGCCGGCGCCCTCGACGGCCTGGCCCTGGCGGAGGCGCAGGGCCTGGCCTGATGAGGGGACGCGCGGTTGTGCTGGGCAGGACGGATATGACCGCGTGCGGACATCCGCCGCGAAGTACCGCTACCGCTCAGAGATAGGCTTGCGCGCGGCGCCGCGAGCGCGGCATGCGGTTCTTCCCGGACAATTCGTTGAGACGCGCCTGCCAGGCCTTGCGGGCGGCATCGCGATCCCGGTGCTGCGCGGCGGCGGGCCTGGCCTCGGCTTTCGGCCGCGGCGCGGCCTTGTCGATCACTGCCGCAGCGGCGGTGGGGGTGACAGGGGCACTGGCCGGAGCGGCGTTTTCCTGGGCCTGGGCGAAGGCGTTGGTGCGCCGGCAGGTCTTGCAACTGACCTGGCCGACGTCGCTCGAGCCGTTCACGTTGCTGTCGCCGCGCCCGCAGGCTGCCTGGCCGGATTCGCTCAAGAAGTGCGTAACCATCTGATCCTCCTGGAGAAAAAAGGGCGGCATTATTCCCAGAAGTGCCTTCGAGTGCCAGCCTCGGGGGAGAACAGCTGACGAACTGCAAGGCCGTTCCGTCGACCTCCGTTCAGTCGGCTGGCCGCCGCATGCTGTCGCGCACGTAGCGGGCCGGGGGGCTGCCGAGCGCCTTGCGGAACATGCCGATGAACGAGCTGACCGACTCGTAGCCGAGGATCTCGGCGGTGCGTTGCACCGAAACGCCGGCGGACAGTTGCTGCAGGGCGATGATGATCTGCAATTGCTGGCGCCACTGGCCGAAGGTCATGCCGGTCTCCCGGCGCACCATCCGCGCCAGGGACCGCTCGCTCATCGCTACTCGCCTGGCCCATTCGGCCATGCTGGCGCGGTCGCCGGGGGCGCGGGTCAGTTCGTCGGCGATGCGGCGCAGGCCGCGGTTGTCCGGCAGCGGCAGGTAGAGCTGTTCGGTCGGCGCCTGTTCCAGGAGTTCCAGCAGCACCCCGGCGAGACGTGCGAGCGGGCCGTCGTGCGGATAGTCCTGCGGTTGCGCGCTCAGGTGCAGGATCAGTTCGAGGACCAGCGGCGACAGGGCCAGGGTGCAGCAGTCGCTCGGCAGGCGTGCCGCCCCGGGCTCGACGAAGAGGAAGCAGACCTTGCCGTTGGCGGTGACCCGGTTGCTGTGGGCGATGCCGCCGGGAATCCACACGCCGAACCCGGCCGGCACCATCCACAGGCCATCGGGCACCGTGCAGGTGATGCCGCCGCGGCAGGCCACCACCAGCTGGCCCTTGCGATGCCGGTGCACCGGCACCTCGGTGTCGTTGTGCCGGGCCTCCAGCTGCAGGGCCAGGGCCGGCTGGCCGAGCGCGTCGGGATCGAAGCGTTGGGCGAGGTAGGTCTGCGGTTCACGGCTCACGGCAGGTCCTGCGGGTTGTCCGAATTCGATTATTTTCTGGCTGAGTAGTCGATATTTGCAAATCGCCACGACCCGTAGCCTGTGCTCGTCAACCCGACAGGAGCGGCCGACCGCTCCGCGCCCTCGATACCCTGGTGCCCTGCATGCTGAGCGAAGTCTCCGTTTCCGGCCTCTACGTGCCGCCATTGTTCCTCTACCTGTGCCTGGCGATGCCGCTCTACCTGCTGCTGGAGCGCCTCGCCTGGCGCTGGCTGGAATGCGCCTGGCATCCCGGCCTGCTGCGTTTCTTCCTGTCGTTCATCGTGCTGTCCGCGCTGGTGCTGAAGTTCTGAGCCGAGGTCCCCATGTCCATCGTTCGTCTTTCCAAGGTGGCTGCGACCTTCGCCTGCGGCCTGCTCGCCCTGTGCCTGGCGTTGCAGTTGTGGCAAGCCTACGTGCTGGCGCCCTGGACCCGCGACGGGCGGGTCAGCGCGCAGGTGATCCGCATCGCGCCGGAAGTCTCCGGCAGCGTCGAGGCGGTGTTCGTCGCAGATAACCAGCGGGTGGCCCGCGGCGATCCGCTGTACCGCATCGATCCGCGCAGCTATCGCCTGGCCGTGCGTCAGCGCGAGGCGGAGCTGGAGCAGGCGCGGGAAACCCTGCGCCAACGTGACGAGCAATGGCGCCGACGCATGCAGTTGGCCGGCGCGGTTTCGCGCGAGGAGGTCGCCAACGCCGGTCGCGCCCTGCGTATCGCCCGCGCCCGCGCCGAGGCCGCCGGGGCGGCGCTCGACCAGGCGCGGCTGGACCTGCGGCGCAGCGAGTTGCGCTCGCCGGTGGACGGCTATGTGACGCAGTTGCGCGTGCAGCCCGGCGATTACGCGGCGGCGGGCCGGACCAACATCTTCATCGTCGATCGGCGAAGCTTCTGGGTCACCGGCTATTTCGAGGAAACCAAGCTGCGCAATGTACAGGTCGGCGCGCCGGCGACGATCAAGCTGATGGGGTTCGATCCGCTGCTCGACGGCCATGTCGCGAGCATCGGTCGCGGTGTCGCCGACCTCAACGAAAGCCGTGCCGACAGCGGCCTGCCGCAGGTCAGCCCGAACTTCAGCTGGATACGCCTGGCGCAGCGCGTGCCGGTGCGCATCGAACTCGACCGGGTACCGGCGGGCGTGGTGCTTGCCGCCGGCATGACCGGCAGTGTCGAGGTGCTGCAGGCGGGGACCGCGCGGCACTGGCGGCTGACCCGCTGGTTGCAGGAGTACCTTTGATGGCGGCGTCGGCGTCCGGCGGGCGCGATTGGTACGCGGCGTTGCCGTTGCCCTGGCGGACCGACAGCCTGGGCTACGTGCTGCGCAGCATCGGCGCTGCCGCTCTGGCGCTCGGCCTGGGACTCTACCTGCAACTGGATTCGCCGTTTTCCGCGGCGTCCACTGTGCTGTTGCTGATCAATCCGGTGCAGGGGGCGGTGGTCGGCAAGGGCTGGTGGCGCGCCGTGGGTACCCTGGTCGGCACGCTCGCTGCCTTCGTCCTGACCGCGCTGTTCGCCCAGAAGATGCTGCTGTTCGTCGTCGCCCTGGGTTTCTGGCTGGGTCTCTGCGTCGGCGTCATGAGCCTGGTCCGGCACTTCTACGCCACCGCCGCGGTGGTCGCCGGCTACACCGTGTGCCTGGCGCTGGGACCGGCCATGGTCGAGCCCGAGGCGGCCTTCGAGCACATCGTCACCCGCGCCTCGGCGGTAATCGTCGGGGTCTGCTGCCTGAGCTTGGTGACCGTGCTCTTCAGCCGCAGGACCGTGTCCGGGCGGGTGCGCCAGCGTCTCGTCTCGCTCTGCGCGGCGACGCTGGCGCTGGTCGCTGCGCGGCATGCCGGTGCGGCTGACGGGGAACTGGAGCGCCGTCGCCGGACGCTGGCCGGCGAGGTCTACGCGGTAGACGACCTGCTGGGCGTCGGTCGCGCCGAGTCGCGGGCGCTGAGCGCTGCGCTCCCGGCGATCCGCGGTGGCCTGGCGGCGCTGTTTTCCACGCTGATGGAGTTCCGCTTCGCCGGCGAGACGCATTGGGCCCGGCGCTTGGCGGAGCGTGGACTGGCGCTGCCGATGGCCGACGACCTGTGCCTGCTGGGCGGCCAACTGGAGCGCGGCGAGCTCGACTTCGCCGGCGCCGCGCGACGGCTCGCGAGCTTGCGCGGTCGCCTGGCGGCGATTCGGCGCGGACTTCCGACAGACCAAGCGGATGCCTGTCGCGAAGGGCTGTTCATGGAGCGTCTCGACGAGCAACTGGATGACCTGCAGGCCGCCCTGCGGGGGTTCGCCCGGCTCGACGGCCGGGCCCGCGCCGACGTCCGCCCAGCGGCCTTCCATCGACATTACCGCGAGGCCTTGCGCAACGGCGCGCGAGCCTGGCTGGCGATGCTGGTCGGCGGCGCCCTGTGGTTCCTCAGCGGGTGGGACCAGGGGCCGACCCTGCTGGCGGTGCTCGGCCCCTACTGCACGCTGCTGGCAGCCTCGCCCTTTCCCGCCGAGGGCACGCGCAATTTCATTCGCGGCACGCTCTACGCGATACCTGCCGCATTGCTCTGCAAATTCCTTCTGCTACCGCTGATCAACGGTTTTCCATTGCTGCTGCTGTGCCTCGCCTTCTTCTGGTCGTTCGGTATCCAGGCCACCACAGTGCCCAGGCGGGCGTTGCAGGGAATCGCCTACCTGATCGCCTTCAATACCCTGGTCGCCACCGGCAATCTCGCCCGCTTCGATTTCGGCGACTTCGCCAACCAGTCCTGCGCCTGGGTGCTGGCGCTCTGCATCAGCCTGCTGGTCTACCGCCTGCTGCCGAAGGACCTGGAACGGCATTCGGCGTCGCTGCTCGACCATCTGCGCCGCGAGACCCTCGCCTTGCTGCGTCGTCGCGCCGGTTTCGACGCGCATGCATGGCAGGCCCGCCAGCAGCATCGCATCGCCCAGCTGGGCGCGTTGCATGGCATGGAACATCCGCGCAGCGCGCTGGCCCTGCGCCTGGGCTTCGTATCCCTGCAACTCGGCCGCGAGTCGCGGCGCCTGTGGCGCGCCCTGGCCGGGCTCGACCCGGCCGCCGCGGAGGCGCGGTGGATCGAGCGCGCACTGCGAGCCATCGCCGTCCGCCATCGCGATCCGCCGCTCGCCGTGCGGCACGCACGCCGTGCCGGCGCCCGCCTGGCGGCCGCCGGCGAGTGGCGCCTGGCCGCGATCCTCACCGACCTCGCCTGGTTGCTCCGGGCCTATTCGCAAAGCGTCTTGTCCGACGGGGCGCAGCATGGAGAAAAGACCTCATGAAAACCTCGTTCTTGCTGGCCTTGCTGCTGTCCTGCTCGTCCCAGGTCCAGGCGGCGGACGACGACGGGAAAGAGTTGCCGCCGATCGAGCGCTACGACTACGGCATGCCGCTGGACATCGAGCGGGTGCTTTCCGTCACGCCGGTGCCGGCCACCTGTGGCGTGGTGCCGCTGGTGATGCTCTACCGCGACAGCGCCGGACGCCTACATCGCTTGCAGTACCGAGGCCTTGGCGCGGGTTGTTCGCGGCACTGAGAAGCGGGCGCAGGCGCTGTCTCAGCGCGCCGCGCCTTCGATGATCGCCAGGACGTCGCCGATGGCGTGCTCCAGGTAGTCGCCCGCCTTGTACGCCGCAAGCGCCTGCGGACCGCCGTCGAGCACCGCCTGCGGCCGTTCGACGAAGCGTCCGAGCAGGTTGAACTCCTCGTCCAGCACCAGTACCAGCGGAATCGGGATTCGCTCCAGCGCCAGGCGCTGGCGCAGGTCGTCCTCGGCGCGGCCCTTGGAAATGATCGCCAGCTCGATGTTCGGTTGCAGGCGCTGCGCGAAGTCCAGCGCGGCCAGGCTGATCTGGCAGTCCGGGCACCACATTTCCCCGGCGACCAGCAGGCGATAGCGCCGTTCGATGCGTTGCAGGCGTTCCGTCAGCGCGCTCGGCAGCCCGTCGCTTTCCAGCTTCTGCCGGAACCGCGCGACCGCGCCCTGTTCCGTGGCCAGGCCATGGCCGACGAAGGCGGCGAAGTCTTCTCCGATATCGAACAGTTCCGCGTAAGAGGCCATGCTGGTTTCGCTCCTGTGCTTGGGGAGGGATGGCGCGGCGGATACGCCAGGCAGTCGCGCCACGCCGGGGCGGCCAGGGTAGCGCGCTCGCCGCGTCGCGGCGAGCGCCGGCGTGCTCCGCCGGGTCTGGTCGTTAGCATGGCGCGGCTGGTAAAAAGACAGCGCCACCACTGCCCGCCAAGGCCCGCCCGATGCTGATCGACCTGCCTTCCACCCGTCCGGTCTTCGCCTATGCCCAGGATTATCTCCACGGCGAGTGCGTCGAGCTGCACCGGCATTCGCGCGCGCAATTGATCCATGCGCTCAGCGGGGTGGTCACGGTCGGCACCGCCGAGGGCATCTGGGTGGTGCCGCCGGGACGCGGTGTCTGGTTGCCGGCCGGTATCGAGCATGCCCTGCGTTTCGCCGGCCAGGTGCGCATGCGTACCTTGTTCATCGCCCCGCAAGCGCGCCACGACCTACCGCAGGACTGCCGGGTGGTGGACGTGCCGCCGTTGCTGCGGCAATTGATCGTCGCGGCGATGCGGATCGCCCCGGACTACCCGCCGGGCGGCCGCGACGAGCGGGTGATGGAGCTGATCCTCGATGAACTGCGGGTGCTGCCGATCCTCGCCCTGCACGTCCCACAGCCGGTCGATCCGCAACTGGCGGCGCTGTGCCGCAGCCTGCGCGCCGAGCCGGCCGCCGACTGGAGCCTGGGCGATGCCGCGCGTCGCCTGGGCGTCAGCCCGCGGACCCTGACCCGCGCCTTCCAGCGCGAAACCGGTCTCAGCTTCGTCCAGTGGCTGCGGCGCATGCGCCTGCTCGCCAGCCTCGATGCGCTGGCGGCAGGGCACTCGATCCTCGAGGTCGCACTGGACCTCGGCTACGACAGCCAGAGCGCCTTCAGCGCCATGTTTCGCCGGACCCTGGGCGTTTCGCCGAGCCTCTATTTCGGCCGCGGCGCCGCCTACGGGGTGGCCGAGGGCGACTGAGTTCAGTCCTTCTGGCGCAGCATCAGCGAGGCCAGGGCGCAGGCCAGGAGCGCCACGCAGGAAAGGTAGAAGGCGTCGGAGTAGGCCATCAGGTAGGCCTGCTGGCGCACCCCGTGGTCGAGCAGGGCCAGCGCCTGCTGCTGCTCCGGCAGTTGTATCCGCACCTGGCCACCGCCCAGACGCTGCTGCAGGGCGCCGTCGAAGATCGTCAGGGTCTCGCCGATCCGCTCGGAGTGGAAGCGCTCGCGCAGCGAGACCAGTTGCGTCAGCAGCGCGGTGCCGATCGCGCCGCCGAGGTTGCGCAGCATCGAGATCAGCGCCGAGGCCGAACCGGCCTGGGCCTTGTCCAGGCCCTTCACCGCCAGTACCGAGAGCGCGACCATGATCAGCGGCTGGCCGATGCCGCGCACGACGATGGAGGGGATGATCACGTTGCGTCCCGCGTCGGCGTTCAGGTGCGCGCCCATCCAGCAGCCCAGGGCCATGATCGCGAAGCCGCCGGCCACCAGCAGCTTGGGGTTCAGCCAGCGCATCAGGCGCGGCAGCAGCGGCGCCAGGAGCAGTTGCACGAGGCCGTAGAGGATCAGGCTGTCGCCGATCTGCCGGGCGTTGAAACCCTGCAACTGGGACAGGTAGTTGGGCACCAGGAACACCAGGCCGAAGGTCGCCGCGCCGAACACCGCCATCGCCAGGCTGGACACGCCGAAGTTGTAGCTGCCCAGCAGGCGCAGGTTGATGAACGGCCGCGCGCCCCATAGCTGGCGCTGCACGAAGAGCAGCAGGGCGAGCACGGCGAGGACGGCGAAGGCGCGGATGAAGCCGGACTCGAACCAGTCGCGGCGGCCACCTTCCTCCAGCACGATCTGCAGCGCGCCGAGGCCGGCGACCATCGCACCGATGCCGAGCCAGTCGGCCTGGCGCAGGCGCTCGCGGTTGCCGTCGCGGGGGCGGATCGACCAAGCCACCGCAGCCAGCAGGGCGATCCCCGGCAACAGTTGCAGGAGAAAGATCCAGCGCCAGGAATAGGCATCCGCCAGCCAGCCGCCGATCGACGGGCCGGCGGCCTGGGCCACGCTGTTGGAAAGGCTGAACAGCGCCATGCCGAGGGGGATCCGGCTGGACGGCAGCTCGGTGAGGATCAGTTGCATCGACAGCGGGATCAGCACCGCCCCCGAAGCCCCCTGGATCACCCGGATCAGGATCAGCGTCGACAGGTTCGGCGCCAGCGCGCAGCTCAGCGAACTGAGCAGGAACACCAGCGAGCCGAGGAGCATCACCCGGCGCAAGGAGAACACTTCCACCAGCCAGGCGGTGAGCGGGATCATGCTGATTTCCGCGACCAGGTAGGCGGTGGAGATCCACGAGCCCTCCTCGAAGGTGGCTCCCAGCGCGCCTTCTATCTCCGGCAGCGCCGCGCTGGTGACGTGCACGTTCATGCCGGCCATGAAGCAGCCGAACAGGCCGCCGGTGACGGCGACCCAGGCACGCAGCGATACCTTGTCGTCAGCGCTCATCGGCGGAGGCTCCGTCCGGTTCGCGAGTGTCCACGGTGGCGATCACCGACATCCCCGGAAGCAGCCGGCCCCGCTCGGCGGCGTCGGCGTCCAGGCGGATACGCACCGGGAAGCGCTGGACGATCTTGGTGAAGTTGCCGGTGGCGTTGTCCGGCGGCAGCAGCGCGAATACCGCGCCGGAGGCCGGCGCCACGCTGTCGACGCGGCCGCGCCAGCGGCGGCCGAACGTGTCCACCTCCAGCTCTACCGGTTGCCCGGGGCGGATGCGTTCGAGCTGGGTCTCCTTGTAGTTGGCCACCACGTAGGCCTGCTCCAGCGGCACCACCGCCAGCAGCGGCAGCCCCGGCGTGACGTACTGGCGCAGGCGCACCTTGCGCTGGCCGACGCGGCCGGCGAATGGGGCGCGGATTTCGGTATCGTCCAGGGCGTGGCGCGCCAGTTCGCGCGCCGCCGCGGCTTCCTGCAGCTCCGCCTGGCGCTGGGCGAGCGCCGCCTCCGCCTCGCGTCGCCGGCTCTTCAGTACGTCCCTGGCGGCGCGCTGGCGGCCTTCCTCGGCGCTTGCCCGCCGCGCCGCCGCCCGCGCTCGCTGGTGCGCCGCGTCGGCATTCTCCAGGCGCTGGCGACTGGTGGCATGCTCGTCGGCCAATTGCCGGTAGCGTCGCCAGTCGGTCTCGGCGCGGCGCCATTCGGCTCGCGCCGCTTCGCCATCGGCGCGGGCGCGGCTGATCGTCTGCACCTGCTCCAGCAGTTGCCGATCGAGGGTCTCCAGCTTCGCGCGCTGGGCTTCCAGCGCCGCCTGCGCCGCCGCTTCGCGGGCCTCGGCGGCGCGCAGGCGCTGGCGGAAGTCGCGCGGGTCCAGGCGCAGCAGCAGGTCGCCGGCCTGGACGTCGGCGTCGTCGGCCACCAGCACCTCGGCGACGTAGCCGGAGACCTGCGCGCTGACCGCCACCCAGTCGGCGCGTACATAGGCATCGTCGGTGCCCTCCAGGAAGCGTCCGCTGCTCCACCACCAGGCCAGCAGGGCGGCGAGCGCGATGGCGCCGGCGAGGCCGCCCAGCAGCCAGGTTCGGCGCCGGCGCGTGACTGGTGGCATGGTTTCGCCAGTGGTGTGTTCGATGGGTTCCCTGATTGCCTGGTTCATTGTCCGTTATCCTGGTGGGAGGGGCTGGGAGCGGCTTGCCAGCCGCCGCCGAGAGCCCGGAACAGTTCGACCTGGCGCTCGGCGACGCGCATCTCGGCGTCGACCAGGCGCGCCCTGTCGGCGACCAGGCTGCGTTGACTGTCGAGCAGCTCGAGGGCATCGAGGGCGCCGGCGCGATAGTTGCTGCGCGCCAACCGGTAGGCGTGGCGCTGCTCGTCGAGGGCACGCTGGAGGTCGGCACGCCGCTGGCGCTCGCCGGCATACAGCGCCAAGGCACGCTCGACCTCGCGCAGGGCGCCGAGCACCGCTCCGTCGAAGCGCGCCAGAGCGGCGTCGCGCTCTGCCGCTGCGCTGTCCAGGCGGCCTCGCGCGCTTTCCCGGTTGGGGAAGCGCCAGCTCAGCAGAGGACCGGCCGCGTAGGCCAGCGCGCCGCTGCCGCCGAGGCCGGCGAGGGTCACTGCGGAGGTTTCGGCGCCGACGGCGAAGCTGATGCGCGGGTACAGCTCGGCTTCGGCCAGCGCGCGCCGGGCGTCGGCGGCGGCGAGCCGGCGCTCGGCCGCGCGGACGTCCGGGCGGCGCGCCAGCAGGCTCCAGCCGTCGCCGGTGGGCAGGGCACGGCGCAGTTGCGGTATGCCGGCGCAGGTCGCGGCGGGAGCGTCCAACTGGCGCGGCGAGCGCCCGCTGAGCAGCGCCAGTTCGTAGAGTGCCGCGCGCCGCCGCGCCTCGAGCATCGGCAGCGCGGCGCGGGTCCGCTCGCGCAAGGCCAGCAGCCGGCGTCGCTGCAGCTCGCTGGAAAGGCCGGCGGCGAGCTGGCGTTCGCTCAGCGCCAGGCTCGCGTCGAGCAGACCGACCGATCGGCGTTGTACCTCTGCCCGTCGCGCCAGGGCGCAGGCGCGGACGTAGGCGAGGGTGGTCTGGCTGGCCACGCTGACCCTGAGCAGGTCGCGCGCCGCTTGCGCCGCTTCGGCATCCGCCTTCGCCGCGGCGATGCGGGCGCGGACTTCGCCCCACAGGTCCAACTGGTAGGACAGGTCGAGGCGGGCGGTGTGTTTCCACTGGCTGCGTACGTCCTCGTCGGTGGCTTCGGCGAGGGTCTGGTCGTCGCCGTCGCGCCCATACTGGTAGCCATAGCCGACCTCGGTCCGTGGCCAGCGTTCGCCCTGTGCGCCGCGCAGATGGCCGAGGAGCGCGCGGGCATGGGCATCGGCTGCGGCCAGGTCGCGGTTGTGGCGCAGCGCGGCGGCCACCAGGTGGTTCAGCCCAGGGTCCTGGTAGAGCGTCCACCACTGGGCGGGCAGCGCGTCGCCGCGGGTTCCCGCCACCCTCGACAGGCCAGGGTCGAGGCTTTCCGCGCGTGGCGCGGGTTGGTTGCGGTTCGCGCAGCCCAGCGCGGTGGAGATCCCCAGCGCCAGCGCCACGCAACGCAGATGACTGGCAAGCGGCATTGCCCTGCTCCCGTGTCTGAAAGAGCGGGGAACGGTAAGGCAGGCGCGGGCGGCCTGCGCCGGCAAAAGCGCCAGTCATCGTCGCGAAATGGACAGTCGGCGGATTTTTCAGCGTTGTCGCATCAGGTACGGGCCGCAGCCCAGGGCCAGCAGCCCGGCCGGGATGGCCAGCAGGGAGATGCGGGCGATCTGCCGGGAGTAGCGGTTCACCCCGGCAAAGCTGTCGGCCTTGGTGGCGGTCTCCCGGCGAAACCCCGGTCGCGGCTTTCGGCGCGGCTGCGTTCGAGAAGGAACTCCACGGCGACCACGCCCAGCCAGAATGCGACGGCGAACAGGCGAAGGGACAACGGCAACGGGTGCATGGCGCGCTCTCGCTGATCTTTCAGGCGTTCTCCGGATGCCGTCTCAGCCAGCGCAGGGCGTCGTCCCACAGCGCCTCTGCACCGGCGCGGAAGTAGCCCATGTGTCCGAGCGGTCCACCGTCGGGTCGCAGGTCGAGGGTTTCCAGCGGTGCGTTGCGGTAGGCCTCGACGAAGGCGTCCCGCGAGCGCGGCGGTGCCCAGGGATCGTCCAGGGCGGTGGCGAACAGACAGGGCGTGCGCACTGCGGCGTAGCGCTGGTGGAGGTGGCGCATCGCCGGGTCGTCGAAATAGTAGCGGGGATGGCGGCACCAGCGCTTCCAGTCGCGGTAGACCCCCAGCGGCAGGTCGTCGCCCATGCCCAGCAGGCTCCAGGCCATGTAGCCTTTCCAGGCCACCAGCGGCGGCAGCACCAGGGTCCACAGCAGGCGCACCTTGAGCGCTTCGCGGCGCGACATCCAGCCGCTCCAGCCGGCGCCGCTGCCGAAGCTGTAGCAGGCGGCGAGCCGCCCATGGTCGGGCAGCAGGCCGATGGCGTGGCCGCCGAAGGAGTGGCCGATCCAGTACAGCGGCCGCTCCTCCCGGCCGAGCAGCTCGACGGCGGCGGCGAGGTCCCGGTAGGCCCAGTCCAGGTAGGACATGGCGAAGCCCTTCAGGCTTGCCGGCGCGGATTCGCCGATGCCGCGATAGTCCAGGGTGAGTACGTCGAAGCCCTGGCGCGCGGCGTGTTCGGCGAAACGCCGGTAGAAGCGCTGGGCGACGCCCGTCGCGCCGGCCACCAGCAGGTTGCCATGGGCGTGGCCCGGCGCGTGGTAGCGGTAGGCGGACAGCGGATAGCCGTCGGTCGCGGGCAGGGCCAGGCGTTCCATCCGCACCGGCGCTGCGGAATGTTGAGTCAACGAAGTCATGTCGGTTTCCGCAGGAGAGATGGAGCGGAGCGACCGGGGGTCGACCCGCAGGGGAGCTAGCGGCCTTTGAACGCCGGCGCGCGCTTTTGCACCATCGCCAGCACGCCCTCGCGGACGTCCTCGCTGCCGATCAACGCGGCCAGCGACTCGTTGACCCGCGACAGCGCCGCATCGTCCCCCTCGTCGCGCCCCTGGAACGCCGATTGCAGCGCGGCGCGCACCGCCAGCGGCGCGGCCCGGGCGATCCGCTCGGCGTATTCGAGGGCCCGTGCCAGTTCCTCGCCGGGTTCCACCACCTCGGTGAGCAGGCGCATGCGCAGGGCTTCGTCGGCATCGAACTCATCGCCGGTGAGGATGTAGCGCATGGCGTCGGTCCAGCCCGCCGCGCGCGGGAAGCGCACGGTGGATCCGCCCAGCGGCGGGATGCCGCGTAGCACCTCCAGATGGGCGAAGCGCGTGCCGCGCGCGGCCACCGCGATGTCGGCATTGAGCATTAGCTCTATCCCGGCGGTCCAGCAGGTGCCTTGCACCGCGACCACCAGCGGCTTGCTCCGACGCGGCTGGACCACGCCCCAGGGATCGACGCCGCCGTCCGGATAGCGGAAACCGCTGGCGGCGAGCTTCGGTGCCAGTTCCATCAGGTCGAGCCCGGCGGTGAAGTGCTCGCCATGGGCGAAGAGCACGGCACAGCGGGATTCCTCGCTGCGCTCGTATTCACCCATGGCCAGCGCCAGGTCCGCCAGCATTGCGCTGTCGAAGGCGTTGCGCTTGCCCGCGCGGTCCAGGCCGATGAGAAACAGATGACCGCGCTGCTCTCGGGTGACGCGGCCCGGGCCGCTGTTGGCTTCGCTCATGATGCCTCTCTCCTGTGCTTGGGTTGGTGGAGCGGAAACTTCTTCTAGTTACCTACCGAACATTCGGTTTGTAAAAACTAAACAAACATTCGGTAACCGTCAAATTGAGGCGCCAAGGCTTATGGCATAGAATCAACGCCTTTGATCGAGAGCAGGAACCTTCCGTGCGTCCGTTGAAAATCTCCCGCGACGAGCTTCTCCAGCGCTGCGCCGGCACCTTCCGTCGCTACGGCTACCACGGCACCACCATGGACATGCTGTCCAGCGCCTGCGGCTTGACCAAGGCCTCGTTCTACCACCACTACCCGAACAAGGAAGCCTTGCTCCGCGACGTTCTCGAATGGACCCACCAGCGGCTCGCCGAGACGCTCTTCAGCATCGCCTACGACCCGCTGCTGACGCCCCGCGAGCGCCTGGAAAAACTCGGCCGCAAGGCCGCCCGGTTGTTCCAGGACGACAGCATCGGCTGCCTGATGGGCGTGGTCGCGGTCGACGCCAGCTATGGTCGCAGCGAGCTGATGGCGCCGATCCGCAGTTTCCTCGACGACTGGGCGCAAGCCTTCGCCCAGCTCTACCGCCCGGCCTTCGACGAGGCGCAGGCGCTGGAGCGCGGCCGGCAACTGGTGGCCGATTTCGAAGGCGCCATCCTGCTGGCGCGCATCTATGGCGAGCCGGGCTATATCGATGGCGTCACCCGGCGAGCGCTGGAGCAACTGGCGGGCTAGCCTGCGCCCGCCTTCAACCTGAACGAAGCGTTTCGCCAGGCGGTCGGAACAACAGGTCCCCGTTCCGGAAGCCGAGTCCATGCCGCTGCGCCGTGCCGTTTTCGCCATCCTTTTCGCGTCCCTGGGCAGTCCTTTGGTCGCCGCCGAAACACCCCTGCGCCTGGAGCGCCTGGAGCGCTGCGGCGATCTCCTGGCCAGCGAGCGGCAGGAGTGGTGCCTGCGCGTGCGCGGCCTGGGTGCCGGCCTGCCGCGCCTGTTGCTGGACGGCCGCGAACTGCCGGCCACCGCCCTGCGGCGCGAGGGCGACGGCCTGCGGCTCCGCCTGGACCGCCGTGGCCACGCCAGCGGTCCGCTTTGGCTGGAGCAGGGCGGGCGCAGCAGCAATCCGGTATGGCTGACCCTGAACGGCAGCCATGTGCTCGCCGCCGGTCCCGACGAGGTGGCGAAGAACATGGATGGCCTGACCACCTACGTCGACTTGGTCAGCCTGTTGATCGAGGAGAACCACGACGGTCGCCGGGAGGCCGAACGCCTGGCCGATAAATATGGCGCGCGGGTGGTCGGCGCGATCCCGCCGTTGAACCTCTACCAGTTGCGCCTGCCGGCGCGCGACCTCGTCCAGCGCGACGCGCTGGTCCTCCGCATCGGCAGCGAGACCAGCGTGGACGCCGTGGTGGTGGAGGAGTCCGCGCCGGAGAAGGGCGAGGAAACCGAGGCGGCGCGCCGGCCCGTGGACAAGCCGGACAGCGACTCCGACGAGTGGGCGGCCAATCGTTTCATGGACGCGGTGAACTATTACCAGCGTCGGGTCCGCGCCCGCCAGGCCCCGCTGGAGACCCGCCCGGTGCGCATCGGGGTGATCGAGCGCGACGTCGACTTCGACGCCCCCGACTTCGCCGACTACCTCGGCCCCTGCAAGGCGCCCGCGCCGCGTACCTGCCTCTACGCGCGCGATGCCGAACGTCCCGACAACCACGGTTCGACGGTCGCCGGCATCCTCGCCGCGCGCTGGGACCAGGGCGGCAACAGTGGCTTCCTGCGTGGGCTGGACCGCGCCAGCCAGGGTTTCGAAGTGATCGTCGAGCGCAATTCGGACGCTGGCATCACGGCCAACGTCGCCGCCTCGGTGAACCTGGTGGAGGATGGCGTGCGGGTGCTCAACTGGAGCTGGGGCATCCACCGCGTCGGCGCTCGCGACGTCGACGGCGACGAGGTGGATTCGCTGGTGCGCTCGGGGATCGCCATGAGCGGCTACGAGGAGTTGCTCGAGGAATTCTTCCTCTGGCTGCGCAAGGAGCATCCGGACGTGCTGGTGGTCAACTCCGCCGGCAACGGCTCGTCCTACTCCGGTACCGACGAATACCGCCTGCCGTCCTCCTTCGTCACCGAGCAGTTGCTGGTGGTG
Organism: Pseudomonas sp. HMSC067G02; assembly: GCF_001813485.1. Classification (NCBI taxonomy): domain Bacteria; kingdom Pseudomonadati; phylum Pseudomonadota; class Gammaproteobacteria; order Pseudomonadales; family Pseudomonadaceae; genus Pseudomonas; species Pseudomonas sp. HMSC067G02. The sequence goes on from NZ_KV812681.1 coordinate 109,505, forward strand.
GGCGGCCACCAGCGCAGCGAGCGCCAAGGCCTGGCGGTGGACGACCCGGCCTACGCGGTCAAGCGCAGCACCTCGAACGTCGACATGCGGGTGGATGTCACCGCCGCCGCCTGTACCCACGCCTCGACCCTGGAGCGGGACGCGCGGGGCGAGGTGCACTGCGGCACCTCCTATGCCACGCCGATGGTCGCCGGCACGGTCGCCGCCATGCTTTCCCTCAACCCGCGGCTGCGACCCGAGGAGATCCGCATGCTGCTCCGGCGCAGCGCCATGACCATCGGCGGCGACTACGATTTCGAGCCGGCCGATGCCGAGGACCTCACCGCACCGATCCTGCCCTCGGAGCGCGGCTACCGCCTGGACCACCGTGACGTCGGCCGCTCGGCGCGGCTGGACATGCAGAAAGCCCTGGACCTGGCGGTGAAGAGCCGCGAGCGGGTGCGCTGAGGCGTTCCGCCGGCCCGGGGCCTCACGGCGAGGCTTCCAGCAGCCGGGCGAGGCGTTCGGCGAGTTCGTTGTGGCGGAACGGCTTGGTCAACACCTCGAAGCCGTTGAGTTGCTCGGGCCTGAGGTTGGCGTAGCCGGTGATGACCAGCACCGGCAATTGCGGGAAGCGCTGGCGCAGTTCCTCGGCAAGCTGCACGCCGGTCTTGTCGGCCATGAGATGGTCGGTGACCAGCAGGTCGGGCGCCAGGCCGCGCTCGACCTCGCCCAGGGCTTCCTCCGCCGACGCCGCCTCGCTGACCTGGTAGCCGAGATCGCCGAGCAGCAGCGCGGTGGTGTAGCGCACCATCCTGTCGTCGTCGACCAGCAGCACGTGGGTCGGCCGCAACGCTTCCGGTGCGTCCGGGCAGCTTTCTGCGGTGGATTGCGTCTGCTCCGCGGTGATCGGCAGCCAGATGCTCACCCGGGTCCCCTTGCCGATCTCCGAGTGGATCCCCAGGCCGCCGCCGGACTGGGCGACCAGGCCCTGGACCATCGACAGGCCGAGGCCGGTGCCCTTGCCCACGCCCTTGGTGGAAAAGAACGGCTCCATGCAGCGGGCCAGCACCTCGGCGGGCATGCCTCCGCCGTTGTCGGCGACTTCCAGGCACACGTAGCGGCCGGCGCCGAGACCGTCCACCGCGCCGTCGATCACCAGGTCGGTCCGCGCGCCTATTTCCAGGCGGCCGCCTTCGCCCATGGCGTCGCGGGCGTTCACCGCGAGGTTGAGGATGGCCAGTTCGAACTGGTGCGGATCCACCACCACCGCAGGCAGGCGTTCCGGGATCTCGATGCGGACCTCGATGGTCGGGCCGAGCGAGCGCTCGATCAGGTCGTGCATGCCTTCGACCAGCTCGCGCAGGGCCACCGCCTGCGGCTTGAGGGTTTGCCGGCGGGCGAAGGTGAGCAGGCGACCGACGAGGTTCCGCGCCCGTTCGGCGGACTGTAGCGCGCCGTCGATGAGGTCGGTGGAGCGGGCGTCGTCGAGCCGCCGGCGGATCAGTTCCAGCGAGGCCATGATCGGCGTCAGCAGGTTGTTGAAGTCATGGGCGATGCCGCCGGTCAACTGGCCGACCATCTCCATCTTGCGTGCCTCGTGAAGCTGCGCCAGGGCGCTTTCGCGCTGGGCGAGCATGGTCGCGACACGTTCTTCCAGGCTTTCGTTGAGTTCGCGCAGCTCGTTCTCGGCGCGTACCCGCGCGCTGATGTCCATGCACACGCAGAGCAGGCCGCTGGCGGCATGCTGCTCGTCCACCAGCGGCGTGACCTGGTTCTGCACCCACACCGTATCGCCGTCGGGGCGAACGTAGCGGCCGCTCATCTCGAACGCCGCGCCGGTCGCTCCGCCTGGCGCCGCAGGGAGGGCGAAGTCGGCGGGGTCGAGGATGTCCTGCATGCGCAGGCCGAGCAGGGTCTCGCGCGAACGGCCGGCGATCTCGCAGTAGCGATCGTTGACCCGGGTGAAGCGCCAGTTCCGGTCGCATACCGCGATGCCCGCGCTGGCCTGGTCGAACATCGCCGCCAGTTGCGCGGAACTGGTGCGCAGCGCCAGCTCCGCGCGGGCATGGGTGAGCGAGGTCCAGGCCAGCTTGGCGGCTTCCTCCGCCAGGCGGCGCGGATCTTCGCCGAGCGCCTGCGGATGGGCGAAGTGGATCGCCAGCAGCGCCTCCAGCCGGCCGTGGCGCAGCACCGGGACATGCAGCGTGGCGCCCAGCCCCAGGCGCGCGCGGCTCGCCGCCTCGTCGAGACTCATGCCGCGCTCCCCGGCGAGGTCTTCCCGCGCCACGCTGCGTCCGGCATGCAGTTCGCCGGACAGGGTGGCGCCGAACGCCAGGTAGCGATGCCGACCGACCGCCGAGCGGCCGTCGTGGAGATAGTCGCGATGGACCTGGAAGGTCATGCCGTCGCCGTTGTCCTCGCCGAAGAATATCCGCGACGCGCCCAGCTCCTCGCCGAGCCGGCGCAGGGCGGTGGCTTCGATTTCCAGGGGATCGGCCAGGGACGGCAGGGTCTGGCCCAGTTCCAGGAGGAACGCCTGGCGGCGTTCGAAACGCACCCGCTCGGTGGTCTCGGTGACGATGCACAGCACGCCGCCGACGGAACCGTCGGTTTCCCGCACCGCCGAATAGGACACGTCGAAATAGACCGTCTCGCCGCGTCCATGGCGTTCGATGTAGAAGGGCCGATCCTTTGCCGCGAAGGTTTCACCGGTCTCGTACACCCCGCGCAGCAGCGGTTCGAGGTCATCCCACAGCTCCCGCCAGTTCTCTATCGCCGGCCGGCCGAGGGCGCGCGGATGCTTGTCGCCGATGCTCGGCGCGTAGGCATCGTTGTACAGGGCGACGAATTCCGCGCCCCAGAACAGCACGATCTGCGCCTTGGCCGGCAGCAGCGTGGCCATCGTCGTCTTCAGGCTCGCCGACCAGGCGTCCGGCGGGCCGAGGGGCGAACTGGCCGCGTCGAGGCTGAGCAACAGTTTCCCGACCGCTCCTCCGTTGGCCAGGAAGGCCGGTGGATGGTCAAGGGTGTTCGGGTCCGGTTCGATGGTGAAAGGCTGTGCCATGTCTGCGGAGTCTTGCTCGGTTCCGGTTGAGGTGGTGGGTCGTATGGAATATAGGAGGGCGGTGGGTGCGCTTGCGTTCAATCCGGCTGGGCGGGATGGCGCACCGGGGCGCTCCAGACGCTCGGCGCGTTGCCAGGCGGAGTCTGGCGATGATTTCGTACGCGGTGCCCGAGACCGCGATGGAGACTTGGCGTAGGGGCGAACGACGCCACCGGCGTCATTCGCCATGGCCGGGTCAACCGGAACGTCGAGCGGCTACCAGGCGCTGCTGCAGGCGCGTCAGGAAGGCCACTTCGAAGGCGGTCTTCTGCATCGGTGTGGGCAGGCTGTCGCGGCCGAAGGCGAAGGCGGTCCAGAGCTGGCCTTCGATCTGGTCGGCAAGCCAGTTCTCGGCCTGGCGGACGCCCTTGTCGATGGCGGGCTGGGCGGGAACCGGCCAGAGCAGGGAGAGACCGGGTTGCCGGTCGGCGGGGGGAATCTCGACCATCAGGTCCTTGTAGCGTTCGATGATTGCGTCGACGTGGGTCTTTTCCTTTTCATCCTTCGTCATGCTGGGTACTCCGTTTCTGAGAGTCACATGACCTGCCGCCTTCGCTGTCAATCGATGGAGGCAGGATCGCGCAGGGTTGACAGACCGGGAAACGGAACCGGCAGACCACGAGGGTCTCCCCACGCGATCCGCCATGAAGGCCCGCAGTTGGAAAACTGCGGTCGAGCCGATGCCTGCAAAAGCATTCGCTGCTTTCGCATGCACCGCTCGGCGCATCGCGCCGTCTCTTCGGGCTGTCAAACCCGGTCACGGATTTGGCCGTGACGGGCGCAGGATAGGGGCAGGCAAGGCGGGGAGCAAGGGCGGGAACGGGTGACGGCAGAGGCTATCGGCAGGCAAGGCGTTGGCTGAAGCGATTCATGGAAATAACCCGGCGTTGGGAGCGCGCCGTTAATCATCGTTTACCAGGAGAAAACAATCCGCCTGGACTGTTCGATTCAATATTTTGTGATGCGCTTCACGCAATAAGAGTGTTCCTTATGAGCCACGCAAAAGTGTCATTCGCTTCTTCGAAGAGGGCGCTGCCGAAGTTGCACGCTAGTTGGGCACGCCGCGAGGGCGGCTCGGCACTTTGGTGCATAAGGATATAACCCTTTCTTCATTTCTGATTTCGTCAGAGTTCGTGCCGGGGCGACCGTCCGTCATTCGATATTAATTAAAAGCGTCAATAATCCGTTTAGGAATCAGGGGCTTGGAAATCCACCTGGCAGAACTGACAGGTCGGTATGCCCAACCAAAGTATTGAACTGATTTAAGTGGTGGTACAAATTTGCCTTTCCCATGTTAGTCCTACTTAACAGGCGAAGCGGTGGAGAGCGCTCTGTTGCGGGCTGCTCGGGATTAAATGGGTTTCGCCCTCGGGGGCTCCTGTCTTCCAATAAAAACAAGTTGTCGCCAGGCCTGATGAACTTTCAGGTACCCGCGTTCCGTTTTCTCGCGGAACTCACTGACTGCGCTTGACCGCGTGACCGGTTCGGTCGGTAAACAGCGACCTGCGCCGGAAACGCGATAACCGAGACAACTCAATCGAGGAACAGAAGATGGGATTATTCAATGCAGCCGCGAACCTGTTCGGCCAGGTCTACGAGCGTGCGACGCAGGTGGCCGCCACCGCCGTCACGGCGGTGGCGGACGTGGCCAGGACATTGGTGGGCTCCACCGTCGACGCCGTGGAGCAGCAGGTGCACGAAGCGCTGACATCGGTGCATGACGCCGTTGCCAGCGTGGAGCAGGCGCTGGAGGGTACGGTCGGCGCGGTGGCCGGCACGCTCGGCGAGATCGCCGGCGACGCCCTCGACACCGTAGGCTCCGCGGTCGGCACGCTGGGCGGGCTGGCCGGCAACTCGCTGGCGATCGCCGACGACTTGTTGCACGGGCGCGTCGAGCCGGAGGATTACCTGAAGCTGGTCGGTGACCTGGGGCAGGGCGTCGGTGCCACCGTCGGCCATGCCTGGGAATTCGGCAGCGACAGCCTGAAGGCCGCCAACGATCTCTACCACGCCGCCTACCAGGGTGGCTCGCTAAGCCTCGGCAATAGCGACGGCCTGCTCGGGGTCAATGTGATCGGCTCGCTGCTCGGCGGCAATCACGACCAGGGCGTGATTCCCGATAGCCGCGGCATCCTCGGCCCGCTGCCGATCAACGTCTCCTTCACCGAGCAAGGCCTGACCTTCGGCGGCGAGACGCCGCTGACTCCGCTGGTCACCGCAGCCCTGGCGCTGAATCCGATCACCGCGCCGCTGGTGCCGGTGCTGGCGCCGCTCAACCTCGGCGGCCTGGGAGTGGTCGGCTCGGTCGACAAGGAAGGCTTCAGCGCCAAGTTCTACGGTATCGCCGGACCCAGCTACAACCTCGGCGTGGCCAATCTCGGCGGCACCCTGGAGCTGGGTAGCTACAACGAGGTCAAGCTGCTGAGCTGGAACGAGGTGACCCTCAAGGACCTGCCCATCGTCGGCGGCATCCTCGGCTACGTGCCGGTGGTCAAGGACATCGGCGTCTCGCTGCCGACGCTGGACCTGCACTTCGACAGCAAGCTGTATGCGCAAACGATTGCCGGTGTCGATGTCGCCGGGGTCGGGCCGAAGGGCCAGATCGAGCTGGTGCATGACCTCGACAATGACCTGTCGATCGTCGCCGGGATCGCCGGGGATACCGCGCACAGCGCCCTGGACGGTGCCAGCAAGGTGCTCGCGGCGCTGCTCGGCCACGGCGGCGAAGCGGCGCCGCCGACAATCCAGCTGATCGGCGCCGACCCGGCGCTGGAGCATCAGGCCCTGGCCGCCTGACGGCGAGGGAACGCCCGGCACAGGGAGGTGCCATCCGGGCTCATTCGGGATTCCAGCGGCAGTCGTGGCAGAAGTGAGCGCGCTCGATGGCAAGGCTCGGTTCCAGCGTTACCAACGAAATCAAACAGGCCCTGGCGGCCAGCCGCAGTGCGTTGCGCAGCGTGGCGGCGTTCTCCGGGGTGATCAACCTGCTGATGCTGGTGCCCTCGCTGTACATGCTGCAGGTGTACGACCGCGTGCTGTCCTCGGCCAACGAAGTCACCCTGTTGATGCTGACCCTGATGGCGCTCGGCGTGTTCGTCTTCATGGGCGCGCTGGAGGCGCTGCGCAGCTTCGTCCTGGTGCGGGTCAGCGAACGCTTCGACGGCCAGTTGCACGGGCGGGTCTACGCCGCCGCCTTCGAACGCAACCTGCGCGCCGGCGGCCAGGAGGCCAGCCAGGCGCTGCACGACCTGACCACCCTGCGCCAGTTCATCACCGGCCAGGCGCTGTTCGCCTTCTTCGACGCGCCCTGGTTCCCGGTCTACCTGCTGGTGATCTTCCTCTTCGACCCCTGGCTCGGCCTGCTCTCGCTGGTCGGCGCGCTGGCCCTGATGGCCCTGGCCTGGTTCAACGAACGCGCCACCCGTGCGCCGCTGGCCAAGGCCGGCGAGTTGTCGATCAAGTCCGGCCAACTGGCCAGCAACAACCTGCGCAACGCCGAGGTGATCGAGGCGATGGGCATGCTCGGCAGCATGCGCGGGCGCTGGGAACGGCTGCACCAGGCGTTCCTCGACCAGCAGAGCCTGGCCAGCGAGCGCGCGGCGCGGATCAACGCGCTGAGCAAATACCTGCGCATCGCCCTGCAATCCCTGGTGCTCGGCCTCGGCGCCTGGCTGGCGGTGGAAGGCCTGATCACCCCGGGGATGATGATCGCCGGCTCGATCCTGATGGGCCGTGCGCTGGGGCCCATCGACCAACTGATCGGTGTGTGGAAGCAGTGGGGCGCGGCGCGCGATGCCTATCGCCGGCTGAGCGGCCTGCTCGACGAATTCCCCGTCCGCGAGCGGCGCATGGAATTGCCCGAGCCGCGTGGCCACCTGCTGCTGGAATCGCTGGACGCGGCGCCGCCCGGCAGCGAGGCGCGCACCCTGCGTGGCCTGACCCTGGCGATCCCGGCCGGCTCGGTGGTCGGCGTGATCGGTCCGTCCGGCTCCGGCAAGTCGAGCCTGGCGCGGGTAGTGCTGGGCATCTGGCCGACCCTGCACGGCAGCGTGCGCCTGGACGGCGCCGAGATCCGCCAGTACGAGCGCGAGACCCTCGGCCCGCGCATCGGCTACCTGCCGCAGGACATCGAACTGTTCGCCGGCACGGTGGCGGAAAACATCGCCCGCTTCGGCGAGGTGCAGGCCGACAAGGTGGTGGAGGCGGCGCGCCTGGCCGGGGTCCACGAACTGGTCCTGCGCCTGCCGCAGGGCTACGACACCGTGCTCGGCGTCGGCGGCGCCGGGCTTTCCGGCGGCCAGCGCCAGCGCATCGCCCTGGCCC